>JAEZIF010000082.1 GCA_023416135.1 Pseudomonadota bacterium
GCTCGCTGCGCGCTCCGGTCTGCGCGTCGTAGCGCAGGCCGCCGACGGTCAGAGGCCCGCCATCCTTGTTGCCCTCGACGATCGCCACGACGATGGTCGGCGCGCGATAACGCTCGTTGAGGCGGGCCAGCGCCGAGACGTTGCCGACATAGAGTTCCTCCGCCGTCACCGCGCCCTGGTCGAGCTGGTCGCCGCGCAGCACCGTCACCGGCACGGCGCTGCCGGCGGTGTCGAGCGCGCGCCACGCCTCGCGCCAGGGGTTGCGGTCGTCGAGCGGCTCGACGCCAGCCGGGCCCTTCCACAGCGGAATGACCAGCGCCGAGCGCGACACCGTCTCGGCGATCTTGACGCCGGACTGGCCGAGCCAGCCTTTCACCGGATCGGGCTGGAACACGACGTTGAGCGTGGCGATGTAACGGCCGGGTGCGGAACGCTCGCGCACGAACTCGATACCGCGCACCATGCCCTCGAGGCTGGCGTCGCTGGGGATCGTCACGCGGGCTCGGTCTTCGGGCGCCACGACGCGGTCGACCAGCATCTTCGCCGCCTTGCGCCGCGCCTCGGCGATGCCCTGTTGGCGCGCCTGCACGGCATCGGGCGCGGTCACATCGACATCGACGTCGGAGACCGTGTAGCTGTTGCTGCCCTGTGCGAATACCCCACCGGATAAGGAAAAGGCCGTCAGCAGGGCGAAGAGGATCGTGGAAAACCAGCGGACTGGCGGCATTGCGGGGGTCCGGTTTTTGGTTATGTTCGCGGCCACCTGTCTAGCGAATGAGCCCGGCTTGAGCAAACAAGGCCACAACAGCCCACCCCTGACCTACAAGGACGCCGGCGTCGACATCGACGCAGGCGACGCGCTGGTCGAGCACATCAAACCGTTGGCACGCAGCACCGATCGGCGCGGCGTGATGGGCGGACTGGGCGGATTCGGCGGCCTGTTCGATCTCAAGGCGGCAGGATTCAAGGACCCGATTCTCGTATCGGGCACCGACGGTGTCGGCACCAAGCTCAAGGTCGCGATCGAGGCGTTAATTCCCGACACCGTCGGCATCGACCTGGTGGCGATGTGCGTCAACGACATCGTCGTGCAGGGCGCCGAGCCGCTGTTCTTCCTCGACTACTACGCCAGCGGCAAGCTCGACGTCGAAGCCGGCCGCCGAGTCGTCGCCGGCATCGCCGAAGGATGTCGGCGCGCGGGCTGTGCGCTGGTTGGTGGTGAGACCGCGGAAATGCCCGGCATGTATGCCTCGGGCGACTACGACCTCGCGGGCTTCTCGGTCGGCGCCGCCGAGCGCGATGAATTGCTGCCGCGGCCCGACATCGCACCGGGTGACGTGGTGCTGGGCCTCGCGTCCAATGGCGCGCATTCGAATGGCTATTCGCTGGTCCGCAGCATCGTGGCGCGCAGCGGTCTGGGTTACGACGCTGCCGCCCCGTTCGCCGCCGGAGCGCTTGGCCAGGCCCTGCTCGAGCCGACACGCATCTACGTGAAGCCGCTGCTGGCGGCGATCCGCAGTACCGGCGCCATCAAAGGGCTGGCGCATATCACCGGCGGCGGCCTGCCGGGCAACGTGCCGCGCTGCCTGCCCGACGGCACGCGTGCGCGGCTCGATGCGCGGCAATGGCAGGTGCCGGCGGTGTTCCGCTGGCTGCGCGAGATCGGCCAGGTGCCGACGGACGACATGCTGCGTACGTTCAACTGCGGACTTGGCATGATCGTCGTCACCGCTGCCTCCGATGCCGCGAACGTCGCCGAGGCGCTGGCCGATGCCGGCGAGACCGTGCGCGAGGTGGGCGTCATCGAGGCCGGCCCGCAGGGCGAAGCCGACTGCGTGGTCGATCATGCCGAGAGCCTATGGCGAAGCTGAAGGTCGGCATCCTGATCTCGGGCCGCGGCAGCAACATGGCCGCGCTCATTGCTGCTGCCCGCGCGCCGGACTATCCGGCCGAAATCGCCGTCGTCGTGAGCAACGTGGCAAGCGCAGCCGGGCTCGAGATCGCGCAGGAAGCCGGCGTGGCGACCGCGGTCGTACCGCACAAGCAGTTTCCCGCCCGCGAGAGCTTCGACCGCGTCGTGTCGGCGGAGCTGGAGAAGAACGGCGTAGGGCTGGTGGCGCTGGCGGGCTTCATGCGCATCCAGAGCCCGTGGTTCGCCGCGCACTGGAAGGACCGCATCGTCAACATCCATCCCTCGCTGCTTCCCGCCTTTCCAGGCCTGCGGGTGCAGCAGCAGGCGATCGACGCAGGCGCTCGCATCAGCGGCTGCACGGTACATTTCGTCACGGCCGACCTCGATTCCGGCCCGATCATCGCGCAGGCCGCCGTGCCGGTGTTGCCGGATGATGACGCCGACCGCCTTGCCGCACGCATCCTGCGCCAGGAGCACCGCCTCTATCCGCTGGCGGTGCGCTGGTTCGCCGAGGGCCGCCTGTCCGTTTCGGGTCGGCAAGTGGCCGTCGCGGGCGTCCGTCGAGGCGCCACCCTCCTCTTCTCGCCCGACCCCTAGTTCGCTATAAGATCCCGATCCAACCTAGGAATTCCGAGGACCATGGCCGACGTGCAGGACGACTACCCCGCCCACTTCAGTACCTACAACGCGTTCAACAAGCTGGTGCTGTTCGGCATCCTGTTCGTCGTGCTGCTGCTGGCCTGCATGGCGCTGGGCCTGGTCGGCAACACGCCGATCTTCGCCCTGCTGCTCGGCATCGGCGGCACGCTCGCCCTGCTGGTGGCCTTCGCCGTCATGAGCTGACGCCGCGGGCGACACGGCAATAAGAAAGCGGCCCAAGTGGGCCGCTTTTTGTTTCGCGGGCAGTTTCGCCGTTCAGCCGACGATCTCGGCGCCGGCGAAGAAATAGGCGATCTCGATCGCGGCGTTCTCGGGCGAGTCCGAGCCGTGCACGGAGTTGGCTTCGATCGATTCGGCGAAGTCCTTGCGGATCGTGCCCGCCGCGGCGTTGGCCGGGTTGGTGGCGCCCATGATCTCGCGGTTCTTGGCGATGGCGCCCTCGCCTTCCAGGACCTGCACCACGACCGGCCCGGAGGTCATGAACTTCACGAGATCCTTGAAAAACGGGCGCTCCTTGTGCACGCCGTAGAACGTCTCGGCCTGCTGCTGGCTCATCCAGATGCGGCGCTGGGCCACGATGCGCAGGCCCTTATCTTCGAAGCGGGCGTTGATCTTGCCGGTCAGGTTCCGGCGCGTCGCGTCCGGCTTGATGATCGAGAAAGTGCGTTCGACGGCCATAAATCCCTCTTCAGCGTGTGCTTTCAGCGCGTGGGCGCGCCTTATAAACGCGGGGTTCCGCACCGGCAAGCCGGTTGGACCGGGGCCTTTCGCGTGTTAAACGCCGCGGCCCCATGCTGCACGTCAACGACCTTTCTTTCCGCCACGGCGAGCGCGTCCTGTTCGACCGCGCCTCGGCGGCCATTTCGGACGGCTGGAAGGTCGGTCTGGTCGGCCGCAACGGCGCGGGCAAGTCGACGCTGCTGCGCCTGATCCAGGGCCAGCTAGAGGCCGACGGCGGCAACATCAACATGACCGGCCGCACCCGCGTGGGCTCGGTGCCGCAGGACCCTCCGGGCGGCGATATCCCGGTGCTCGACGCGGTGCTGGCGGCCGACGCCGAGCGCACCGCCCTGCTGGCAGAGGACGCGACCTGCCAGGACGGCCTGCGGCTGGCCGAGATCCATGCCCGCCTCGACGAGATCGGCGCAGCGTCGGCCCCGGCGCGCGCCGCCTCGATCCTCCACGGGCTCGGCTTCGACAACGCGGCCCAGGCGCGGCCCTGCGGCGAGTTCTCCGGCGGCTGGCGCATGCGCGTGGCGCTGGCCGGCACGCTGTTCAGCAACCCCGACCTCCTGATCCTCGACGAGCCGTCGAACCATCTCGACATCGAGGCGATGCTGTGGCTGACCGAGCACCTGCGCCGCTTCCGTCACACGCTGCTGATGGTGAGCCACGACCGCGACCTGCTGAATGACGTGTGCGATCACATCGTGCACATCGACCAGCAGAAGCTCGTCACCTACAACGGCAACTACGACCGCTTCGAGCGCACCAGAGCCGAGCGGCTCGAGCACGACGCCGCTCAGCAGGCCAAGGTCGCCGCCCAGCGCAAGCACATGCAGGCCTTCGTCGACCGTTTCAAGGCCAAGGCCAGCAAGGCGCGCCAGGCCCAGTCGCGCATCAAGATGATCGAGAAGCTGGGACCGATCGCCTCGGTGCCGGTCGACGAGCGCATCGCCTTCAACTTCCCGGCGCCCGATCACCTGCCCTCGCCGATCGAGACGATCGACGAAGTCACGGTCGGCTACGGCGACGGCCCGCCGGTGCTGCGCAAGCTCGACCTGCGCCTCGACATGGACGACCGCATCGCGCTGCTCGGCCAGAATGGCAACGGCAAGTCGACCTTCATTCGGCTCCTGTCGGATCGCCTGAAGCCGCGCGAAGGCCGGATCAAGCGCTCGTCGAAGCTGCGTGTCGGCTACTTCTCGCAGGACCAGGAAGAGAGCCTCGACTACGAGGCCACGCCCTTCAATCACATGTCGAGCGCGCTCGGGCCGACGGCGGGCGAGACCAAGGTGCGCGCCCAGCTCGGCCGCTTCGGCTTCAGCCGCGACCGCGCCGATCTCAAGGTCGGCCTGCTGTCGGGCGGCGAAAAGACGCGACTCCTGCTGTCGCTGGCGACGCGCAACGCCCCACACCTGCTGTTGCTCGACGAGCCGACCAACCATCTCGATATGGATGCGCGCGCCTCGCTGGTCGACGCCATCAACGACTTCGACGGCGCGGTCGTGCTGGTGAGCCACGACACGCATCTCGTGAAGCTGGTCGCCGACCAGCTCTGGGTTGTGGCCGACGGCAAAGTGACGCCGTTCGACGGCGATATCGACGACTACCAGGCCAAGCTGTTGCGCGAACGCAATGGCGGCAAGAGCGGCAAGGCGGGCAAGCGCGAGGCGGCCGAGACGGCAGCGCCTGCTCCCGAGCCCGCGCCCAAGAAGGAACAGCGCAAGCAGTCAGCCGATTCGCGGGCCAAGCGCGCGCCGCTCAAGAAGGCACTGGAGGCGCTCGAGAAAGGAATCGCCAAGCTCAACAAGCAGCGCGGCGACATCGAGGCCAAGCTGGCGGCCCCCGAGACTTACACCGATCCGTCGATCAGCGTCGCCGACCTGCAGAAGGAAAAGGTCCGGCTCGAACGCGAGATCGCCCATGCCGAGCACGAGTGGCTGGTGGCGCAGGAAGCCTACGAAGCGGCCTAGCGCAGCTCTATTCCGCCGCGGCCGGCCTCACCGCCGCGGGCGCGGTCGACTGCCGGATCGCCATCACCAGGCAGGCGTTGACGGCATAGAGGCCGACGGCGATCCAGAAGATCATCGCCGGCATGCCTGCGCCCATCAGGAAGCCGAACACGGGCGGCGCCGAGAACGAGCCGATGTCGAGGCCCGAGTAGACGAAGCCGAAGACCTTGCCCGATGCACCAGGCGGCGTGGCGCCGCGCACGATCATGTCGCGCGACGGCCCGGTCGCGCCACCGGCGGCGCCGGCCAGCGCGAGCAGCGGCAGCAACAGCGTCGGCCCCACCGCCTGGGTTGCGATCGGCACCGTAAGCACGCCTGCGATAAGCAGGCCCCAGATTGCCACACGATCGTGGCGACGCACCCGGTCGGCAAAGAGACCGCCGATCAGCACGCCGCCGGCGGAGCCGACGATGAACACGATCAGGCAAAGCGCCGCGTAATTCTCGCTGACGCCGAACATGCTGACCCAGGCCGGCACGGCGAACTGCTGGATGCCGACGGTGTTGGCCGCGATCAGGGCGAAGTAGACCATGCACAGCAGGATCGCCGGATGGGTGAACAGCGCGAGCACGGGCTTTGCGCCGTCGTGCTGGGCAGCCGCGCGATCCTTGATGCGATGGTCGACCAGATCGATGCGATGCGCCCACACCAGCACCGACAGGATGAGGCCGGGCATGGCGCCGATCATGGCCGCGCCGACCCAGCCGAACATGCTGTCGAGAAAGTAGATCACCGGCGCCGCCGCCCAGCCGAGCGAGCCGCCGACGCCGTGGATGCTGTAGGCGCGGCCGAGCCGGTTGGGATTCACCGAGGCGTTGAGCAGTGCGAAGTCGGCGGGATGGAACACCGAGTTGCCGAGGCCCGCGACGACCGCGATGGCGGCGAAGGCCACAAAGGAATGCGCCACCGATGTCAGCGCCAGCGCGACACCGATGGTGAACAGGCCGCCGGCCAGGATCGGTCGCGCGCCATACCGGTCGACGGCAAAGCCGGCCATGGTCTGCGCGATGCCGGACACGCCATAAAAGACGCCGGCCAGCAGGCCGACATCGGTGAAGGTCAGCCCCGCCTCCTGGCGCACGATCAGCAGCATCGTGGCGAAGGCGAGCTGGTGGTAGTGGCTGACGCCGTGGGCAGCGCCGATCAGGCTTATGACGCGAACATCTCGCGACGCGGGTACTGCAGCAGCGGACATGGCGGCAGATGATAGTCGATCCGGGCCGCTTTCGTTTGCGGAATTCCGCGCAGGAGCCATGCGTGCACGACGACGTCGCCCGCGTATAGTCTCCCCGCGCAGCGAAGGGAGATTGCAATGAAACGTTGGAAGCACCGCCCCGAAGGCTCGACCTGGGGCGACTGGGGCGACGACGACCAGCTCGGCCGGTTGAACCTCATCACGCCTGCAAAGGTGCTGCAGGGCATTGCCGAGGTGAAGGAAGGCCTGTCGTTCTGCCTCAGCCTGCCGCTCGACCTGCCGGGCGGCAATGTGCTGAACCCGCGCCGCTTGCCGCCGGTACTGTCGCCGACCGGCGACGAGAACGGCTGGCGCTTCAACTTCCACACCAGGTCCATAAATCCGTTGTTCGTCGACGTGGCGAGCGACGATCGCGTGATCCTGACGCTGCAGTACTCCACGCAGTGGGACACGCTCGCCCATGTCGGCGGCTTCTTCGACGCCGACGGCGACGGCGTACCCGAGCCGCTCTACTACAACGGCTTCAAGGCGGGCGTCGACGTGATCGGCCCGCAGCCCGCCGCCGGCCGCGACGGCTGCGGCCATCTCAGCTACGCCCACAAGCTCGGCGTCGAGAACATGGCGGCCAAGGCGATCCAGGGCCGCGCCGTGCTGGTCGACCTGGAGAAGCATTTCGGGCGCGACCACAGGTATGTGAACTACGACGACTTCCGCAAGGTGCTGGAAGCCGACAAGGCGGTGGTCGAGCCGGGCGATATGTTGCTGCTCTACACCGGGTTCACCGACGAGATCGTCAAGATGGACAAGAAGGTCGACCCGGCACGCGCCCACGCGATGTGCTGCGTGCTCGACGGGCGCGACAACCGGCTGCTGCAATGGATCACCGACAGCGGCATCTCGGCCCTGATCGCCGACAATTACGGCGTCGAGGCCGTCCCCGCCCTGCCCGGCCCGGACAATGCCGAGCATCCGTCGCTGCCGATCCACAATCACTGCCTGTTCAAGCTCGGGCTCAATCTCGGCGAGATCTGGTGGCTGAAGGACCTGGCGCTGTGGCTACGCGACAAGAAGCGCTCGCGCTTCCTGCTGACGGCGCCGCCGCTGCGCCTGCCGGGCGCGGTCGGATCGCCTGCAACGCCGGTGGCGACCGTGTAATCTGTTGCAATGGCATCGTCGTTTGCGGCGCTCATCGCCGAAAGTCTCAGGATCGAAAAGTTCAGGCTGCTCGACATCGGCTGCTCGGGCGGTCTCGATCCCCTGTGGCGGGCCTTCGAACCCCGACTGCAGGCGCTGGGCATCGATGCCAGCGTCAGCGAGTGCAAGCGCCTGGCCGGCCTGGAGCGCAATCCGGACGTCTCCTATGTCGCGGCCTTCGCGGCGCGAACGGCCGACAGGCCGATCGACATCTCGGCCGGGCCGGCGGCGCCGCTCATCATGAAGATGCGCGATCGCATGAGCTTCATGCGCACGCGCGAGATCCGCGATGCGCGTCTGAAGCAGGCCTCGACGGAGGAGCAGCTTCGACACAACGCCTGGGAGATGACGGGGCTCGCCGATCCGGCGAAACCCGTCGTCCTGCCCGCCCTCCTGGCGGAACGCGGCTGGAAGGATCTCGACTACATCAAGCTCGACGTCGACGGCGCGGACTTCGACATTTTGCAGTCTTTCACCGGCCGCTTCGATCCGCTGCGGGTGATGGCGGTGCAGCTCGAGGTCAACTTCGTCGGCACGGGGGACGCCGGGGAGCACAGCTTCCACAACACCGACCGCTTCATGCGGGCGCACGGCTTCGACCTGTTCCGCCTCGACGTGCGGAACTTCTCGGTCCGCGCCCTGCCCGCTCGCTACATCTGGCCGACACCGGCGGAGACCGTGTCCGGCAGGCCGTTCCAGGGCGAGGCCTACTACGCTCGCGACGTGCTGGCGCCTCACCGCACTGACGGGACGTTCAACGTCGAAAGGCTCGCCAAGCTCGCCGCAGTCTTTTCAGCATGGCAGGTGCCCGACGCGGCTGCCGAATTGCTGCTCGCGCGCCGCGCCGAGTTCGCGCCGCTCTTCGACGTCGATGCCGGCCTCGATCTCCTGGCAGCTCAGACGCAACCCCTGCGCAGCCGGCCATTGCCTTATCGCGAGTACATGGCGACTTTCGAGGCCGATTCGCCCGGCTTCTATCGCCCCGAGGGCCCGGTTCCGATCTCGGAGCGCCTGAAGTCAGCGTGGCGCGGCTACTGGTTCCCGCGCGAGAAACGTCATTGAGGCAGCGCGGGCCAGAGGCCCGTGCTGCCGTCAGGCCTTCTTCTCCCAGCCACCGCTCGGTGTCTGTTGCCAGTAGACGACCGCATGCCCCGCCGCCTTGTACGCCTTCCAGCGTTCGCGCGACTCCGCGACGGCGGCGTCGTCGCGGCCGTCGAACAGTTCGAAGCAGCGCTTGTAGTCGCCGACCTTCTCCGAGCGCGCGCGGTCGGCCATGAACAGGAACTTCGCGCCGTTGGGATTCTCGTCGAGATGCGTCAGCCAGATCGGCTGGCGGTCGGCCTCGCCGTCCTTGGAGGCGCCGTGCGGCAGAAAGCCGTTGGGATCGCAGGTCCAGAGATGGGTATTGAGCGCATCGACGCGCTCAGGTGAGCCCAGTATCACCACTGCCCGCTCGCCCGCCTGCAGGGTCTTGACCAGCAGGCGAGGCAAGGCGTCTTCCAGCGACGAACGGGTCAGGTGATAGAAGTTGACCTCGGTCGCCATCCGCCAATCACTTCTCGTAGTTCTCGGCGATCCAGGTATCGAGCAGTCGCACGCCGTAGGCCGTGGCGCCCTTCGGCGTCGTGCTGTCGCCCTTGTTCGACCAGGCGACACCCGCGATGTCGACATGCGCCCAAGCCACGCCCTCCTGCACGAAGCGCTGCAGGAACTGCGCCGCCGTTATCGAGCTCGCGTCACGGCTGTTGGTGACGTTGCGCATGTCGGCGATCTCGGAATCGATCATCTTGTCGTACTTCGAGCCGAGCGGCAGGCGCCACAGCTTTTCGCCGATGCCGGCGCCGGCGGCGCGCAGCTTGTTGGAGAGCTGGGTGTTGTTGCTGAACAGGCCGGCGCGCTCGTGGCCCAGGGCCACGATGATCGCGCCGGTCAGAGTCGAGAGCTCGACCATGGCCTCCGGCTTGAACTTCTCCTGGGCGTACCACATGGCGTCGCACAGGATCAGTCGCCCCTCGGCGTCCGTGTTGATGACCTCGACGGTCTGGCCCGACATGCTCTTGACCACGTCTCCCGGGCGCTGGGCGTTGCCGTCCGGCATGTTCTCGACCAGGGCGCAGACGCCGACCACGTTGGCGCGCGCCTTGCGGCCGGCCAGCAGGCGCATGGCGCCGGTGACGGCGCCGGCGCCGCCCATGTCCCACTTCATGTCCTCCATGCCGCCGGCGGGCTTCAGCGAGATGCCGCCGGTGTCGAAGCACACGCCCTTGCCGATCAGCGCGACCGGCTTCTGCGACTTCGGGCCATTCATCCAGCGCATCACCAGGAGCTGCGATTCGCGCTCGCTGCCCTGGCCGACACCCAGCAGCACGTGCATGCCCAGCTTCTTCATCTCGGCTTCGCCCAGGATCTCGACCTTGACGCCGAGCTTGGTGAGCTCGCGGGCGCGACGGGCGAACTCGGCGGGATAGAGGACGTTGGCGGGCTCGCTCACCAGGTCGCGGGCGAAGAACACGGCATCGACGGTGGGCTCGAGCCGCTCGTATGCGCGGCGCGCCTCGGCCGGGCCGGCGACGAAGAGGGTGATCTGCTCGAGCGAGTTCTTCTGCTCGGGCTTGTCCTTGGTCTTGTACTTGTCGAATCGGTAGTTGCGCAAGCGGGCGCCGAGCGCGATGCGGGCGGCGATCTGGGCAGGCGTGAGCCTGCTCCCTTTCACCGGATCGACCGCGACGCTCACCGCCTTCTGCCCCGCCGCGTTGGCCTCGGCTGCGAGGATGCCGCCCAGCGCCTCGGCGCCGCGGGCGTCGAGCTCGCGGTTCTTGCCGACGCCGAGCAGCGTCAGCCGCGCGATGTCGCCGGCCTGCCCCAGCACCGTCAGCGACTGGCCCTTGGCGCCGGTGAAGCGGCTGGCGTCGATCGCCCGCGCGACTGTTCCGCCGGCGTCCTTGTTGATCGATTGCGTGCTTGCCAGGAGTTGCTTGTCGGCCGCTACGAAGGCCGCCACATTGCCCGAGAAGGCCTTCGGATAGGCCGAAAATTCCACTTTCATTCGGTTCCTCGCTTATGAAGGGCGATTTTTCGCCCCTGCGGTGGGGCGGCGCAAGCGGCGAATCCCTCCTGAAATGCAGCAAATTCGGGGTGGCGTCCCGCGCGTGCCGACAGTATCAGTACCGGCCCTCAAAACGGACATGGAAATGACTTCAGCAACTCTCCCTCGCGTGTCGGTCGTCGGCCTCGGCAAGCTCGGAGCGCCGCTAGCTGCGGTCCTCGCCAGCCGCGGCTTCACTGTCATTGGTCACGACGTCAGCAAGGTGCTGGTCGACGCACTGAATGCCGGCAAGATGCCGATCGTCGAGCCTCAGCTCAATGAATTGATCGCCGCCAACAAACAGCGCCTCTCGGCCACCATGGATCCGAACGAGGCCATCCAGAAGAGCGACGCGACGTTCGTGATCGTGCCGACGCCGTCGGACAGCACCGGCTTCTTCTCCAACCGCTTCGTCCTGCAGGCGATGGAATCGCTCGGCAAGGCGCTGCGCAGCAAGAAGGGCTACCACATGGTGAACATCACCAGCACAGTGATGCCCGGCAGCACCGGCGGCGAGATCAGGGCGGCGCTGGAAGCAGCCTCCGGCCGCAAGGTCGGGGCCGATCTCGGCCTCTGTTACAACCCGGAATTCATCGCCCTGGGCAGTGTCGTGCGCGACATGCTGTTTCCCGATTCGATCCTGATCGGCGAGAGCGACACCAAGGCCGGCGACGTGCTGCAGACCATCTACCTGCAGATGTGCGAGAAGAAGCCGCCGGTCCAGCGCATGAACTTCGTCAATGCCGAGCTCACCAAGATCTCGGTCAACACCTACGTCACGACCAAGATCTCCTATGCCAACATGCTGGCCGACATCTGCGACCGCCTGCCCGGTGCCGACGTCGACGCCGTGACCAAGGCGCTTGGCGCCGATACCCGCATCGGCGGCAAGTACTTGAAGGGCGCCATGGGCTACGGCGGACCGTGCTTTCCGCGCGACAACGTCGCCTTCGCGGCGCTGGCCCGCAAGATCGGCGCCCGCGCCGACGTGGCCGAAGCGACCGACCGCATCAACAACCATCAGATCGATCGTTTGAACGGCCTGGTTGCGAAGTTCGCCAAGGCCGGCACGCGCATCGCGCTGCTCGGTCTCAGCTACAAGCCGCAGACGCCGGTGGTCGAGGAAAGCCACAGCGTCAAGCTCGCGGCCAAGCTCGCCGACGCGGGCTATGTGGTGTCGGTGCACGATCCGCTGGCGCAGGACGCCGCGATCGGCGTGCTGGGCGACAAGGTCGTCGGCGCCTCCTCGATCGAGGGCGCGGTGCGGGAGTGCGATCTCCTGATCGTCGCCACGGGGTGGCCCGAATACAAGGAGATCGACCCGGCGTGGTGCAAGCGCAACGGCCAGCGTCTCACGGTGCTCGACCTGTGGCGCACGCTGCCGGCCGACAAGTTCGCCGACGTGGCCGACGTCCTCTACCTCGGCTCCGGCCGCTAGGCTGCCCCGCCATGGCCGGTCCCGATCGGAAACGGCCATGGAAGGTGTTGCGATCGAGCTACGCGATCGCCGACCGATGGTTGCGCCTGCGTAGCGACGCACTGCTGGCGCCGGACGGGCAGGAGCTGGCGCCCTGCCCGGTCATCGAATATCCCGACTGGGTCGACGTGATGGCGCTGACCGCCGATCTCGACATCGTGCTGGTCGACCAGTACCGGCACCCGGTGCGCAGCGTGCGTACCGAATTCCCCGCCGGCACGGTCGAGGACGGCGAGGAGCCGCTTGCGGCCATTCAACGGGAATTGCTGGAGGAAACCGGCTACGCCAGCGACGACTGGCATCTCCTGGGCACGGCGCCGGTCTATCCGCCGCTGCAGACCAACCGCATCTGGTCCTTTGTCGCGCTGAACGCGCAGCGAGTTGCCCGGCAAACGCTCGACGAGGGAGAGGTCATTCACAGCCATGAGGTGCCTCTCGTCGACTTCATTGCCCAGGTCGAGGCAGGCCTGATCGATCTCCCCGCCCTGCAACTTGCCGGGCTTTGGTGGTTTTGCTCGCGGTTCGCTACCCTTCACGGAAATAGCGTTGAATTGAAAAGCACCGCGCATCGGACAAAGCACTAGGCCGGGGGCATTCCCGGAACCCATATTGGCAACAGTGCCGTCAGGCAGGCCCGCGGGCACAATGCCTCCGCGCTTGGCGAGGATGCCCGATTGCCAATCGACTGCCTGTTCATTCGAGGGTTGGCTTGGAACCTCTGGCAGGGCAGCTGCCTGTCGGACTGGCTAAGCAAACCGCACGCTCGATTTCATCATCAACTTCCTCATTGTCCAAGCCACTGGCACTTCGATCAGCCGGTGAATCACCAGGGCGGCCAAAGTGGTGATGACGAGGAACGCTGCGAGTGAAACGTAGGCGGCGGGCCGAACCGCCATTGCCTCTACGGGGAACGCGAAGTCGAACACAGCTGGAGTGATCAAGATAAGCACTGCTGTATGCACCAGATACACCGGGTAAGACAAATTGCCGGCCCAATTCATCCATCGGATATCCTTCGTAGCGTCGAACAAGCCGGGAAGTGACAGCGCGAACAAGACAGCCGAAACCCAGAAGCGCATGGTGTCGAAGTTGGCGTAGGGCCCGGCAAAACCCATGAATGAAAAGGACGCGATGACGAGATAGACGCCGATGACACGGCTTTTAAGATAACGGCCGAACAAACAGACGAGATGGCCCATCATGAAGAACCCGAAGCTCGTGCCAACGAAGTGATAAGTCCAAATGTCGTGGATATCCGGTCCCAACTTCCAGACGAAGTAGGCCCGCAATGCGAAGGAGCCAATCAGCAAAGCAGCCCCGATCTTCCAGGAGCGCATCAAGAGTGGCGCCAGAACATAGAAGGTCAGCTCCGCGCCCAACGTCCAAGCTTGATGCAGTCCGCCGATCGCCGCGTCGAAATGCGGGTCGGGATACGAGGCGAACGACAGTCGCCAGTCCATGCCGAACAGGAAGATGCCCGTGAACTTGTCCCACGCGTCGGCATGCACGAATCTCGTCCACATATCCGGGACCAGGACGAACGTCAGTAGGACCAACGGCCAGTAGAGCGAAAAGATACGGACGAAGCGATTGCGATAGAATGCGGAAATGCCGGTAGCGTTGAGCCTGTAATTGCGCTGCAACGTATAGGTGATCAGGAAGCCGCTGATCACATAGAAGAACATCACGGCGTAGCCGGCGTTGAAACCAAACTTGTAGGCGTCGTCTGGACCGATCGACTTTGGAACGAGGTTTATTACCCACCAATGATCCGCAGCCACGACGAGAGCCAGAAACAGTCGAATCAAGCCCATACGCCGTCATAGTACGTAATTGCGGACCGGGACGCCAGCTATTCGCAGCCGTCGCGCACCATGAAGGCCCGTCTTCCGAATGGATGCGGCGGCACTCGTCCCGGGAAAGGAAAAGCCTGAAGAAACGGCCCGTCGACCAGCCCGGCTTCCACACGATCCCCTGGCGGGGATACCTCAAATGGCGTGGCGCCCCCTGAACTTCAGCACCTTCCCCTTGAGCGAATCGTCCTCGCGCGGCAGCCCGGCCAGGACCTGGCTGCAGAAGGGATTGATGTTGGCGCCGACGTAGTTCGTGAAGGTGTGCCAGAACTTGTTGTAGATCACGTTGACGCCGATGAAACGGCGCGGCACGCGCCGGCCCTCGGGGCGCGTCTCGGCCTCGGTCGCAGCCGCCCTCTTGAGCAGCCGCTCGACGACCTTGAGCCGCTTCCTGTCGATGGCTCCGATCTGGCGGCCGGCACGGACCGGCTCGGTGGCGGTCTGGGTGGCAAGGCCGAACTCGAAGATGAAGAGCTCGGCCGACGAGAGCTGCTCGGCAAAAGGCGCGCGCTCGACACCCGCCAGATCGGTCGGCAGGCCCTCGCATTCCTCGGGGACCAGGAGCGGACCCGTGAAACCCATGCCCTTCCAGACCTTGGCGAAGCTGCTGACGAAATCCGGTCGCGTCGCCACCAGCATCAGGGCGGTCGAGCGCGGGAACGTCACCACCTGATCGCAGACGAACGGCAGGGTGTGGGGCAGGTCGTAGGTGAGATCGTCGAAGAGCTGCCATTCCAGGCTGGTCTCGACGAACGGCTTCGTCGCGGGCTCGATCGCCTTTTCGAGTCCGGTCGAATAGCGTTGATAGGCGGTATCGCGGTCGAGCCGGATCTCCTCGATCTCGGTGTCCGGCCATCCCCAGGTCTCGGCCTGGGCCGGAACGTAGGGCGTGGCGACGTTCCAGATGAAGCGGTCCTGGTCGTTCATGCGCGTGGCGCGGCCCTTGTTGTTGGCAGCGGCGACGCGGGTGTGGTCGCAGTGATAGCCGAACAGCTTATCGACCAGCGTGTCGACCCGGCCGCGATAGAGCGCCAGCCGCGCCGCCAGGTTCGAATCGCAGTGCCAACCCAGGATCATGTCCTCGTCGAAGCCGTGGATCGCAAACATGTCCTCGCGCAGCGCCGCCTGGAAATCGCCCAGCGCGTCGTACTTCATCGGCATGTAGTTGTGGACGATCTGGTTCAGGTGGAAGCGAACCGACCAGTCGCGCAGCTTGGCGAGATTCCCCGCCGGGTCGCGCCGGTCGAAGGCGGCTTCCCACAGCATCTCGGGAATCTCGAAGCGTGGCACCTGATAGAAGCCATCGGGAATGCCGCCCAGGATGTCGCTCAGCGATTCCTTGTCGTTGCGCGGCACCAGCAGCATGTCGGTGTTGGTGTAGAGGATCCAGCGGTTGCGCGGATTGGAGCGCCGGAGCGCCACGTTGCGCGACTGCGCCTCGAGCGCCACCAGATGCGTCTTCAGCCGATGCCGGACGTGCTGGTCGGGCCGGATGCGCAGGACACGCATGACCTGCTTGGCCTTGTCGGTCAGCGTGTCGTGAATCGCCTCGGGAAAGGTCGGATGGTCGTCCGGTGTGTTGTAGTCGACGAACAGGATCTCGTCGTCGGGATCCGACATTACCTCGGCAAGCGCGTTGAAGCTGATCGCCGCCCGCTTGTGCAGGTTGTAGCCGTGGGTGTCGTTGCGGCCGTAGAGGATGACGGAAAACATTCTGGGCCTCGGTTGTCCGGCTAGAGCACATTCCGTTCGGCTGAAATCAACCGTCCGGAATGCGCTCGTTGAAACGGCGATCTCCTGCGCGCGCTTTCGTGATCGCGCAGAACCGCAGGCGGTTCCGCGCGATCGCGAAACGCTCTAGGCGCCGAGGCGCGCAAGCTCGTTGCTGGCGGCGGCGAACTCAATCAGCGCCGGTGGACCTTGATCGACGACTTCATGCCAGTAGCGGCGCGCCGCCGCCGGATTGCCGTCGACGGACAGCACGCCCATCTGGAAGCGCGCTTCGGCACGGCGGGCCGGCGAGTTGGCGCGGTTGAGCAGCGCCTCCTCCGTCGCCTGCCCGGTTCGGAAGGCGAGCAGCAGCGTCGGCCAACGATCGTCGGCGGGGAGCGTGACCGGCTCGGTCGGTGCTCCAGCCAGCCGCGCGGCAGCCAGGCGATAGAGCAACCAATAGGAGTTCGCCGGCTCCTTGGCGATGGCCAAACCGAATTCGTTGAACGCCGCGCTGTAGTTGGCCGTGCGCATCGCCACGCAGGCGCGCGCGGCCGAGCTGGTCCGCGGCAGCAGGTCGAACTGGCGGCGCCAATCGTCGTTGGCCTCGGCCAACCTGCCCAGCGCGGCACGCGCGATGCCGCGGGCGTTCAGGGTATCGCCATCGTTCGGATTGGCCGCCAGCACGGTGTCGAAGATCTCGATCGCCTCCTGGTAGCGGCCGAGCGTCGACAAGGCCTCGCCCTTCAACGCCAGCGCTTCGGGAAGCTTGGTGTTCACCTTGAGCGCGCGCTCGTAGCTGTCCAACGCCTCGGCCGCTCGGCCGTGAGCGAGGCATGCGTTGCCGTGTGCGAGCTGTGGCAGGATCTTGCTGCGAACGTTGGCGCGGACCAGGTCGTACGCTTCGGTCTCGAAGGCAAAGCTGCCCTGGTGACGGAAGACATAGCGCCGGTCGGCGGCGCCCGGCGGCAATGCCGACCACAGACGGCGCGCCCGCTCGTACTCGCCCTGTGCCTCCTCGCTGCGCCCGAGGCTGTCGAGGATTTCCGCCCGCGCCATCACGGCGTCGGCGAAGTCGGGCGCCAGTGCCAGCGCCCGGTCGAGGGCCGCAAGCGCACCCTCGCTGTTGCCACCGCGGCGCTTGACCAGGCCGTCGCGGAAATGGGTGCGGGCATCCTGCTCGGCGTCACAGACCTTGTGGGTAATCTCGACCGCGTCAGACCGGCGCCACAGGCGCCTGACCGGCGCGATAGCCGCTCGCAGTATGCCGATATCAGCCACGGGCGGCTCTCAGGGGATCGTTCAGGGTGGTCAAGATCGGCACTTTCGCCGGCAGGGAGGGGAATCCGAGGCGTCCCGCTAGCCTAAACCCCTGGGGAGCGTCAAGACGACGTCGTGGCCGCGAACATCGGCGCGCAACCCGCCATGGTTCAATGGCAAAGTTCCTCCGGCGGCGGCAAGGGCCCCGGCGAGACATTGTCGAGGCTATCTCAGGCGGGTTCGCTATGCTATGCGACCTGCCGCGATAACCCCGACTCCGAAACCACGTCTCGCGCCCCCGATTTCTCGTTCTAATTCAATGGTTAACTTGAACAACCGCCAGGAACTGCCCGACGCCCCCGTCATGCACTTTGTTGACGGCAAGGCGGTCGAGCCTCGGGACTACAATTGGCTCGAGCGGGTCGTCCGCTTCCTGCTGAGGCCGTTCGTCGAGGCTTGGCACCACCGCGACCTGATTGCGGCAATTCTGAGACGGGAGTTGCGCGAGCGGTTCAGCGGCTCGATGGCCGGCTGGGTGTGGGCCGTGGTGGCGCCGCTGATCTCTCTCGTCACCTACACCTTGGTGTTCGGAGGCTCGACGACGCTGCCCAACAAGACCCAGTCCAATTCGGCGATCGACTACGCCCTCTTCATCTTCGGCGGGCTGGTGGCGTTCAACTTCTTCACCGAGATGGCGTATCGGGCGCCCTCGCTGCTCCACGAATACGCCCACTACATCAAGCAGACGATGTTTCCGGCCGAGATGCTGCCGATCATTTCGACGCTCAGGGCGACGACCTACGCCTCGATCGGCCTGGCGCTGATGCTGGTCTGCCAGCTGCTCTTCACCGGGACGCTTCACTGGACCGTGCTGTTGCTGCCACTGTGGTTCATCCCTTTCCTGATGTTCCTGATCGGCATCACCTGGCTGCTGTCTGCCCTGGGGGCTTTCACGCGCGACACCGCCTACCTCATGATGACCATCGCCCCGGTGCTGATGTTCGCTACGCCGGTGTTCTTCAGCCACGAGACTCTCGGGCCCACCTGGTACCTGCTGATGTATGCCAACATCCTGACCGGCTTCATCGAGACCATCCGCGACCTCGTCGTGTTCGGAAGGATCCCCGCCGGGCTGGTCATCGCCTGGACGATGTTCGTTTCGCTCTTCTTCTTCTGGTTCGGCTACTGGTTCTTCCGGCGCCAGCAGGATGCGATCGCCGATGTCATCTGACACCGAGGTCGTGATCAGGGCGAAGCATCTCGCCAAGGCCTACAAGCTCTACGACAGTCCGAAGGACTGGGTGAAGCAACAGCTTCTGGGATCGGAGAAGAAGCCTTACTACAAGTCGTTCTGGGCGCTGAAGGACATCAGCTTCGAGGTCCGTCGCGGCAGGAGCCTGGGCATCATCGGGCGCAACGGCTGTGGCAAGTCCACGCTGCTGCAGATCGTCTGCGGCATGACGCGGCCGACCAAGGGCGAGATCTGGGTCAAGGGTCGGGTCGCCCCGGTGCTGGCGCTCGGCGCCACCTTCGACCTCGAGGCCACGGGCCGCGAGAACGTGCTGATCGGCGGCGCCGTGCTGGGGCTGAAGCGCCAGGAGATCCTGGAAAAGTTCGATTCGATCACCGAGTTCGCCGGCATCGGCGCCTTCATGGACCAGCCGCTGAAGCTCTATTCGGCCGGCATGCGCATGCGGCTCGCCTTCGCCATCTGCGCCCATATCGATGCCGAGATCCTGATTGTCGACGAAGCCCTGTCGGTGGGCGACCTTGCCTTCCAGAAGAAGTGCGTCGACTGGATCGACAACTTCCGCCGCACCGGCACGCTGCTCTTCGTCAGCCACTCGACCGGCGAGTTGTCCCGGCTCTGCGAAAGCGCGATCTGGATCGACAACGGTCGCGTCCGCGAGGCCGGTAGCGTCGCCGACGTCGCCCGCGCCTACCGCCGGGCGACCTTCGTCGAGAAGGACAACATGAAGCGCTTCTCGGCAGTCTAACTAAACTAAGAGCGTCGAGCGTGAAACACGAATCCAAAGGGGATTCGATGCCGGCATCGCTGGCCGCCGGCTATCCTTCGCGGGTGGACGTCACGCTGCGCGGGCCAAGTCGCTGGAGCTGAGGAAGGCACTGACGTCGACATCGTCAGTGGGCTGGACGTCGACGATGGTCGGAATACCCTGCCGCCGCGATACGGTAGCCGAGGGGTCGAGATATTTCGAGGGTGCAGTCCGCCGCGACATTGCCCGTATTTCGAGGCTGATCCGCTCTGTCTCAGTGCCGTACCCCGTCGTGAAATGCGGCGAAAACCGCGAGTGGATCGTGAGATCGCCCAGGTCGTAGCCGGGAATCCACAGCTTCGACGCGTCCCCGAGCAGGTAGTCGGCTCCGAAATCTTGATGCTGTTGCGTCGGCAACAGACCGTCGGGCGCGGGCACGAAAAAACCCAGACCTGAAATCTGCCCAGGAATGATCCGGTTGAACGGGATCCAGAGCGAGAAGGGCACGTCCTCCGCGACGACCTTGGCGTCCTGGTGCCCGCCCACTCCCAGCGGCTTGTCGATCGCGTGGCGCACCGTGCACCATTTCAGCAACAGGACGACATGCGATGAGCCACAAAGGTTTTCGACCACGTCCCATACCCACGACCTGATGACAGCGGCGATGACGGCGGCGGCTGGATAGCGGTCGCCCTCGCGGAGCAGCCAAGGGGGGGACCAACTGCCGCTGTAGGCGGCCTGCCCGCTGTCGGCGGTCATCGTGCCGCGGGTCGCAAGAGAGCGCCGAAGCACCTCTCCTTTCGCGGCAAGCAATTCGGGCTGCAACGCTTCCCGCAGTCGGACGACGCCGAACTCCGTATAGGCGGCGGCGATATCCGCGGGCCGGGCCGCACGGGAAAAGGACAAGGCGTATCGGTCCTGGGTGACGTCGGGATGTTTTCCGAGAAGCTCCTTGAAATTCATCTGTCGCTCCGGCTGTAGCCTTGCGACCAAGCCTCGACCTCGGCCATCAACGTTCTCGCCTTGCCGATCTGCTCGCGCCGAACCCTGTCCCAGCTATCCATGGTCGCCGCGTTGCTTTCGAGCCGATGCTTCCAGCGCTCCGGCAGCAACTCGCCGAGGATAATCGCGCACCAACGAAGACCGTAGAGTGGCATCAGCGCCGGCAGGCGATGGGCCTCGGCGTGACCAGTGAAGTGGCCGAGCATGTCTCGGCGAAAAGCCGCCTTCTGCCGCTCGCTCAACTGCATGCCGGGATGCATGACGAAATTGGCAATGCTGGTCACTGGATCGTCCCAACCGAAGTATTCGAAGTCGAGGAAGCACAGCTTCCCGTCCGGCGCCCTAAGTGAGTTGTGCGCGCCCATGTCGGAGGGAATCAGAGTCCGGAACTGCGGCGCCAGGTCTTTGCCGAGATCGAGTCCGAGTTGGCGATACGACTTGGCCGCGCTGGCCTGGAAGCGACGCAGCGACGGCACCAGAACGTCGTCGAAGAACGGCACGAACTCGGGCACATCGTGCTTGACCGCCGCCAGCCGGGCATAGCGGCGCTCGATCTGGGCCAGGATACGTGGGCCTGAGAGGCACGCTTCGGCCGCCTCGCCGATCTCCGCCCTGGCTTGGTCGTCGAGCGCATGATCGAGGGCGATCTGGAAGGCGGCGAACTCGGCGACGTCGGCGTCGGTGACTGTGTCAACCGGCTCACCGTCGATCCAGGTCAGCAGGGCGAAGCGCTGGCGGGGCGCCACGGCAACCACCTTCGGGGTGCGGCCGATGCCCCTGCGCTCCATGAAACGCAGCGCGTTGACCTCGGCCTCGAGCCGGTTTCGGTCGTCGGCGGCGGGGTACTTCTTCAGCGCATAGCGGGCAGCTGGCGTCTCGACGCGGAAGATGCGGCTGTTGCCGCCCCGGCGGATCTCCGAGATTGCCCGAACCGGCTCGGTGCACAGCGTGCGGGCGGCGTCCTGAATATCGTCAGGTGCCGCGGAAGAGTGCGTCACGGACTTCGTCCCAGGAGGCATATTGCTCGAACTCACTCTGTGGCTCGCTGCCGAACAGGATCTTGCGGCAGGCTGCCGGCATTTCGGCGTGGCCCAGAACCTCGGCAAGATCGTCGACGAACACGTCGCATTCAAGCGCCCGAATGCGCCTCACCTTCTCGTCACGCGTGCCCTCGAAATAGACGTTGTGGCGGCCGATGCCCAGGCCCGACGCGTCGAAAAAGCGGTTGCTCTCCATCCAGCGTAGTGCCGCCACGCGCAGATCGGTCATGTGCGGGTCGTGATGCGCAAGCTCGGTCTTGTGGCTGACGATCGCCACAACGTCGACGCGCGTCCGGCAGGCCTCGAGGAACCTCGCCACGCCGTCGAACAGCATTGCGGCGTCGATCCGCCGACCGTAGACCAGCCCCTGCAGGCTCTCCCACAGAAAGCCGTCCGGTCGCTCCGCCAGCAGCGCGCTCTTGACCGCAGCCTTGTTGCCCCCGAACGATGGGGGCAGCAGCCCCTCCTCCCTGGCGACGCGCTGGAACGCCTCGTCGTAAGAGATCAGCGTGTTGTCGAGGTCGATGCCGAGTCTCATCGCGTGCCCGCGCCGGGCTGCGGGAAGGCCGCGAACAACGTGTCGAGGATGTCGCGCGCCCTGCGGATCGGCATCGCCAGGGTCCGCGCCACCTTCTCACAGCCGATCGTCACGTAGCGGTGGCGATAGATACTCGGCACCTGGTCTTCCGTCAG
>JAEZIF010000148.1 GCA_023416135.1 Pseudomonadota bacterium
GCGACGTTTACCAATGGGGCGCACTGATGGCCGGCTCGCTACTGGGCTCGCTGCCGGTCGCGATCTTCTACTCCTTCTTCGTCGACTATTACGTCTCCTCGCTGACCGGCGCGGTGAAGGAATAGCCTCACGCCACCGGCGTCGGCGGGCCGTTCGGATGTGGCGGCGCCGGCGGCACGTCTTCAGGCGCCGGTCCACCGGGCTGCGGCATCTCCGGTGGGATCGGATCCGTCTTGCCGGGCGGCGGCGGCACGGGTGGCGGCTCACGCGGTGGTGTCGTCATCTCGCTCTCCCTGAGAAAGGAATGCCCGCCGGCCGGCGGGCATTCCCAGGACGAGGTGTCACTCGTCCATCTGCTGGTGTTGGCCAGGTTCCTTACCCGGCTGCTGATTGGGCTGTTGGTCAGGCTGCCGGTTCTGGCGCTGCTGCTGCTCGCTCTGTTGGCGCTCGCGCTGCTGCTGCTCGCGATCCTGCGGGTTGCGGTCCTTGGGATTGTTCATCACTCGTACTCCTTGGTTTCCGCAACGCCCTGAATGGGCGCCGCCACCCAAGGAACGCGGCCCTCACGGAACGGGTTGCCCGCCGTCTCGTTCATTCGGAGAAGCCCGACCTACACGATCTGGGAGGCAGGAGATGAGCAGAAAAACTGCACTTGTCGTGCTCGCGGTCTGCTGTGCCGCATTGCCGGCACCCATGTGGGCAGCATCCGAGAGCGATTGTGCCGCGCAGTGGAAGAGCGCCGACGGCAACAACGACGGCGTCTTGGTCGGACCCGAGGCCGATCGCTATCTCGCCTACTACCGCGTGCGCGCCCATGCGACGCCCGTCGACGGCCGCATCACGCAGCAGGATTTCATGACGGCCTGCCAGGCCGATGTCTTCATGGCCAAGGCGCCCGAGCCCGGCGCGCCATTCAAGGGCGCCAACAGTTTCACCGAAGGACAGGCCAGGGACCGTATCGTCGCCGCCGGATTCACCAGTGTGTCCTCGCTTACCAAGGACGGCGACGGGATCTGGCGCGCCAATGCCATGAAGGACGGCAAGAGCACCAAGGTCGCCGTCGACTTCAAGGGCAACGTCGTCAGTCAATAGGAGCAAACGATCATGCAGACCATCACGCGCGTCTATGACACGTATGGCCAGGCTCGCCACGTCGTGGCCGATCTGGAGGCGTCCGGCATCCAGAGCTCGGACATCAACCTGATCGCCAACAAGTACATCTGCGACGAGACGGCTCGTCTCGAGGAGCCGTCGGCGGCAGGACCGAGCGCGGGTGTAGGCGCCGCCTTGGGCGGCACGGCCGGCCTCTTGGCCGGCCTGGGCGTCATCGCCATTCCAGGCCTCGGTCCGGTGGTCGCAGCGGGCGCGCTGGCGGCGACGGCGGCGGGCGCTGCGGCAGGCGCCGTGACCGGCGGTGTGATCGGCACGCTGGTGAGCGCAGGCGTGCCGGAAGCGGAGGCCAACGTCTACTGTGAGGCCGTACGCCGCGGCGGCACGCTGGTGAGCGTGCGCGCGGCCGCCGACAACGTGGCCTACATACAGCAGATCATGAATCGTCATCGGCCGATCGATCCGGTCGAGCGAGGCGGTGCCTATGGCAGGCAGGGCTGGACGAGGTTCGATCCGGCGGGCAGGCCCTACCAGCCGACCGAGACCGAGATCCAACGCATGCGCACGCCGTATCAGAACTGAGGGATCAGTTCTCCGGCACCTTGCCGATGCGCTCGACCGCGACCTTGAGCCTTTCGGCGTCGCGGTCGAGGAAGATCTTGAACTGCGGCGCGTCGAGATAAGCGATCGGCGTCTCGACCTTGTCCATCGCTTCCTTGAATTCGCGATCCTCGACGGTGCGCTTCACGATCTCGCGCAGCGCCGTCATGACCGGCTGCGGCGTGGCGGCCGGCGCGAACAGGCCCGACCAGATGTAGAAGGTCGCGTCATAGCCCAACTCCTTCATGCTGGGCACGTCCGGCATCGACGGCAGCCGCCTGTCGCCCCAGACCGCGAGCGCGCGCATCTTGCCCGCCTTGATCTGGCCGATTGCCGGCGCGGGTCCCGAAGCGAGCGCATCGATCTGGCCGCCGAGCAGCGCCGCGACAGCCGGACCGCCGCCCTGATAGGGGACATGGAACATCTTTATGCCGGCGGCGTGGGCGAAGATCTCCATCGCCACATGCAGCGTGCCGTATACGCCCGACGAGCCGTAGTTGATGGTGCCAGGCTTGGCCTTGGCCGCGTCGACGAGATCCTTCGGCGACTTGTAGGGACCGTCGGCGCGCACCACCAGCACCGTCGGATCGGCGCTGATCAAGGCGACGGGTGCGAACTGGTCGAGCTCATAGGCGGCAGGCCGTCCCTGCAGGCGGTCGGCGACCGGCAATACCGATCGACGACAGAGCTAGCAGGAGCGTGTAGCCGTCGGGCGCCGCGCGTGCGGCTTGCGCGGCGCCGACCGAACCCCCGGCGCCGGGCTTGTTCACCACCACGACCGATTGGTTGGCCAGGCGGCCCATCACATGGGCGAGCGGCCGGGCGGTGATGTCGGCCACGCCGCCCGGCGGAAAGGGCACGAAGATCTGCACGGTCTTGGATGGATAGGCGTCCTGAGCCACGGCTGGCCGCCTCAGTGCCGACAACGCCGGCGTCAGCACGCCGGCGGCAACGAGCGTTCGCCGCTTCATTGTTCCTCCCTTGTCTTTTGACTCCCTACTTCGAACCGGCCTTTGCCGCGCCTGGCTTGGTGCCGGGGTAGGTCGCGGTGAAGCCGAACTCTGTCGTAAGCGCGTCGGGCATCGCCACCTTGTCGAGGTCGGATAGACCCGCTGTCTTGGCCGGCTTCAGCCCCAGCACCAGCGGCCCCTTGGGCGCCTTCCAGTCGGCGATGAAGGAGGCCACCGCATCGAGCTGCTTCAAGGTGTCGGCGCCCTGCTGCGCGGCGAAGGCGGCAAGGCCCGTCAACGCGGTCTGCACCAGCTCTTCGGGCTTCGCGCCTTCCTCCTTGGCCCACGCCGGCAGGAGCTTGGACAGCAGGCCGGTGTCGTCGACGGTAAGCGAGGCAGTGCGCAGGCGGGCATCATCCTTGGCGCCGGCCATGTCGCTGACGCCGTCCACCGCCAGCGACAGCGCGAACTTGGCCTGGCCGCGCATGTTGATCTCCAGCAACTTGACGTCGAGCACCTTGGTCGCCGGGTCGAGGGTATAGTCGAGCGCGATGTCCAGCGGCACGTTCGGCACGCCGTAGGGCTGCAGCGCGGTGAACATCTCGTCGTCGCCGGTCATGCCTTCGAGCCTGAGCTTGGCGAAGCGCGGTACGTCGTCGTCCTTGGGGTCCTTCTTCAGGCGATCGAAGTCGAGGGCGTCGACCGTCACCTTCTGGATCTTGACGGTGCTCTCCTTGTCGCCGGTCGCGGCGTTGGCGGGAATGACGGCCACGACGTCGTTCAGCACGAAGCCCGCGCTGCCGAGCGGGGCGGCGCTGGCATAGGTGAAGGTCTTGAACTCGAACTGCGGCTTCAGCTCCTTCTCGAAGCGCTCCAGCCCGTTCTGCGCCCATGCCGCCGCTGCCAGCCAAAGCATCACAAGCGCCGACAAAGCGCTGGTCCGGATCGCACGCATGAATTAACCCCCGTCAGTTGCGGGGCGACCCTACCATTGGCCGGTTACAGCGGCGAATCGCGATCGCGCTAGTCGGCGGCGCGACCGGCGTCGGTCGAGATCGCGTACTGCCGCTCGAAGCGTTCGTGGGCCATCAGAACCAGACCGAACGTCACCACCAGGATGCAGACGGTGGTGAAGTACTGGGCATAATTCTGGGCTATGGCGCCGACCCCCGAGTCGACCATGCCCAGGGCCTGGGCGGACACCATCGTCGCCCGCACCAGCCGGGCGACGGCAATGCCGGCGAGCGCGAGAGCGGCGATCGGTCGGCTGCGCAGGCCGTCGAGATGGCGACCGCGCCATGTCTCCCACGACGCCAGGGATGCCAGGATGCAGACGAACAGCGAGAAGACGATCGACTGCGCGCGCGCCCCCGGGGCGACCTGCCAGGCCAGCGTGAACAGGGCGGCGAACAGGATCCATATGGCGGCGACGATCACCGCCATGAGTTCGGCGGTTACCGCAGGATCGTTGAAACGGCGCATGCTCATCCACATCGTGGCGAAGCCCGCCACGTAGAGCCCGTCGCCGATCAGGATGAAGCGAAAGGAGGCGTCCGGGTCGCGCAGGCCGAACAGGTAGGTGCCGGCGCTGCTCAGCAGCATGGCGAGCGCCCAGCCGCGCAGGCCTGGTCCTTCGCGATGATGATACCAGGTGAGCAGCGACACCCCGGCTGCCACGAGGGTGACCAGGACGGCGACGACTTGCAGCGTGGGCGTGTGCAGTGGAGGCACGGCGCTCTTTCTAGGACGGCGTCGGTTGCTCGTCGAGCCATTGGCGCGCGGCGTGCAGCTCGCGGAAGATCTGCAGCGGGCGCTTGACGATCGAGACCTTGGCGAAGGTCTGGGCCTGCGCATAACTCTCGTCGGACGCCGCCACGATGGCGAGCGGGCCGATCTGGCCGTGCTGGGCGTAGAACATGACACGCTGGCCGAGCGCCTGGAGATTGTCCTCGGAGATCGCCATCGGCGTCTGGGTGATCTCGAATATCTTGCGGTAGGCCATGCCGCCGTCGGCCGTGACTCCGGCGAAATACTGCTCGATGTCGGCGACCGTCATCGGGTCCTTGGCGATGGCCACGACCAGCCGTTGAGAGTGGGAAATCGTCCAGTGGACGGGCATGGGCGCAGCGTAACATCGCGGCCGCGTGACGGCCATCGCTACCGCCGCCGGCAACTTGCCGCCGCGCCGCAACAATCGCCGGCTCCGGGCGTTCGACTCGGGGAACGACCGGAGGAGCCGATGAACAATCGCGACGAGACCATCCGCGAGAAGCTTCTGGACCGCCTGACGACGTTGGGGGTCGACGCCCGCAACCTCGCCTTGGAAGTCGAGCAGGGCATGGTGATTGCCCGCGGCTCGGTGCCCAACGAGGAGCAGCGCCAACGGGCGATCGATGCTCTGATCGGTGCCCATGAACTGGTGATCACCATTCGTCCGGTGGCCCCCTCCGACAGCGACGACGGGCGGGGCCGCTCGCCGACTACCGGTACGTCCGCAGAATCAGCACACCAGAGCCGGCGTCAGACCGATCCGACTTGAGCCCGCCTCGCGAGTGACGGCATAGTCCCCCCCGCGGGGGGACTATGCGCATCCGGATCTTCGTTGCCGTCATATTTGGCCTGCTGCTGGGCGAGCCGGCGGCTGCGCAATTGCTGCCGATCCCGCCAGGCTGGCAGATCGAGCGGGCCATCCTGCTGTCGCGGCACGGCGTGCGCTCGCCGGTCAAGACCAGCGAGGAAATGGACAGGTACGCTGCCACGCCGTGGCCGGCGTGGCCGGTGCCGCCCGGCTTCCTGACCCCGCGTGGCGCCGGGCTGATGCGCCTGATGGGCCGATATTACCGTGTGCTCTATGGCGGACGCGGGCTGATGGAGGCATCGATTTGCCCCCCGGCCAACACCGTCATCGCGTGGACCGACATCGACCAGCGCACGCGACTCACGGGCGCCGCCCTGCTGAACGGCATGTATCCCGGATGCGCCAATCCGCTGCTGCGCAACCAGGCCGATGTCACCGTCCCCGATCCGCTGTTCCATCCGCAGCCGACGCCATCCTGCCCGATGGAGCCGGAGGCCACTCGCGCCGCGGTGCTCGCCCGCATCGGCGGCAACTTCGATTCCGTGCTGCGCGAATACGCGCCGCTGCTCGACAAGATGCAGGCAATCCTTTGCCCGCCCGGCCAGGCGTCGGCCGGCCGCTCCTGCGGCCTGCGGTCGGAGCCGCCTGCGGTCGCGGCCGGGTCGGACGGACGAGTGCGCGTGTCGGGGCCGATCGGCATCGGCTCATCGGCCGCCGAGACGTTCCTGATGGAAAGCGCCGAGGGGCTGCCCGCATCGCAGGTGGCGTGGGGCCGCCTGTCGGGCGACAGCGAGCTGCAGAGTTTGCTCGAGATCCACCGGCTCGAGTTCGACCTGGCGCAGAAGACGCTGCCGGTCGCCCGGCAGCACGGTTCGAACCTGCTGGCGCAGATCGTCGCGGCCCTGCAGGACGGCCACAATTTCCCCGGCCTGCGGGCCCTCGCCGAGCCGGTGCGGCTCGGGCTGCTGGTCGGGCACGACACCAACCTCGCCAACGTGTCGCGCCTGCTCAACGTGGGCTGGCACATCCCGGGGTTCCAGGCCAACGATCCGTCGCCGGGCGGGGCGCTCGCCTTCGAACTGCTGCGCGCACCGCG
This sequence comes from Pseudomonadota bacterium, assembly GCA_023416135.1. Taxonomy (GTDB): domain Bacteria; phylum Pseudomonadota; class Alphaproteobacteria; order Reyranellales; family Reyranellaceae; genus Reyranella. Next base: position 6,335 of record JAEZIF010000148.1, read on the forward strand.
CACCGGGCAGCGTTACGTACGGCTCGCCTACTACGCGCAGACGCTCGACCAGATGCGCAGGGCGCAGGCGCTCGACGCCGAGCGTCCGCCCGGCATGGTGGCGGTCGACCTGCCGGCGTGCGCCAGCGACCTCGTCGACAAGGCCTGCCCGCTGGAACGCTTCGTGGCGATCGCCAACGAGGCGATCGATCCCGGCTGCGTGCCGGTCAAGCGCTGAAGCCTGACGGGCCCAGGTGGAATCGCCTGATCTCAATCCGCGCGAGCTTGCTCGGCCAGGCTGGTGTCGACGCAAAGCTCATAGGGGATGTCGCGCTCGAGCGTGCCGAAGGCGCGCATGGCCGAGTGCAGGCGGTCGTAACCTTCGCGTCGGATCACCGGGGCGGGACCCCACACGCCGAGCTTGCGATAGCGGTCGATGGCGGCACTGAAGATGGCTTCGCCGACGTCGGGAAAATAGCTTCTCAAGGCGCGCGCGATCTCTATTGCCGGCGTGCTGGCGAACCAGCCCAAGGTGCGGTGCAGGCCCTTGGTCATCTTCAGGAGATCGTCGGCGCGGCGTTCGAGGGTGGGGCGGCGCGTCACCAGCGTGGTGTAGGCGGTGAGCCCCCGCGTGGCGGCGGCGTACCAGAGATGGCCTGCGCCCGAGGCCAGGAGCTCCTCGGCATAGGGCTGGAAGAGCTGCGCCGCCTCGAGCGTGCCGGCGCGGATCGCGGCGGCATTCTCGGCCATCGACGACCCGGAGAGGCGGTCGAGACGTTCGAGGTCGACGCCGGCGCGGCGCAGATCGTCGGCCAGGCAGATCCAGGGCGTCGGCACTTCGGATACCGTCGCGAACCTCACCTTGGCGAGATCGGCCACGCGGAAATCGGGTCGCGGCCTGGCGCCGATCACGAAGAAGGGATCGCGCGCCACCACGTCGGCGAAGCAGACGAGATCGGCATCGGGCTCGCTGTCGTGCACGATCATCACACGCAGCGGGCCGCCCCACATCACGTCGACCTCGCCCGAGCGCAGGGCGCGCGCGGCGGCAGCGGGATCGGGTGACGGTCGCAGCTCGACTTCCACGCCGGCATCGCGGAACGCGCCGGTGGCGTAAGCGGCATAGAACGGCGCATAGAACAGCGCGCGGAAATTTTCGCTGAGGACGATCATGGCTCAGTGTAGCAGGCTCAGTTGCCTTCGGCCGCCCGCATGAGCTGCTCGCCGCCCAGCAGGGTGAGCAGCACGCCTTCGAGCGCCGCGGCATCGATCGGCTTGGGCAGCACCGGCACATTGGCGTAGCGCCGGTCGATGCTGTCGCGCTGATAGCCGGTGATGAACACGAACGGCACGCCTCGGGCCAGCAGCAGATCGGCCAGCGGCTCGGCCTGCTGTCCGGCGAGGTTGAGATCGAGGATGGCGCCGTCGACGCACTCGGTCTTGGCGGCGGCGATGCCGTCGGCAAGACGGCCGTAGGGCCCGGCGACCTCCGCGCCGAGATCGGTCAGGATGTCCTGCAGGAGCATGCTGACCAGAAGCTCGTCCTCGACCACCATCAGGCGCATGCCCGCGAGGCTGCGCCGCGCCCGGCCGGCGGTCGGCGCTTCGGCCGGCGCTTCGGTTGGCGTCGGGGCAGCAACGATCTGGGCAGCCGGGATCGAAAGCCGGCAGCGCAGGCCCTCGGGCCGCCAGTCGTAGCTGACGCCGCCGCGGAACTGCGCCTCGATGCTGGAGCGAACGATGGTGAGGCCGAAGCCCAGCCGCGCCGGCTCGGCCGTCGGCGGACCGCCGATCTCGACCCAGTCGAGCATCAGGGCGTCGTCGCCGGTCTGCCAGCTCACGGTCAAGGTGCCGGTATCGGTCGAGAGCGCGCCGTACTTGGCGGCGTTGGTGGCGAGCTCGTGCAGCGCCAGCGCCACCGCCTGCGCAGTCGCCGGCAGCAGCACCACGCCCGGGCCGGCGGTGACCACGCGCTGGCGATGAGTGGCGTGATAGGGCGCCATCTCCTCCTCGACGATCTTGCGCAGGTCGGCGCCTTCCCAGCGGGTCGAGGAGAGGAGATTGTGCGTTGCGGCCAGCGCATGCACGCGGCCCTCGACGGCGGTGATGAACTCCCGGGTGGTCGGCGCGCGGGTCAGCCGCAGCACCGACAGGACGACGGCCAGCGTATTCTTGGCGCGATGGTCGACCTCGCGCGCCAGCAGCACCTGGCGCTCCTCGGCGCGCTTGCGGTCGGTGATGTCGACGGTGACGCCGTTCATGCGCGCCGGTTTGCCGGCAGCGTCGCGCGAGATGATGCCGGCACCGTAGCACCATCGCACCTCGCCGCTCGGCCGGACGATGCGGAACTCGACCTGGAATCGCGGCTGGCCGTCGTCGAGGATGGCGGTCAGCGAGTTGCGGGCGCGGTCGTCGGGATGCATCATCGCCTCGATGCGCTCGACGGTCGGCTGGAACGTCGCGGGATCGACGGCGAAGATGCGGTAGGGCCCGTCGTCCCATTCGATGCGGCCGCTCGCGATATCGACCTCCCACGAGCCCATGTCGCCGGCCGACAGCGCGATCGAGCGGCGCTCCTCGCTCTGGCGCAGTCGTTCGGTCGAGGCCTCGAGCTCGGCGGTGCGCGCAGCCACCCGCGCCTCGAGCTCGGCGTTCAGCGCCTCGAGCTGGCGCGTCTTGCGGTAGAGATCGACGAACACCCGGACCTTGGCGCGCAGCACCTTGGGTACCACCGGCACCGAGACGTAGTCGACGGCGCCGATCTCGTAGCCGCGCAGATGGTCGATCTCGCCGACCTGCACGGCCGAGACGAAGATGATGGCGAGGTCGGAGAAGCGCGGATGCTCGCGGATCATGGTCGCGAGCTGGAAGCCGTCGATGCCCGGCATCACCACGTCGATCAGCACGACCGCGACGTTCTCGGTCTTGAGCAGGAGGCCGAGCGCCTCCTGCGGCGAGGTCGCCTTGATCAGATTCTCGCCGAGCTCGGCGAGAATCACCTCGTAGCTCAAGAGCTTTGCCGGCTGATCGTCAATCAGCAGGATGTTGACCTTGTCGGGATCCTTTACCACGGGACGCAATCCGTCGATCGATCAGCGATGCAGCCAGAGCCGCAGCGCCGAGAAGAGCTGCTCGGTGTTGACCGGCTTGGCGAGATAGTCGGAGGCGCCGGCCTCCAGGCACTTCTCGCGGTCGCCCTTCATCGCTTTGGCGGTCAGCGCCACGATCGGCAGCCGCCGCAGGTTGGGATTGCCGCGGATCAGGGCGATGGTCTCGTAGCCGTCCATCTCGGGCATCATGATGTCCATCAGCACGATCGCGACCTCGGGTGAGCGTTCGAGGATGGAGACCGCCTCGCGGCCGGTGGTCGCCGTCAGCACGCGCATGCCGCGCCGCTCGAGCGCGCTCGACAGGGCGAAGATGTTGCGCGTGTCGTCGTCGACCACCAGCACAGTGCGTCCCGCCAGCATCTCGTCGGAGCTGTGCAGGCGCTCCAGCATCTTCTTCTTGTCGTCGGGCAGATCGTCGGCGACCTGGTGCAGGAAGAGTGCGGTCTCGTCGAACAGCCGCTCGGGCGAGGCGGCGCCCTTGACCACGATCGAGCGCGCCATGGTGTGCAGCTTGGCGTCCTCGTCGGGCGACAGGTCGCGCCCGGTGAACACCACCACAGGCAGGTCGGCCAGCGCCGCGTCGCGCTGTATCTCCTCCAGCACGTCGAAGCCCGACAGGTCGGGCAGCCGCAGATCGAGCACCATGCAGTCGAAGCGCTCCGAGCGCAGCTTGTCGAGCGCGCCGCGGCCGGAATCGACGGTGGCGATATCGATGTCCGGGTGCGACAGCAGCTCGCTGACGCCGAACCGCTCGGCCTCGTTGTCCTCGGCGATCAGGAGCTTCTTCTTGCGCGGCCGCACGTAGTCGTTGATGCGCGCCAGCGCCGCGTTCAGGCCTTCGCTGGTGGTCGGCTTGTTGAGGTAGGAGAAGGCGCCGCGCGCCAGGCCCTGCTGGCGGTCCTCGTCCATGCTCAGGATCTGCACCGGGATGTGGCGCGTCTCCAGCGTGCGCTTGAACTGGCTGAGCACGTTCCAGCCCAGCATGTCGGGCAGGAAGATGTCGAGCGACATGGCGACGGGCTTGTACTGCAGCGCCAGATCGAGCGCCTCGGCGCCGCGCGCCGTGACCACGGCCTTCAGGTTCGCCGCATGGGCGGCATCGACCAGGATGGCGGCATAGTTGGGATCGTCCTCGACGATCAGCAGCGTGCGGTCGCCCGGCTGGATGGTGTGGCGGTCGTCGGGGAACTGGTCGGCGAGATGATCGGGCAGGGCGACCTGCGGCAAGGGCAGCGCGCCCGGCAAGGGCTGGCGCAGCGCCGTGCGCGGGCCGGTGTACATGGTCGGCAGGAAGAGCGTGAAGGTGCTGCCGAGGCCGGGCGTGCTGCGCAGCGTCAGCTCGCCACCGAGCAAGGTCGCCAGCTCGCGGCTGATGGCGAGGCCGAGGCCGGTGCCGCCGTACTTGCGGCTGGTCGAGGCGTCGGCCTGCTGGAACGCTTCGAAAACGATCTTCTGCTTCTCGACCGGGATGCCGACGCCGGTGTCGGTGACCTCGAAGGCCACCACGGCGCTCGCCTGGTTCAGCGTGACGTTGTCTGAGCGCCAGCCGGCCTGCGCCGGCACGACGCGCAGCCGCACGCTGCCCTGGGCGGTGAATTTCAGCGCGTTGGAGAGCAGGTTCTTGAGGATCTGCTGCAGGCGCTTGGAATCGGTGACGATGCTGCGGCCGAGATGGTGGTCGATCTGCACCTCGAACGACAGGCCTTGCGATTCGGCCTGGTGGCGGAACGGCCGCGCCACGGTCTCGAGTACATTGGAGAAGAAGATCTCCTCGGCATCGACGGTGACGGTGCCCGATTCGATCTTGGAGAGATCGAGGATGTCGCTGATCAGGTTGAGGAGGTCGGTGCCGGCGCCGTGGATGGTGCGCGCGAACTCGATCTGCTTGGGCGCCAGGTTGCCCTCGGGGTTGTCGGCGAGCTGCTGGCCCAGGATCAGGATCGAGTTGAGCGGCGTGCGCAGCTCGTGGCTCATGTTGGCCAGGAACTCAGACTTGTAGCGCGAGGTCAGCGCGAGCTCCGAGGCCTTCTCCTCGACGGCGCGCCGGGCCTGCTCGATCTCCTGGTTCTTGCGCTCGACCTCGAAGTTGCGCTCGGCGAGCTGCGCCGCCTTCTGCTCGAGCTGCTCGTTGGTCTGCTGCAGCTCGCCCTGCTGGGTCTGCAGCTCGCCGGCGAGCTTCTGGCTCTGCTCGAGCAGGTTCTCGGTCTGCATGGTGGCTTCGATCGAGTTCAGCACGATGCCGATCGAGGCGGTGAGCTGCTCGAGGAAGGCGATCTGCAGCTCGGTGAAGTCGCTGAGCGAGGCAAGCTCGATCACCGCCTTCACCTGGCCTTCGAACAGCACGGGCAGCACGATGATGCTCTTGGGGGCCGCCTCGAACAGGCCCAAGCCGATCGGATGGGCGGTCGGCGGCATGTCGGAGATCAGGATCTGGCGGCTGTCGGCGGCGCACTGGCCGATCAGGCCTTGGCCGATGCGGATGGTCTCGGGGTGACCCGATCGCGAGTCGGCGTAGACCGACAGGAGGCGCAGCGAAGCCTCGTCATGCTCGTCGTTCTCGGTCTGGTAGATCACCGCCTGGTGGGCGCCGACGAGCGGCGTCAGCTCGCGCAGCAACAGGCGACCCACCGTGCCGAGGTCGCGCTGTCCCTGCAGCATGTTGGTGAACCGGGCGAGGTTGGTCTTCAGCCAGTCCTGCTCGGTGTTGCGCTCCGTCGTCAGACGGAGGTTGTCGATCATGGTGTTGAGCTTGTCCTTCAGCTCGGAAAGCTCGCCCAGCGCCTCGACCTGGATCGACCGCGTCAGGTCGCCCTTGGTCACCGCGGTCGCCACCTCGGCGATGGCGCGCACCTGGGCGGTGAGGTTGGTCGCCATCGAGTTGACGTTGTCGGTGAGGTCCTTCCAGGTGCCGGCGACACCGGGCACCTGGGCCTGGCCGCCGAGCTTGCCTTCGGTGCCGACCTCGCGGGCCACGCGCGTCACCTCGCCGGCGAAGCTGTTGAGCTGATCGACCATCGTGTTGATGGTCTCCTTCAGGCGCAGGATCTCGCCGCGCACGTCGACGGTGATCTTCTTGGAAAGATCGCCGCCCGCGACCGCCGTGGTCACCTCGGCGATGTTGCGGACCTGGGTGGTCAGGTTCGCGGCCAGCATGTTGACGTTGTCGGTGAGGTCCTTCCAGGTGCCGGCGACGCCCGGCACCTGGGCCTGGCCGCCGAGCTTGCCTTCGGTGCCGACCTCGCGCGCCACGCGCGTCACTTCGCCGGCAAAGCCGTTCAACTGATCGACCATCGTGTTGATGGTCTCCTTCAGCTGGAGGATCTCGCCGCGCACGTCGACGGTGATCTTCTTCGACAAGTCACCGGTCGCCACGGCGGTCGTCACCTCGGCGATGTTTCGGACCTGGGTCGTCAGGTTCGCGGCCAGCAGGTTGACGTTGTCGGTCAGGTCCTTCCACACGCCGGCGACGCCCGGCACCTGGGCCTGGCCGCCCAGCCTGCCCTCGGTGCCGACCTCGCGGGCGACGCGCGTCACTTCGCCGGCGAAGCTGTTGAGCTGATCGACCATGGTGTTGATGGTTTCCTTCAGGCGCAGGATCTCGCCCGAGGCGTCCACCGTGATCTTCTTGGACAGGTCACCGCCCGCCACCGCGATGGTGACGTCGGCGATGTTGCGCACCTGGGTCGTAAGGTTCGCTGCCAGCAGGTTGACGTTGTCGGTCAGATCCTTCCAGGTGCCGGCGACGCCCGGCACCTGGGCCTGGCCGCCGAGCTTGCCTTCGGTGCCGACCTCGCGGGCGACGCGGGTCACCTCGCCGGCGAAGCTGTTGAGCTGGTCGACCATCGTGTTGATGGTCTCCTTGAGCTGGAGGATCTCGCCGCGCACGTCGACGGTGATCTTCTTGGAAAGGTCGCCACCCGCGACCGCCGTCGTTACTTCGGCGATGTTGCGCACCTGGGCGGTGAGGTTGGTCGCCATCGAGTTGACGTTGTCGGTGAGGTCCTTCCACGTGCCGGCGACGCCCGGCACCTGGGCCTGGCCGCCGAGCTTGCCTTCGGTGCCGACCTCGCGGGCCACGCGCGTCACTTCGCCGGCGAAGCCGTTCAGCTGATCGACCATCGTATTGATGGTGTCCTTCAGCTGGAGGATTTCGCCGCGCACATCGACGGTGATCTTCTTGGAAAGGTCGCCGCGCGCCACGGCGGTGGTCACGTCGGCGATATTGCGCACCTGGTCGGTGAGGTTGCCGCACATGGCGTTCACCGAATCGGTCAGATCCTTCCAGGTGCCGGCGACGCCCGGCACGATCGCCTGGCCGCCGAGCTTGCCCTCGGTGCCGACCTCGCGGGCCACGCGCGTCACTTCCGAGGCGAAGGACCGGAGCTGGTCCACCATGGTGTTGATGGCTTCCTTCAGCTGCAGGATCTCGCCGCGCACGTCGACGGTGATCTTGCGCGAGAGGTCGCCGTTGGCCACGGCGATGGTCACATCCGAGATGTTTCTGACCTGGGCCGTCAGATTGTTGGCCATCGAGTTCACGCTCTCGGTAAGCTCGCGCCACACGCCCGTGACCTCGCTCACCTTGGCCTGGCCGCCGAGCTTGCCCTCGGTGCCGACCTCGCGCGCGACGCGCGTCACCTCGGAGGTGAATACCGAGAGCTGCTTGATCATGGTGTTGACGATGGTCGCCGCTCGCAAAAATTCGCCCTTCAGCGGGCGGCCGTCGACGTCGAGCCGTACGGTCTGCAGCAGGTCGCCCTGCGCCACTGCGCCGATCACGCGCGTCACCTCGGTGGTCGGCCACACCAGATCGTCGATCAGGCCGTTGACCGAGGTCTCCATCTCGCCCCAGGCGGCCGAGCCGAGGGCGAACTTCACGCGCTGGCGGGTGCGACCCTGCTCGCCGACCGACTTGCCGATGCGTTCGAGCTGCTGGGCCATGACCTGGTTGGCGCCGACGATCTCGTTGAACAGCACGGAGATGTGGCCCATCGGGCCGGCCCGTCCGGTCGGCAGGCGGACCGAAAAATCGCCGGCGCGCATGGCCTCGAGGGCCTGCTGCAGCTCGTGAAGGTCGACGGGGGCGGTGCCGTTCTGGCCGGCGGCGGCGCGGCGCGAGGATGTAGAGACCGCAGCTGCCGCCGTTGAAGCGGTATCGACATCGGCCGTCATGGGAGCTCATCCTGCCTGCAATTGTTCAGTCCCAGCACCGCCGAGGCTTCATGAGCCGATATTTTGGGTTTCCGAAGGCATGGCCCCCAGTCGCGCTTAGTCCCCCCGCGGCGTCATTCAACGTCTGTATCGCCTGAACGTTGCGTCATGACGTGATAATCTGAGGGTTCGGGCAACCGTCCCTCGGGAGTTGCGCCGCCCTTGACTTAGACCTAAAGTGGTCAGACCACGGATTGACCAATTGGAAGATTTGGCCGTTCTCGATATCGTTCGGTCGGAAGACGACGACGCCCCGGGCGGCGCGGCGCGGGTCTTCACCTTTTTTCGCGACAAGCTGCTGTCGGGCGAATTGAAGGCGGGCGACCGTCTGCTGGCCGAGCGCGACCTGGCGCTGGCCTTAGGCGTCAGTCGGCCGGTGCTGCGCGAGGCGCTGCGCTCGCTCGCCATGCTGGGCCTGCTCGACATCCGGCACGGCCGCGGTGCCTTCGTGCGAGCGGCCGACGCCTCGGTGCTGGGCCAGGCGCTGACGCTTTGCCTGGCGCCCGAGCCCAACATCCTCGACGACGTGCTGCAGGCGCGCATTGCCATCGAGTGCCAGGCCATCCGGCTCGCCTGCGAGCGGGCAAGCGAACGCGACCTTCAGGCGCTGGCCAGCATGCTCGACACCCTGGTCGATTCCCTCGACGACCCGGAAAAGGGCGGGCAGGCCGACTACGCCTTCCACCTCGCCATCGTGCGCGCCAGCGGCTCGAGCGCGCTGATGAAGATCTACGAAGCGATCTCGCCGCTCCTGATGCGCAGCCATGTCGAGCGCCGGCGCGACACCTTCCGCGAGCCCGCCATCACCTCGCATCTCGTCCACGCCCATCGCGCGGTGTTCCTGTCGCTGGTCCAGCGCGACCCCGACGCGGCCGAGAGCCGGCTGCGCCAGCATTTCAGGATCGGCGACGAGCTGCGCCGCAAGAACCTGTTCACGAACTACCAGAACCAAGCGAGCAACGGATGAAGATCGTCGTCGGATCGGACCATGCCGGCTTTCCCATGAAGGCCGAGATGCTGGCCTTCCTGAAGGAGCAGGGCCACGAGATCGAGGACGTCGGCTCCTACGATCCTAGTCCGGTCGATTTTCCCGATGTCGCCCGCAAAGTCGCGGCCGCCATCACCTCGGGCAAGGCCGAGCGCGGCCTGATGATCTGCGGCACCGGCGTCGGCGCCTCGATCGGCGCCAACAAGATGAAGGGTATCCGCGCCGCGGTCTGCCACGACGTGCATTCCGCCCATCAATGCGTGGAGCACGACGACGTCAACGTCATGTGCATCGGTGCGCAGATCGTCGGTCCCTGGCTCGCGAAGGATCTGATCGCGGCCTACCTCGACGCGAAATTCTCGACCGCGGAGGAGTTCCGCCGTCGGGTCGCCAAGCTCGCCGATATGGATGTGGGACGTTAGAAAGTTCGAAACAACGAATGTGAAGCTGGAGGAAGCGATGAAGAGGGTGTTGTCAGGCATCGCCATGGCGGCGATCGCGGTCATGGGTCTTGCGCAGGTGGCGAATGCCGATGCGCTGGATGACATCAAGAAATCCGGCAAGATCCGGATCGCCGTCGATCTCGGCGTGCCGCCCTATGGCATGACCGACGACAAGATGCAGCCGACTGGCTCCGATATCGAGACCGCCAAGCTGCTGGCTGCGGATTGGGGGCTGCAGTTCGAGCATGTGCCGACCACCGGCGCCGCGCGCATTCCCTCGCTGCAGACCGGCAAGGCCGATCTCGTGATCTCCACTCTGTCGATCACGCCCGAGCGCGCCAAGGTCATCGACTTCTCCAAGGGCTATGCCGTGCTGCGCACGGTCATCGCCGCACCCGCGAACATCGCGCTGAAGAGCATGGCCGACCTCGACGGCAAGACGGTCGGCACCGTGCGGGGCACGACGCACGACACCCAGCTCACCAAGGAAGGCCCCAAGGGCATGAAGCTGGTGCGCTACGAGGACGACGCCACCGAGGCCCAGGCCTTCGCGAGCGGCCAGGTCGACATCTTTTCGACGGCCGAGCTGCTGGTGGCGCCGATCAACAAGAAAAACCCGGCCCGCCAGGCCGAGGTCAAGTTCGTGCTCGATACCTTCAAGCTCGCGATCGGCGTCAAGAAGGACGAGAAGCGGCTGGTCGAGGAAGTCGACAAGTGGATCCTGGCCAACCTCAAGAACGGCAAGCTGGACGCGATCTACAAGAAGTATCACGGCAACGGCCTGCCCGACGTCATCCTGAACCAGCAGTAGGCCCATCATGAAGAAACGTACCCTGCTGCGCCTGATCGGAGGCGCAGCGCTGGCCGGGTCGTGCGGCGGGTTGCTCATCGGGCCGGCTTTCGCCAACACGCTCGCCGAGATCAAGAAGGCCGGCAAGATCCGGGTCGCCATCGATACCGCGATCCCACCCTTCGGCATGACCGATGACAAGATGCAGCCGACCGGCTCGGATGTCGATCTCGCCAAGCTCCTGGCCAAGGATCTCGGCGTGCAGCTCGAGATCGTCACGACGACCGGTCCCAGTCGCATCCCCATGCTGCAGACCAACAAGGCCGACATCGTCGTCTCGACGCTGTCGATCACGCCGGACCGCGCCAAGGTGATCGACTTCTCGGTTCCCTACGCCGATCATCCGTCGGTGGTGGCCGGGCTGAAGAGCGTGCAGATCAAGAGCCTGGCCGATCTCGACGGCAAGAAGGTCGCCGTCGTGCGCGGCACCACCCAGGACAGCGATCTGACCAAGCAGGCCAAGGGCGCGCAGATCGTGCGCTACGAGGACGATGCCGCCATGGCGCTGGCCATCGCGTCGGGCCAGGCCGACATCCTGGCGACGGCGCGCTCGCTGCTGCCGGCGATCAGCAAGAAGAACCCGGCGCGCACGGTCGAGCCAAAGATCACCATGCAGACCAACTGGCTCGCCATCGGCGTCCGCAAGGACGATCCAAAGCTGCTCGCCTGGATCAACGACTGGGTGAAGGCCAACCTCAGGAACGGCAAGCTCGCCGCCATCTACAAGCAGTATCATGGCGTCGACATCCCGACCGACGAGCTTTTAGCCAAGACGGGAAGCTGACGGCGGATTCCGCCGCTGGTGCGTGAGCCATGTCCTATAAATTCGACTTCGAGTTCCTGGCCGACCGATGGCCGGACTTCGTGGCCGGAGCGTGGCTCACCATCCAGCTCACCGTGTTGTCGATCGCGCTGGGCTTCGTCGTCGGCACGGTCTGCGCAATGGCCCGCGTCTATGGCGGGCCGGTGCTGCGCCGGGTGGCGGGCGCCTACGTCGAGATCATCCGCAACACGCCGCTGCTGATCCAGATCTTCATCGTCTATTTCGGCCTGTCGAGCCTCGGCCTGAAGCTTTCGGCCGAGGTCTCGGCGGTTCTGGCGCTCACCATCAACATGGGCGCCTACACCACGGAGATCATGCGCGCCGGCATCGAATCGATTCAGCGCACCCAGCTTGAGGCGGCCGACTGCCTCGGCTTGACGCGCTTCCAGACCATCCTGCATGTCGTCCTGCTGCCGGCCATGGAGCGGGTCTATCCGTCGCTGGGCAGCCAGGGCGTGCTGCTGATGCTCGCTTCCTCGATCACCTCGCAGATTTCGGTCGAGGAGCTTACCGCCACCGCCAACCTCGTGCAGTCCGACACCTACAGGAGCTTCGAGGTCTACGTGATCGTGGCCGTGGTCTACCTCGCGCTGTCGGCGCTCTATCGTCTGGGCTTCTGGGCGATCGGCCTGGTGCTATTCGAGCGCCGCCGCCGGCTGGGGTCCCCGCTGTGATCCAGCTCAGCTTCAACCATCTGATCTACCTGATCGAGGCGGCGCGCTGGACGATCCTCCTGTCGGTGATCGCCTTCGTGGGCGGCGCCATCGTCGGCCTGCCGATCGCCCTGATGCGCGTTTCCAGGTCGGCCGCGCTGCGCGGTATCGCCTGGGGCTACATCCAGATCATCCAGGGCACGCCGCTCCTGATCGTGCTGTTCCTGTCGTATTTCGGGCTCGGCATCCTGGGCTACAAGCTCGACCCGCTGGTCGCCGCCGGCATCTCCTTCACGTTCTATGCCGCGGCCTTCCTGGGCGAGATCTGGCGCGGCTGCATCGAGGCCGTGCCGAAGACCCAGTGGGAGGCGTCCGATTGCCTCGGCCTCAACTCCTTCCAGCAATACGCCTACGTGATCCTGCCGCAGGCGCTGCGCATCGCCATCCCGCCGACCGTGGGCTTCATGGTGCAGATCGTGAAGAACACCTCGCTCGCTTCGGTCATCGGCTTCGTCGAGCTGGCGCGCGCCGGCCAGATCGTCAACAACTCGACCTTCGAGCCGTTCGCGATCTTCACCGCCGTGGCCGCGAACTATTTCGCGCTGTGCTACCCGCTCTCGGTGGCCGCCCGCACGCTGGAAAGGAGGGCGCATGCCGGCCGTTCTTGAACAGGCAACCGAGACCGTCGTCAGCGTCAAGGACGTCATCAAGGAGTTCGGACCCTTGCGCGTGCTCGACGGCGTCGGCCTCGAGGTCGAGCGCGGCCAGACCGTGGCGGTCGTCGGCCGCTCGGGCTCGGGCAAGAGCACGTTGCTGCGCTGCATCGCGGGGCTGGAAACGGTGCAGGGCGGCACCATCACCGTATGCGGCCATCCGGTCGGCCGGCCGGGCAGCGCCGCGCGCGCCCAGCTGCGCCGCGACGTCGGCATGGTGTTCCAGAGCTATAATCTCTTTCCGCACCTGACGGTCGAGCGGAACATCACGCTGGCGCTGACCCTGGTGAAGAAGCAGCCGAAGGACGAGGCGAGGAAGCGCGCCGCCGAGGTGCTGGCGATGGTCGGCCTGACCGACAAGGTCGTTTCCTATCCCGAGCAACTGTCGGGCGGCCAGCAGCAGCGCGTCGCCATCGCCCGCTCGCTGGCCCTGCAGCCGCAGGTCATGCTGTTCGACGAGGTGACCTCGGCGCTCGATCCCGAGCTCACCGCCGAGGTCCTGGGCGTGATGGAGAACCTGGCGCATCAGGGCATGACCATGATCAGCGTGACGCACGAGATGGGATTTGCCCGACGCGTCGCCGACATCGTGGTGTTCATGCACAAGGGCAGGGTGTGGGAGACCGGACCGACCGCCGAGATGTTCGCCGATCCGCAGACAGCGGAGTTCAAGCAGTTCGTCGGCTCGGAACTCTGAGGCTTCCGGACCGCCGCTCGCCTTTCGATCATCGGTATCGAATGCCCGCTTTGAACGCGGCCGCGAAGCTTCGCACGACGTTGCGGGCCATGGCCTCGGTCGGCAAACCCGCTTTCACCGCGGCCTCGACGTGGGCTGGGTGCACGAACACCGTCACGGCATCGCGCACCACTCCGGCCGCAGCGTCGACATCGTCCACCTTGAACTCGCCCCGCTTGACGCCATCCGCGATGATCGCGGCAGCAAGCGCCGTCATGGCCCGGGCGTAAGCTGCGACGATCTCCGGCCGCTCCTCCACGACACGACGATAGAGCTGATAGACTTCCGGATCTCCCGCGAAGCGTTCACGTTTGCGGGCGTGGAGCGCCAGCACCATGCCTTCCAGCCGCTTCGCGGCGGGACCGTGGCCATGGACGAAACGGCGTGCCACCTCCTCCTCGTCCCGCATGGCCTCCTCGACCACGGCGTCGAAGATCTCAGCCTTGGAGCGGAAGTGTCGGTAAATCGTGGTGTGCGAGGTGCCGAGCGCCTTGGCGATGTCGACGACGTTGGTCTTCTGCTCGCCGAAGCGACGCACTTGCGTGCGCGCCGCTTCCAGGATTTGCGAGCGGAAGGACGCTTCGTCCGGAGGAGGGGACGAGGGGGGCGGGAGCATGACGAGTACCTGATCGAGAAAGCACGGTGGCTATACCCGAAGGGCTGTCCTGTAAGCAATGAAGAACAAAATCTATAATTTGTTCGTTGAACATTGTTCGAAGCTGCCGTATGTCAACGATCAGATGCATTCGCGAACCTCGGAGAAATCCAATGACGCCCAGCTTCGAACAGCCCTTGCCGCTCCCTTCCGCTTTCGTGACAGGCGGCTCCGGCTTTGTCGGCTCCCGCCTCATCGCCCTGCTGGTTGGCCGCGGCTGGCAAGTGCGTGCTCTGGCCCGCAGCTCCGACGCGATGGCCGTCGTCTCGGGCCTCGGCGCCGCACCGATAGCGGGCGATCTGAACGACACGGCCGCGCTCAAGGCCGGCATGGCCGGCTGCGAAGTCGCGTTCCACGTCGCGGCTCACTTCAAGCTTTGGGGGCCACGCGGGCTGTTCGACCAGGTCAACGTCGAGGGTACCCGTGAAATGGTCGAGGCGGCGCTCGCAACTCCCGGCCTGCGCCGGGTCGTAGGCGTGAGCGCCGCTGCAGTGGTCATGGGCGATCCCGAGCCGATATTCGATGCCGACGAGAGTCTTCCGCTTCGGATGCCCGCCTTCGCACCGTACGGCTCCTCGAAGGCCGAGGCAGAGCGCTTGCTGCTGGCCGCCAACGGTCGTCGTGCTGGCTTCGAGACCGTCTCGATCCGGCCGCCGTTCATCTGGGGTGCCGGCATGCCGACTCTCGACCACATGATCGAGACCGTACGGGCGGGCCGCTTTCAATGGGTGGGCGGCGGCGGGCAGGCGATGTCCACCTGCCATGTCGAGAACCTCTGCGAGGCGCTCCTGCTCGCGGCCGACAGGGGCCGGGGCGGCGAGGCCTACTTCGTGTCCGACGATCGCGATGGCACGCTCAAGGGCGTGATCTCGGCCCTGCTCGCCACCCGCAACGTCACGCCAAGGGACAAAGCGGTGCCATTCCGGACGGCCTGGTTCATGGCCGGCCTGATGGGCGCCGCATGGCGTATCCTCGGGCTGAAAGACGAGCCGCCAATCACACGCCAGATGCTGCGTCTCATCGGCAAGCCGTTCACGGTCAGCATCGAAAAGGCCAAGGCGGAGCTTGGCTACGCGCCGCACGTCACCTGGGAATCAGGGCTCGCCGCCATGCAGCGGCAGGGATCGCCAGCCTCCGCCCCGTCGCGAACCACCCGCACCGGCGCCCCCCTCGCGGCTGCGGCGCCCTGATCATACCCAGCGCGAATGAGAGCGACCTCCCAGCGACGCGCCGATCCTCAGGACTTGGGATAAGGAGTGCCATCCTTGTGCACGAACCGGCCGTCGGCGTTGGTGCTCATCATGTCGACATCGGAACAGGTGGTGACGTCGGCAGGCGCGCGCGAGCCGACTTCCAGATAGACGGCCACCACGTCCGATTTGTTGATCAGGTGGTGGCCGTTGCCGGTGCCTTTGGGAAAGGCCGCACAATCGCCGGCCCGCAGCACCATCTCGCCGCCGTCCTCGACCAGCGTCAGCTCGCCTTCGAGCACGTAGACGAATTCGTCTTCGTGCGAATGCCAGTGGCGTTGGCTCGACCAGTTGCCGGGTGGCAGGCGCATCAGATTGACGCCGAAATCAGCGAGCCCGCCGGCGTCGCCCAGCCGCTGCCGGATTCGGCCAGTCAAAGGCGCGTCGAACGGCGCCGGATAGCCCGAGCCTTTACGTTGTGGCACCGCGGCTATGTCGACCTTCGGCATGAACGACCCTAGGCCAGCGGGGCGACCGACAGGCCCTTCACCTTGTGTTTCTCGATCAGGCTCGCCACCAGGCCCGACTTCTTGGCGTTCTCGACGAACGCCGCGATGTAGCGGGCGCCCTCGGTCGCGGGCTTGTTGCAGCCGACGGCCTGCTGCACGGCGGTGAACTTGCCGTCCAGGATTTTGAGCTCGGGGTGCTTTTCGAGATCCTTCAGCAAGCCCGGCCGCAGTCCCGCCAGCGCATCGGCCTTGTCTTCCATGAACTTGTTGAAGGCGCCATCGAGGCCGGCGACCTGGATCAGGGTCGCGTTCTTGATGTTGTTCTCCAGCCACAGGCCGTAGGCCGAGCGTGCCGACACGACGAGACGCACGCCTTTCTTGTCGACGTCGGCGATCGTCTTCAGCGGCGAGCCGGGCGGCACGACGTAGGTCGCCTCGATCTCGACATAGGCGGCACTGAACGTCATCACCGCGGCGCGTTGCGGCTCGGCGCCGATCAGCCCGATGTCCCACGCATCCTTGCCCGCCTGGTCGGCGAGCTCGCCGGGCGACTTGAAGGTGACATACTTGATCGGCACGCCGAGCGAATCGGCGATCGCCTTGGCGATGTCGGGTGCCACGCCGACCGGATCGCCAGCCGCGGTGCGGCCGGTGACCAGCAGGAAATTGGAGAGGTTGATGCCGGCACGCAGAATGCCAGTCGGTGCCAGTTCGGCTCGGGCTTTGTCGGTCATGTCCGAAGTCTATACTGAAGCCGCGAGGGAGCGAAGCGCCCACGACCGAGACAGTCGCGAACGGCGTTTCCGGCTACCGGAAAAACACGAGGGAGAGGACGCCATGAAGATCACCGACGTCAGCCTGACCTTGTTCGCCTGGGACGACATCCCGCCGACGCAATACGGTCAGCACAGCAAGTTCGCGGGCTCGAGCGCGCTCGGCCTGTTGCGCATCGCCACCGACGATGGCGTCGAGGGCCACGCTTTCCTGGGGTCGGCCTCCAATTCGGCGGCGATCGACGGGCAGGGACTCATCACCCATCTCAAGCCCATGCTGCTGGGGCGCAATCCGCTGCATCGCGAGGCGCTGGTCGTCGATCTCTGGAAGCGCCAGCGTCCGGCGGGCGTGCGCACCATCGGCGCCGTCGACGTCGCCCTGTGGGACCTTTTGGGCAAGGCGGTCGGCCAGCCGATCCATCGCCTGCTCGGCACCTACCGCGAATCCGTGCCGGCCTATGCCAGCTCGGCCGTGCTCGCCTCGGCGAGCGCCTATGCCGAGCAGGCCGTCGAGTTCAAGGAGAACGGCTGGGCGGCCTACAAGATCCATCCGCCGACGCGCTGGCGCGAGGACATCAAGGTCTGCGAAGCCGTGCGCAACGCCGTCGGCGACTTCACCGTCATGCTCGATTCGACGTGGGCCTACGACTATCCGGCGGCCCTGCGTGTCGGCCGCGCCGTCGAGGAGATGGAGTTCCACTGGTACGAGGATCCGCTGGCCGACCAGGACATCTACAACTACGTGAAGCTGAAGCAGCAGCTCTCGATCCCGATCCTGGCCACCGAGTATCCCATCACCGGCCTCGATTCCTACCAGCCCTGGATCATGCTGCAGGCCACCGACTACCTGCGCGGCGACGTCGCGGTGAAGGGCGGCATCACCACCCTGGTGAAGGCGGCCCATCTCGCCGAATCGTTCCGCATGAACTACGAGGTCCATCACGGCGGCAATTCGCTGAACAACGTCGCCAACCTGCATGTCATCGCCTCGATCCGGAACACCGAGTTCTTCGAGGTGCTGTTGCCGGATGGCGCCCAGAAATACGGCCTGGAGCAGGACATCGTCGTCGGCCGTGACGGCCTGGTGCATGTCCCCAACGGACCGGGCCTGGGCGCCGCGATCGACTTCAAGCTGATCGAGCGCAAGAAGATTGCCGTCCTGACCTGAGCTGCCCCGGCAATGCAGGGCAACCCGGCCGGAGGGGGGACGTTGGTCGGACATCCATCTTTTGAAGGAGGTGTCCCCATGCAACGTACGTTGCTCACCCTCGCGCTCATTGCCACGGCGGGTGTTTCCCATGCGCAGACCATGCCCGCCGGCGAGCCCACTGATCCCTACGGCCGTCCGATGATCGGCCGCGATGACTGGGTACGCCAGCCCGGCGATCGGGCGGGTCCCAGTGGCGCCGGCATGCAGCCCGGCAGTGCCACGATGAACTACGGCGGCAACATGGCTACCGCGCCTGGTGCGCAGCCGAGGGCATCAGGCAGTAACAGGCTCGAGCGCGGCCATGCGACCGGGCCGGAACCGATTCCCATGGGAGGCGGTTCGGGTCAGGCCACCATGAAGGATGAGTACGGTTTCCGCTACGACAGCCAGGGCAACCGCCTGGATGGGCGCGGCAAGATCATCTCGCCCCACACCCCGCAGCGCTGACCGATCGGGCGATCTGCTGTCCAGAACTCCCACCGGCGATCCGCAGGGGGGCGCCGGTGTCATTTTGGTGGACAAGCCGGGCGGGCTGGTCGACTTGTCGCGCGCGATGACTTCCATCTACGTCGATGCCGACGCCTGTCCGGTCAAGAACGAGATTTACCGCGTGGCCGAACGTTACGGCCTGAAGGTCTATGTCGTCAGCAATTCCTACCTCGGCGTGCCGCGCGATCCGCGCGTCGAGTTGGTCGTCGTGACCGACAGTTTCGACGCCGCCGACGACTGGATCGCCGAGCGCGTCGGGCCGGATGACATTGTCGTCACTGCAGATATCCCGCTCGCCGATCGCAGCCTGAAGGCGGGCGCCGCGGTCATCGGCAACACCGGCGTGCCCTTCACGACGGCCTCGATCGGCATGGCGATGGCCAGTCGAGAATTGATGTCCAACTTGCGCGCCATGGGCGAGGTCACCGGCGGTCCCAAGCCGATGACGCCGCGCGACCGCTCGCGCTTCCTGTCGGCGCTCGACGAGACGATCCAGAAACTGCGACGGCGCCGGTAAGTCTCCCTCCGCGACTTCGCTGGGGAGGCAGTCACACGACAGTGCGATAGCGCTCGACGCAGGTCGCCAGGACACGGTCGATCGGCTGCGACCACCAATGGTCGGAAAAGATCTCGGCCTCGATGAAGCCCGTGTAACCGGCTTCCTCGACCGCTTGCCGGATGCGCCGCAGGTCGATGACACCGTCGCCCGTCATGCCGCGATCGTTCAGCATGTCCCTGGTCGGCACCAGCCAGTCGCAGACGTGGTAGTCGACCAGGCGCCTGTCGCGGCCGGCGCGGGCGATGCCGGCGTGGAGATCGGGATCCCACCAGGTGTGATAGACGTCGACCGCCACGCCGAGAGCCGTCCCGCCGGCATCGAGCCGCTCGGCGATGTCGAGCTCCTGGGCGAGCGTATTCACCGCGGAGCGATCGGCGGCGTACATCGGATGAAGAGGTTCGAGCGCCAGTGGCAGATTGGCCTGGCGCGCATGGGCCAGGAGCTCGGCGATGCCGTCCTCGATCATCTTCCGCGCGCCGACGATGTCCTTGGAGGGCATCGAGCCGGGCCGCGCGAATTGCGGCAGGCCGCCCGCCACCAGGATGAGGCAAGGCGCGCCGAGTGTTGCGGCCTCGTCGACGGCGCGGCGGTTGTCGTCGCGCGCCGCCGCCACGTGCTCACCCGTGGCGGGGACCAGGCCGCCGCGGCAGTAGCCCGAGAGCTTCAGGCCGGCATCCTTGATCGCCCGGCCTGCCCGGTCGAGCCCGGCGGCAGCCACCTGGTCGCGCCACGGACTGATTGCGGCGATGCCGTGCCGCGCGCAGGCCTCGACGATCTCCAGAAGACCGGCCTGCTTGCGGACCGTCGCGGTGTTGACCGACAGCAGCGACGGCGCGGCGCCGAGATCGCGCATCGCCGGCTACAGCGCCACGCCGCGGACGGCCAACACGGCCTTCATGCGCGTCGCGGCGCGCTCGGGATCGCGAAAGAGCCCGGCCTTGTCGGCCAGGCGGAACAGCTCGGCGAGGTGCAAGGTCGAGCGCGCGCTCTCCTGGCCGCCCACCATGGTGAAGTGGGCCTGGTGACCATTGAGGTAAGCCATGAAGACGACGCCCGTCTTGTAGAAGCGGGTGGGCGCGCGGAAGATGTGGCGCGACAGCGGCACGGTCGGCGCCAGGATGGCGTGGAACTTCGCATGATCGCCACCGGCCAGCGCCGCCAGCGACGCCGCAGCGGCGGGCGCGATGGCGTCGAAGATGCCGAGCAGGGCATGCGAGTAGCCGTGTTCGTCTCCGGCGATGAGTTCGGCGTAGTTGAAGTCGTCGCCGGTGTACATCTTCACCGTCTTGTCGAGACGGCGACGCATGGCGATCTCGCGGTCCTTGTCGAGCAGCGAGATCTTTACGCCATCGACCTTGGCCGCCGAGGCATTGATGATGCTAACGGCGGTGTCCATCGCCTTGCCGAGGTCGCGCGTGCCCCAGTAGCCGCTGAGCGCCGGGTCGAACATGTCGCCCAGCCAATGGATGATCACCGGTTGACGGACCTGGGAGAGGACGCGCTGGTAGACGCGGGCATAGTCGTCGGCCGAGCGCGCGGCGCGCACCAGGGCGCGCGAGGCCATCAGGATGATGCGGCCGCCGACCGCCTCGACGGCGGCGATCTGCTCCTCGTAGGCGCGGATGACGTCGTCGACCGTGTAGGTCCCCGCCGGATCCAGGTGAGCGGTGCCGGCGCCCGAGAAGACCACGGCGCCCTCGCGGCCGCGCGAGGCGGCGACCGAGCGCCTGATCAGCTCCAGCGCCATCGTCCAGTCGAGCCCCATGCCGCGCTGGGCGGTGTCCATCGCCTCGGCGACGCCGAGACCGAGGTTCCAGAGATATTCGCGATAGGCGATGGTGCGCTCCCAGTCGGGCGCGGCCTGCAGCCACGGGTCGATGTCGGCGTGCGGATCGGCCACGACATGGGCGGCGGCCAGGGCGACGCGGTTCAACGGCCGCGTGATGCGATCGGGAAAGTGCACGGCGTCGGACAGCGTGTAGGGGGCGAGGCGCCCGTCGGCGGCGGGCAGAGGCACGATGATCGACATGTGACCTCCTCTCAGATCTCGAGCGCCGGGACATCGACCCAGCGCCGTTCCTTCCAGCTCTGCAATGCGCATTCGACGAGCTGCACGCCCTTGGCGCCCTCGACCAGCGAGTGCTTGAACGGCGCATCCTCGACGACGTGGCGGATGAACATCTCCCATTCCGCCTTGAAGCCGTTCTCGTAGACGATGTTGTCCGGCATCTTCTGCCAACTGTCGTAGAAGTCGATGGTTTGTTTCTGGTCGGGATTCCACACCGGCCGCGGCGTGGCGGTGCGCGGCTGGATCATGCAGTCGCTGAGGCCGGCGACGGCCGAACCCAAGGTGCCGTCGACCTGGAAGGTCACGAGGTCGTCGCGGTAGACCCGCACCGCCCAGCTCATGTTGATGTGGGCGATGATGCCGCCCTCGAGCTGGAAGGAGGCATAGGCCGCGTCGTCGGCGGTGGCCGGGTACGTCTTGCCGGCTTCGTCGACGCGCTCGGGGATGTGGGTGGCGGCGATGCACGATACCGACTTCACGTCGCCGAACAGGTTGTCGAGCACGTAGCGCCAGTGGCAGACCATGTCGAGGACGATGCCGCCGCCCTCCTCGGTGCGGTAGTTCCAGGACGGGCGCTGGGCGGGCTGGCCCCAGTCGCCTTCGAACACCCAGTAGCCGAACTCGCCGCGCACCGCGAAGATGCGGCCGAAGAAGCCCGACTCGCGCAAGAGCTTGATCTTCTGCAGGCCGGGCAGGAACAGCTTGTCCTGCACCGTGCCGTTCTTGACGCCCTTCTGCTTGGCCAGCCGGCAGATCTTCAGCGCCTCGGCGAGGTTGGTGGCGATCGGCTTTTCGCAATAGATGTGCTTGCCGGCGTTGATCGCCTTCTCAAGCAGGGTCGGACGCATCTGCGTCGTTGCCGTGTCGAAGAAGATGTGATTGCGCGGGCTCGCGATCTCGGCGTCGAGGTCGGTGGTCCAGCGCAGGCCGCCATGCTGCTCGGCCAGCGTCTTCACCTTCTCCGGCGTGCGGCCGACCAGCACCGGATCGAGCATGACGCGCGAGCCGTCCGACATCGGCACGCCGCCCTGGGCACGGATCGCCGCCACCGAGCGGATCAGGTGCTGGTTGACGCCCATGCGGCCCGAGACGCCGTTCATGATGAGGCCGAGGGTGCGTTGAGTCATGGGTTCAGGCTCCTGCTTGCATGGTGACCACCTTCGTGAGGTGCCGATACGCAACGCCACGTACGCCAAGCAACCAGATGGCTAATAGCTCCTATAGGAGACGAAGCCTATCTCCACTCTTCTCGATTCTCTTCGACTCTCATGTTCCTCTCCCCGTCGGGGGCCCTCGGGGGAGAGGCTAGGTGAGGGGGCAACGCGAAGGTTCTCTCCTGTACCACCCCCTCACCCCACCTCTCCCCCAAGGGCTAAGGGATTCACACATGTCCGGCTTGCCGTCGCGCGAGGAGGAAGCCAGCAGCGTGCTGAGTGAAGTCATGCCATCCGATGCCCATGGTCTTGGGCCCG
>JAEZIF010000213.1 GCA_023416135.1 Pseudomonadota bacterium
CGGGATTGCTGTTGTAGGTGGTCGACAGCGCCTCGATAAGGCTCTGCGACCAAGCTTTCGGGGCGGTCCCCGCTCCGACCGCGAGGGCGCACACCGCCGCTACGCGCGCGAGCCTCAGGCTGGGCCGGATACGCATTCAAGAACCCCCGTTTGTAGCTGACAGCCTAACATTGGTCAGTTTCGATTTCCTAGTGCTAGAACTGACCGTCCACGGCGGTCAGAAAGTGAAACGCGGTGGCGGCGCGAACCCCGGCAACGCGGGGGTCCCGGCGTCGAAAAGTGGGCGTCCCGAGGTCACCCCGCCCTCCTTTACGAAGAGCTGGGCGGTGCCCAGAGCCCCCGGAGGACCCGCGACAATGGTCGCCATCCGACCGCCATCCGCCAGCTGATCGAGGATCGCCGACGGGACCTGCCGGACGGCACCTTCGATCAGAATGACATCGTAAGGGCCCGAGGCGGCCGCGCCGGCCTCCGGCGACCCGACCTTCTGCTCGACGTTGCCGAGCCCAAGCTCCTTGATCGTCGATCCGGCCGCGGCGGCCAGGGTGGCGTCGCTTTCGACGGCGACCACCGCCTTCACGATCCGTGCCAGTAGTGCAGCGCCGTAACCGCGGCCAGACGCCACCACCAGGGCACGGTCGGTTTCGCGTGGCTGCAAGGCCTGGATGAGCCGCGCGAGCACCATGGGTTCCATCAGGAAGCGGCCGTGGCCGAGCGGTACGTCCTCGTCGGAATAGGCCACCGAACGCAGTTCCTCGGCCAGGAACTTTTCGCGCGGCAACGCACCGATCGCAGCCAGGAGCTGGCTGTTCGTCACTCGGTTGGGCCGAAGCTGGCCATCAATCATATTGCGGCGCGCGAGCGCGAAGTCGGTCATCCCCAGCCCTCTAGATGTGGCACGTTTTTATAAGCGGTGGCGCACAATAGCGTCAAAGGTACTCTGGTCACGAACGCTTGCCCTTGGTGCACGGCATGGGTATAGCAGCCGCCGCTCCTCGTGCGGCCTGGTGGCAGAGTGGTGATGCAGCGGACTGCAAATCCGCGTATGCCGGTTCGATTCCGGCCCAGGCCTCCATCGCTTGAGCGAGCCGCGGTATTTGTGACACCCTAAGAAGTTGATTTCGGCGACCTACAGGTTTTGCGTGACCTTGGGTGTTGTTTGAGGTCTTGCATGCTTCGGGGCGCTCTGCCAAAACACCGCGCCTTCCCGTCCGGCATGCCGCGCTGGCGGGAGGTTCTTGATCCGGGGTAGCTCAGCGGTAGAGCAATCGGCTGTTAACCGATCGGTCGCCGGTTCGAATCCGGCCCCCGGAGCCATTTCTGGGCCGCTCTCGTTCCGGGGGCGGCCCTTTTTGCATTCGGAGCCGAAATGCCGCTGCGCGCCCTGCCCAACGAGACGGCCGAGCTGGTCGAGCACGTCGTGGCCTATCAGGGCCACTTTCGCATCGGCCGCTACCAGTTCCGCCACGGGCTCTATCAGGGCGGCCAGAGCGCAGTGCTCAAGCGCGAGGTGTTCGAGCGCGGCACCGCCGCCGCCGTTCTGCCCTATGATCCGCAGCGCGACGAGGTCGTGCTGATCCGCCAGTTCCGCGCCGGCTCCTATGTCGCCGGCCGCCATCCCTTCACCTGGGAAATCGTCGCCGGCATCATCGAAGGCGGCGAGTCGCCCGAGGACCTGGCGCGCCGCGAAGCGGTCGAGGAAGCCTCGCTCGAGATCCGCGAAACGATCCCCATCCACGACGTCATTCTCAGTCCCGGCGCCTGCTCGGAATGCTGCGTTATCTTCCTTGGGCACGTCGACGCGAGCAATGCGGGCGGTGTGTTCGGGCTGGAGTCCGAAGGCGAGAACATTCTGGTGAAATCCCTGCCATTCGCGGAAGTGCGCACCATGCTGGAGCATGGCGAGATCGACAACGCCATCGCGGTGATCGCTCTGCAGTGGCTGGCGCTGCATCGCGACGAGGTCTGCGCGCGCTGGCGTTAGCGCGAGCGGCACGATACGGTCCGGCCAGCGAAGCGCAGGGCCATCAGAGCGAGCATGACATGGACGTCCGGTCGGGTTTCATCGATAGCATCGGCAACACGCCGCTGATCAAGTTGATCGCCGCGTCCGAAGCGACGGGCTGCAACATCTACGGCAAGGCCGAGTTCCTCAATCCCGGCGGATCGGTCAAGGATCGTGCGGCGCTGGCCATCATCGAGGACGCCGAACAGAAGGGAAAGCTCCGGCCCGGCGGCGTCATCGTCGAGGGTACCGCGGGTAACACCGGCATCGGCATCGCCCTGGTCGCCAATGCGCGCGGCTATCGCTCGGTGATCGTGATGCCCGAGACGCAGAGTCAGGAGAAGAAGGACATGCTGCGGCTGTGCGGCGCCGACCTGCGCCTCGTGCCGGCGGTGCCCTACGCCAATCCCGGCAACTACGTCCGCTATTCGGGCACGCTCGCCGAGGAACTGGCCAAGACCGAGCCCAACGGGGCGATCTGGGCGAACCAGTTCGACAACGTCGCCAACCGCGAGGGCCACTATCGTACCACCGGTCCGGAGATCTGGCAGCAGACCGACGGCAAGGTCGACGGCTTCACCTGCTCGGTCGGCAGCGGCGGCACGCTGGGCGGCGTGGCGCGCGCGCTCAAGGAGCGCAATCCCAACATCAAGATCGCTCTCAGCGACCCGATGGGCTCGGCGCTCTACAATTGGCACACCAAGGGCGAACTGAAGGCCGAGGGCAATTCGATCACCGAGGGCATCGGCCAGGGGCGCGTCACCGCCAACCTCGAAGGCACGCCGCTCGACATGGCCTACCAGATCACCGACGAGGAGGCCTTCCCCGTCCTGTACGACATGATCCAGCACGAAGGCCTGGTGCTGGGTGGCTCGACCGCCATCAACGTCGTCGGTGCCATGCGGCTCGCGCGCGACCTCGGCCCGGGCAAGACCGTCGTCACCATCCTGGCCGATGGCGGCCAGCGCTATCAGTCCAAGCTCTTCAATCCGGCCTTCCTGCGCGAGAAGAACTTGCCCCTGCCGGCCTGGATGAAGTAGGCGGCGATGGTGGCCGGCGCGAGCAAGGCCGCGACACTCGACCTCGCCGATCCGCTCCGCGGCAAGCGCGAGCTGTTCGAGCTGCCGGCCGGCGTCATCTATCTCGACGGCAATTCGTTGGGGCCGCCGCCGAAGGCTGCCTTCGCCGAGCTCGAGCAGGCAGCACGCCAGGAGTGGGGCCAAGGTCTGATCCGCAGCTGGAACGACGCCGGCTGGTGGTCGCTCACGGACATGCTGGGCGACCGCATCGGCCGGCTGATCGGCGCCCGAGCCGGCGAGACCGTGGTGACGGACACGACTTCGATCAACGTCTTCAAGGCGCTGCACGCCGCGCTCGCCCTGCGGCCGCAGCGTCAGGTCATCCTGGCCGAGCGCGACAGCTTTCCCACGGACCTCTACATCGCCGAGGGCGTAGCCGCATCGCGCCCGGGCACCGAGCTTCGCCTGGCAGCCGATAGCGCCGACCTTCCCGGCATGATCGACGAGCAGACGGCCGTCGTGCTCATCAACCATGTCGACTATCGCACCGGCACACTGCGCGACATGGCCCTCCTGACGAGCCGCGCCCATCAGGCAGGCGCCCTCGTCGTCTGGGATCTCTGCCACAGCGCCGGTATCGTGCCGATCGAGCTCGACGCTCTCGACGTCGATTTCGCGATCGGCTGCACCTACAAGTACCTTAACGGCGGGCCCGGAGCGCCTGCCTTCATCTTCGCCCACCGGCGTCACCACGACGGCCTTGTCCAGCCGCTATCCGGCTGGTGGGCGCACGCCGCCCCCTTTGCCATGGAGAGCGGCTACCGCCCCGCGACGGGCATCCGCCGCCTGCTGTGCGGCACCCAGCCGATCCTGTCGTTGCGTGCCCTGAAGGCCGCGCTCGAAGTGATGGATGGCATCGATGTCGCCGCCATCCGCACCAAGAGTCTCGCCTTGACCGGGTTTTTCATGGAGCTGGTCGAGCCGATCTGCCGCGAATACGGTGCCCGCATCATCACGCCGCGTGGCGACGACCGCGGCAGCCAGGTGGCGATCGCGCACGAGCACGCCTATCCCGTCGTGCAGGCGCTGATCGATCGGGGGATCATCGGTGATTTCCGCGCACCCGACATCATGCGCTTCGGCTTCGCACCGCTCTATCTCAGGCATCGTGACGTCGCGGACGCCGTCGGGGCACTGCAAGACGTGCTCGCGACCGAAGCCTGGCGCAACGAGAGGTTCTCCACGAAGGCATTGGTCACATGAGTCGTGTCGTCGTCTGCGGCAGCCTGAACATGGATGTCGTCGTGCAAAGCGCGCGGCGGCCCGCGACGGGCGAGACCCTTTTGGGCGCCACGGTGTCGTTCCTGCCCGGCGGCAAGGGTCTCAATCAAGCGGTCGCCTCCGCCCGGCTGGGCATTCCGACGGCAATGGTCGGCACCGTCGGCAACGATGCCTTCGCCAACAGCCTGCGCGGCTTCTTGGCCGACAGCGACGTCGACAGCTCGGGCGTGCGCGAGGTCGACGGTCCGGCGACCGGCGTGGCGATCATCCAGGTTGCCGGCAAGGACAACGCCATCACGGTGGCCTCGGGCGCCAACCTTCACTTCAAGGCGCAGATGGTCAGGCAGGAGCCGCGCGCCGACGAAGTCTGGGTCGCGCAGTTCGAGACGCCGATCGCCGAGACCAGGGCGCTCCTGTCGCGGGCCCGTGCTGCCGGCGCGCGCACCGTACTGAACCTCGCGCCTTTCCTGATCTTTCCCGACAACCTGCTGAAGCGGGTCGACGTCGCGGTGCTGAACGAGATCGAGCTGTCGCAGGCCACGCACACGCCGTTGCGCGCCACCAGCGCCTTGCGCCAGGTCGCGGCTGCCTGCGAGAAGCTCCGCGCCAAGGGCGCACGTGCCGTCGTGGCGACGCTGGGCGGGCGCGGTGCCGTGGTCGTTACCGCCGACGGGGCCACCGCGATTCCCTCGTTCAAGGCCAAGGTCGTGGACACGACGGGCGCCGGCGACTGCTTCGTCGGCGCTCTTGCGGCCCGCATGGCCAATGGCGCGTCGCCGGCCGAGGCGGCCCGTTACGCCAGCGCGGCGGCGTCGTGCTCGGTCGAACGACTGGGAGCCGCGCCCTCGATGCCGACGGCGAGCGAGGTCACGGCACGTCTCGCGAGAGGTTGATCGGCAGTTCGGTGGCGCGCGCTCCAGAACGCGCGCAGCCGGCGATACTCGTTGGCCTCGTCCGCGATCCGCCTCCGATAGGCCGACCGATCTCCTCCCAGCAGCACCTCGGCGGCCGCAATCGCGCTACGCAGGGCGAACTCGACACGGTCCGATGATAGCGGATCGACGGCGAAGGCTGCATCGCCGACGGCGATCCAATCGTCGCCGACGGGCGGCTCGAGCTCATGGCCGGCACTGGTCGTCACGCGGACCTCGCCGCACGGCACACCGCAGGCAAGGTCGCGCACATGCTCCGTCCGCGCCACCGCCCCGGTCCAACCGTGCACCGTCGCCAGCCGCGACCGCACAACTTCGTGTGCGTCGGTGAACAAGGTGATGACGCGGCGCCGGTCCGCCAGTGGGGATACGTGCCACCAGCCGTCCGGTGCCGCCTCGATGAACGTGTCGCCGGGCGCTTCGGAGCCGATATCGAACACACGCGCTGCGCCCACCAACCCGTCGAGCTGCAGGCGACTGGCGCCGAAGGCTCTGGCGACCCGCGCCGTGCGCCCGGTCGCATCGACGACCATTGTCGCCGAGGCCGGCTCGCTGGCCTCGATCCGCAGGCCAACGCCCGACCGGCTGACCTTGCCCACTCGCGCGCCGCGCAGCACCCGCGCGCCTGCCTGCTGGGCGGCATCGATCAGCATGCCGTCGAAGCGTCCCCTGTCGACGAGGAAGCGCTCCCAAAGGCCGAGCTGGCGCAGCAGCGGGTTGATCGATGGCGGCAGGGTCTCGCCCCGCCGCTTCCCCTCGCCGCGCGCCTGCTCGTACAGCACGACATTTCTGCCGGCGCGGGCCAGCAAAAGAGCAGTGACTGCCCCGGCTGGTC
>JAEZIF010000036.1 GCA_023416135.1 Pseudomonadota bacterium
GCGCGCCGTTGGGATGGACGATCCACTCCGGCTCCATGAAGGCATCGGGCGTCTTATGGCGCACCGCGAACCAGGGCAGGGGGCCATCGCCGTCGCCGACCACGACGCCGGCATCGACTTCGTAGCCGTCCTCGGTCTCCCAGGAATGCGTACGTTCCTCGCCCTCGAGCTCGGCCACGTTTGCCGCGAGAGCGATCATGGGCGGCTCGCCCGGCAGCAGCTCGATGTAGTTGGGCACGTCGTCCTGATCGGGCTGGAAGCAGATGCAGCGCGGCTCGACGCCTTCCGGCGTCAGATTGAATCCAAGCTGCTGCAGCCGGGTCGCGGCTGCTTCCGGGTCGGTCAGAGTCAGGGAGAGGTGGTCGATGTCGCGCGCCGAAATCTTCATGCCCGGTCATACAGGCTTAACCGGGGCCCGCTCAAGTGCGATGCTGTGACCTCGATCAATTGGGAGAGACCATGTCGAAGTTGACGCTTTACGGCATCTGGCTGAGCGGGCCGACCTACAAGGCGGGCCTGGCGCTGTCGCTGATGGGCCAGCCCTTCAGCTACAAGCATGTCGACCTGCGAGCCGGCGCGCACAAGCAGCCGGAGTATCTGGCCATCAATCGCTTCGGGCAGGTGCCGACGCTGGTCGACGGCGACCTGAAGCTCTGCCAGTCGGGCTCGATCCTGCTCCATCTCGCCGACAAGTTCGGCAAGCTGGGCGGCAAGACACCCGAGGAGAAGGCGCGGGTGCGCGAATGGCTGTTCTGGGAGTTCGACAGGCTCGCCCCCAACATCTATCGCCCGCGCGCCATGAAGCGCGGCTTCATGAAGCTCGACGACAATCTCTACCAGCTCTACAGCGGCCTCGCGGGTGATGCGCTGAAGGTGCTCGACGCCGCGCTCGCCAAGTCGGCGTTCCTGGTCGGCGACGAGCCGACCGTGGCCGACGTCGCGGTCTACGGCGACGTGTCCTATGCCGGTGAAGCCGCCATCGATGTCGCGCCCTATGCCAACATCAAGGCCTGGATGGAGCGCATGGAGAAGCTGCCGGGCTTCAAGAAGTACGAGGACGTGCTGCCCAAGCAGGACGCGGCCTAGCTCGTCCTGCTCGTTGTTCCTCCCCCCGTCATGCGTCGTCATGCGGGGGAGGTGCTATGAGGCCAACGCTTTCCTCATCACCTTCACCGCCTCATCCATCATGCCGCCGATGGCCGGGGCGAGTTCGTCGGGCAAGAGATCGATCGTCCAGACCACGCGGCTGCCGTTGTCTTCGGGAAAGACCTGAACGGCGGCGTTGTAGTGGCTCGGCTGGCCGTTGACGACCGAGTAGACCAGCCGGCAGGTCTCGTCATCGGACGTGACCAGCCGCTCGCGCGCCACCATGCCGTTGAAGAAGGTCAGGACGCGATCGCCCTTGTCCATCTCGAGGTCGGTCAGGAAGCCCGGCGCCACCTTGGTATGGACCGCGCCGAAGTCGCGCAGCTTTTGCCAGACCGATGCGGCACCGGCGGTTACGGGTATCTCTCGTCGCAAAGTTGCCATGTCGCTGCTCCTTTGTCGGAAGCGGACAATGGTGAGGCCACGGTCCCAGGTCTGGCGGTTTTCGGACATGGTCGCCCAGCCTGGTATTTCCGTATTTTTGCTATCTCACCAAAGGGGTGCAGTCCATGCAGTCCACGGCGAATTTAGATAGTTAAGATAGTTAAGATGTTGGAATCTTCCTCGTCAGGGGGCTGAGGCCGCAGCCGGCCCGTCCGGAGGCAGGCGACCGAACGGGCAGCGTGCGGCGTCTGCCGCAGCCTTTTGGCCTCTGATTCACGATGCAAAGAGCGACAACGCGGAGACGCAACGCAACAGTCCGATAGTATAACGAAGGTGCTCATTAGTCAATAACTTAAGTATGCTATGGCCGGCTCAGCATTCGCGACATTTTTTCGTGCCGTAGGGGCCCGAGTCTGGAGGGTGCAAACCGGAGATCACGCCATTCGTTGTGTCGCTGGCCTGAGTGTCGGCAGCGCTTTCATGCCACATACCAGCTAAGCTAGAACGCCTTGGCGAGCGTCAGCCGGAAGGCCGTCGGCTCGACCGGATGGAAGTGGCGGTCGGCGACGCCTGCCGCCGGCTCGCCCGGCAGGCGCGAGGTATAGAAGTAGTCGATCTGGCTCGCCTGCGTGTTCAGGATGTTGAACACATCGAGATTGAGCTTGATGCCTGACTCGAAGACGTAGCCCACACGGCCGTTGAGCGTCGTGGTGAACGACGACCACACGCTGCCGTCGGAGATCAGCGGCCGCGGTCCCAGGCTGCGCACGCGCAGCGCCCCGAACCAGCCGGTGTCGGCGCCCAGCGTGATGCCGGCCGAGCCGACGAAATCGGGCGCGCCCGGAATGAAGTTGCCGTCCGGCGAGTAGTCTGTGAAGCGCGCGTGGGTGAAGGCAAGGTCGAGATCGAAGCTCGCCCACGAGGTCGGCCGATAGCTGTTGGTCCATTCGACGCCGATGCGGCGGCTCGGCCGGCTCGCCTCGGTGGTGCCGGCGTCGCCCACGAACAGCAGCTCGGAATTGAAGTCGAGCAGGAAGACGGCGAGGGAGGTGTCCCAACCCTTGATGGCCTGGCTGCGCACGCCGACCTCGGCGCCCTTCGACTGCACCAGCAACGGCACCGCGGCTGCCGGGGTCGAGGGATCGGCCGGATCGACCGTGATGGTGGCGCCGCGCGCGTCGTTGCTGTGATAGCCGAAACCGCCGTTCAGGAAGAACTCGGTCTTGTTGAACGGACCGAACACGACGCCGGCCTTGGGGCTCGCCAGGAAGGCCGAGGTATAGCCGGAGTTCGCGTTCTGGGTGGTGCTGTCGACCGAAGCCATGAACAGATCGCCGCGCACGCCGAGCGTCACCCTCATCCAGTCGGTCCAGGCCGTCGTGTTCTTGAGATAGATCCCGGCGCTGGTCTCGCTCACCTGGTCGTAGCGCACCGTGTTGTAGGGCGTGCGCAGGAAGGTGTTGAACAGGCCGACCCCGATGTCGTCGTAGCGTATCTGCGTGCCGACCGTGGTCTCCGAGTTGAAGCCGGCAAGCTTGTGACGGAACGACTGGCTCGCGTTCAGGCCCAGGATCTTGCGCTTGTCCATCTGTTGGAACTGGTCGCCCTGCTCGGGATTGTCGAGGAAGTAGGTGAAGTTGTTGAACAGGTTCAGCGTCGAATAGATTCCGTAGGCCTCGACGAGGCTGGCGCCGCGCTCGTCGCTTCGGGCCCAGCGCATGCTGAGCGAATAGCGCTGGGTGTCGCCGCCGTCGGTCTGGTCGACCGCGCCGAAGCGGCTCAGGCTGCCGTCGGAGACGGCGCGCACCGGGATCTGGTCGGTCGAGTGCCAGGAATTGGTGTAGGCCAGCGCCGTGATGGATAGGCCGTTGTCGCGCGTGCCCTCGCTGTAGCGCAGGAAGGCGTTGAACTTGCGCAAGGCGTCCGAGGCCTGCCACGGCCCGTCGTAGAACACCATCTCGCCCGCTGCGGTGAGCGCTCCCTGGCCGAGCGCCATCGACCCGGCAGCAAGGCCGCGCCAGTAGCCGAAGCTGCCGCCGGTCGCCAGCACGACGTTGCGGTCCAGGCGCTCGGCGTAGGCCAGCCGCAGCGAGCCGGCCGAGGCGAAGTCGCTTTCCTCGGCCCAGTACGGGCCCTTCTTGACGATCATCTGCTCGAGCAGCTCGGGGATCAGGAAATTAATGTCGGCATAGCCCTGGCCGTGGCCGTGCGTGCGCATGTTGATCGGCATGCCGTCGAGCCAGATGGCGAGGTCGGTGCCGTGGTCGAGGTTCATGCCGCGCAGGAAGTATTGGTTGGCTTTGCCCTCGCCGCTGTGCTGGGTGACGATCAGGCCGGGTGTCGCCTCGAGGATCTCGCCCGGCCGCTCGACCGGCCGCGTGTTCAGCGTCTCGCCCGAGATGCGCTTTTCGCTGGCTGCATTGGTCGGCTCGGATTCGAGTGAGCGTGGTGCCGTGACGGTGATGGCCGGAAGGACCGTCGAGGCGCCTGTGCCGGGACCGAACGGATCCGGCGTCTGGGGTTGGGTCTGTGCCATGGCCGCGCCGCTGGCAGCAAGGAGAAGGGCACCGAGGAAAGCCTTCGTATGCACCATGGGAGAATTGTGCATACTGTGGACCGGAACAGCAAGGAAGGATTTCGATGCAGCGCATAACCCTGTCGGTCGACGACGACCTCGTCGAGGCCCTCGACCAGCACATGGGAAGGCACCGCTATGCCAGCCGCTCGGAGGCCCTTCGCGACATACTGCGCGGCGTCCAGGCACAGCAGCAGCTCGGGAACGACGGCAAGACCGATGCCTTCTGCATCGCAACCTTGGCCTATGTCTACGATCACGAGACGCGGCGCCTCGGCCAACGACTCACCCGGTCGCAGCACAAGCATCATGACCTCCAGGTCGCGACGCTCCATGTTCATCTCGACCACGATTCCTGCCTGGAGGTCTCGGTGCTGCGTGGCCCTACCAAGGCGGTTCGCGCGTTGGCCGACGAAACCGTAAGCCAACGGGGCGTGCGCCACGGCCAATTGCATCTCGTTCCAGCCGAACGCGCGCGTGGACGCCATTCGCATGGTGACGGCTCACATGAACACGAACACATCCACGTCTAGCGCATCGCCTGAAGTCATGACGATTCTGGAGAAGTTCCCGCAAATGGTTCGCCGCTGCGCCATCCTCTTGGCGATGCTGATCGCACCGCCAGTACCCTTCACGGCGGCGCAACAGCCGCTCACGGTGGTCGCCGCCGTCTCCGCCGATCCTGGGCATCTCAATCCCGCCATCACGACAGGTTCGCCGACCCACGCGGTAGCGGATTCGCTGTTCAACGGCCTTCTGTCGCTCAACGAGAATGGTGAACCGCAGGCCGACCTGGCGGTGCGCTGGGCGTTCTCGGAGGACGGGTTGCGGGCGCGCTTCGATCTGGCGAAGGACGCCAAATGGCATGACGGGCAGCCGGTCACCGCCGAGGACGTGAAGTTCAGCTTCGAGACGGTGCTGATCCGCCATCACGCCCGGACCCGCGCAAGCCTCGGGCCCGTACTGCAAGCCGTCGACGTCATCGATCCCGCGACCGTCGAGTTCCGGCTCAAGCGACCCTATCCGGCACTGCTGCAGCAGCTCGATGTCACCGAGGCGCCGATCCTGCCACGTCACGTCTACGGTGTGGGCGAGATCGAACGGAACCCCGCCAATCTCAAGCCCGTCGGTTCGGGGCCTTTCCGCTTCGAGAGTTATGCCAAGGACGACCGCGTCGTGCTGGTGCGGAATCCAGCCTACTTCAAGCAGGGCTTGCCGCGCGCAGAACGGCTCGTCTTTCGTGTCATTCCCGACGGCACGACCCAGGCGCAGGCGCTGGCGGCGGGCGAGGTCGATTTCGTCGGCCGCGTCGCGCCGTCGGAAATTGCCCGCCTGCAACGTGCCGGCCGGACGACCCTGACCGACGTGAAGTTCGGCCCGGGTGGCGGCAACTGCATCATGACTCTGGGCTTCAACCTCGACCGGCCTGCCTTGCAGATCCGCGAGGTGCGCGAGGCATTCGCTGCCGCCATCGACCGCCGCCAGTTCGTCGAGCGCATTCTGCTCGACCACGGCCGCGTCGCCGATGCGCCGATCTCGAGCGGTATCGCCTGGGCGCACGCCCCCGGCACCTTTCCGGCGTCGCTTTTCGATCCGGCTAAGGCCAAGGCGCTGCTCGATGCCGCCGGACTCAAGCCGGACAGTGAAGGCGTGCGGCTAACGGTCGAACTCGTGCAGTTCGCGAGCTTCGGCCGCTATGCCGACCTCTTGCGCGACCAGCTCGGCAGCGTCGGCATCCGAGTTCAGCCACGGCTGGTCGACCCGGCGGCGATGGTCGATGCCGTGTTCAAGCAACGCAACTTCGACCTCACCCTGATCTCTTACTGCAATGGTAGCGACCCTGAAATCGGCGTGCGCCGGATGTATGTATCGGACAACATCGGCGACATTCCGTTTTCCAATGCCGCTGCCTACCGCAACAAGGAGATCGATGAGTTGTTCGCCACGGCGGGCAGCACGGTCAATCGCGAGCGCCGTGCCGAGGCGTATCGAGCCATGCAGCGCCTCGTCGTTCGCGACTTGCCCTACATCTGGCTGGTCGAGACCGATTTCACCGTGGGCTGGAAAGCCGATCTCGCGGGCTTCGCCGGCTGGAGCGGCCAGTTCGCCGAACGGGCAGGACCTCGCTAGGCCGGTCGGATGGGTCGCTATGTCCTGCGGCGCCTCCTTCAGG
>JAEZIF010000249.1 GCA_023416135.1 Pseudomonadota bacterium
ACCTTGGGCGGCTCGGGCTCCTTGGGCTTGAGCGCGATCAGGTCGTCCGCAGGCTTGGGCGCCTCGGGCTTCGGCTTCTCGACCGGCGGTGGCGGCAACGGCTTGGCCTCGGCCGTCTCGACCTTGGGCTTCTCTGGCGCAGGCGGCGGCTCGGACGACTTGGGCGGCGGCGCCTTGGTCGCTTCCTCGGCGATCGGCACGTCCTTGGGCTGCGGTGGCGGATTGGCGACCTTGGGCGCCGCCGCCTTCTTGTCGATCACCTCGAAGTCGACCATCACCGGCTCGGGGTCCATCAGGGGCGGCTGATTGAAGAAGTCGAGATTCATCACCGCCGCGCCGAGCACGACGACATGCAGCATCGCCGACACGATCGCCGGCGCGCGCATTTCGATGCTTCTCGGGATGCGGCCGATGATGCGGTCGTCCATCAAACGCTTCGCCCTCTCCTGTCGCCCTAGCGCCGCGGCGTCGTCGGCGCCGCGGGCTGCTGGCCACGCGGTGCGGGTACCGGTGCAGGTGCCGGTGTGACGGTGCCGCCGGCCCCCTTGCCGAGCTGCTGCGCGGCCTCACCGAGCAGGCCGAGCTGGCGGAAGCCGCTGTCGATGACCACTCCCATCACCTCCATCATCTTGCCGTAGTCGACCGCCTTGTCGCCGCGCATGAACACGCGCTGGTCGGGCTTCTCCTCGTGCACCGCCTTGAGCTTGGTGCCGAGCTCGGCGAGGTCGTATTTGGTCTCGCCGAGGAACACCTCGCCCTGGGCGTTCACCGAGACGACCATCGGCTCGTCCTTGCCGCCGACCTGCTGGGCCGAGGTCTTGGGCAGATCGACCGGCACGCCGACCTGCAGGAGCGGCGCGGTGATCATGAAGATGATCAGCAGCACCAGCATGACGTCGACCAGTGGCGTCACGTTGATGTCGGCGATCGGCGTGTAGCGCCGCCGCCTGAACTTGCTGCCGCCCGCGCTGCTGCCGGCGGCCGGTATGACGCCGGCCATCAGACCTGCTCCTCGAGCTGACGCGACAGGATGGTGATGAACTCACCGGCGAAGGATTCGAGCTGCTGGGCGTAGCGCGCGACCTGGCCCGACAGGATGTTATAGGCGCCGGCCGCCGGAATCGCGGCGACCAGGCCGATCGCGGTGGCGAACAACGCCTCGGAGATGCCCGGCGCCACGACCGCAAGCGAGGTGTTCTTGGACTGCGCGATATGGCCGAAGCTGTTCATGATGCCCCACACCGTGCCGAACAGGCCGACGAAGGTGGCGTTGGCGCCGACCGTGGCGAGGAAGCCCAGCCTCTTCTCGATCGCCTCCATCTCGCGCTGGATGGTGACGCTCATGACCTGCTCGATGCGCTGGCGCAGCGCGGCGCGCGCCGTTGCGCTGGTCGCGAGCCCCTTGGACACCGAGCGGCGCCATTCGCGCATGGCCGCCGAGAAGATGCTCGACATCGGATCGTCCGGCTTGGCCCCCACGCGATCGTAGAGATCTTCCAGCGAGACGCCCGACCAGAACGTGTCCTCGAAGGTCTGGGCGCTCTTCTTCAGCGAGCGCAGGCGCAACATTTTCTCGAAGATGATCGCCCACGACCAGAACGAGGCCAGCAGGAGCGCGATCATCACGGCCTTGACGACCCAGTCGGCCTGCATGAACAGGCCGTACACCGACATGTCGATCGGTGGGCTGCTGCCGCCAAGGGGGGTACTGGCGACCTGCGCAAACGCGTCCATTTTATATCTCCGTTAGCTCAAAGGGTTATACCTGAATGTGGCGTGAGCGGGGCGACTCCCCCGCGGCAACCTGGGCCAAGGCAGTCCGCACGTGCTGCGGCAATCGGACCGGCCGCCCCGTCGCGCCCATGCAGGCGACGACGAGCTCGGCACGAACCAGGATCTCTTCGCCACGGCGCGCGACCTGGATCATATCCAGCGAGGCGCCGCGCATTTCTCCGCAACGGGTGACGACCTCGATCGTCTGGTCCAATCGCGCCGGCTTCAGATAGTCGATGGAGCAGCGACGCACGACCCAATTCACACCGCGCTCGTCGCGCAGGGCACTGTGCTCCTGCCCGAGCAGCCGCATCAGCTCGGTGCGGCCGCGTTCGAGGAAGCGCAGCCAGTTGGCGTAGTAGACGATGCCGGCGGCGTCGGTGTCCTCGTAATAGATCCGCAACGGCAGCACATGCACGCCCCCCGCGATATGACCGCTGGTCGGTCCAGCGGCCGCGCTCACGCTTCGTCCTCCTGGTCGCCCGCGGTCAGGAGATCGAGCTGCCGCTTCTGCTCGCGCGGCACGGCGACGCCGAGATGGCGATACCCGCCTTCCGACAGGAGTCGGCCGCGCGGCGTGCGCATCAGCAGGCCGAGCTGCATGAGATAGGGCTCGATGACGTCCTCGATGACGTCACGCTGCTCCGAGAGGGCCGCAGCCAGCGTCTCGACGCCGACCGGGCCGCCGCCGTAATTCTCGGCGATGCAGGCGAGGTAGCTGCGGTCCATGGTGTCGAGCCCGCGACCGTCGATCTCGAGGCGGCTCAGCGCCTCGTCGGCAACCTTGGCGTCGACCACAGAATGACCACCGACGGCGGCGAAGTCGCGGACACGGCGCAGCAGGCGATTGGCCACGCGCGGCGTGCCGCGCGAGCGCTTGGCAATCTCCGCGCCGCCATCCTTGGCCATCTGCATCTTCAGCACACGGGCGGCGCGATGGACGATGGTCTCGAGCTCGGCCGGCTCGTAGAAGATCATGCGCAGCGGAATACCGAAGCGCTCCCGCAACGGCCGCGTCATCAGGCCCGAGCGCGTCGTGGCGCCGACCAGGGTGAAGGGCGGCAGCTCGATGCGCACCGAACGCGCCGCCGGTCCCTCGCCGATCATCAAGTCGAGCTGGAAGTCCTCCATGGCGGGATAGAGGATCTCCTCGATCGACGGGTTCAGGCGATGGATCTCGTCGATGAACAGCACATCGTGCGGCTGCAGGTTGGTGAGCTGGGCAGCGAGGTCGCCCGCCTTCTGGATCACCGGTCCCGAAGTGGCGCGGAAGCCCACGCCCATCTCGCGCGCCACGATCTGCGCCAGCGTCGTCTTGCCGAGGCCCGGCGGTCCGTGGAACAGCACGTGGTCGAGCGCCTCTTTGCGCGCTTTCGCGGCGGTGACGTAGATCTTGAGGTTCTCGCGCAGCTGCTTCTGGCCGATGAAGTCGTCGAGCGTCTGCGGCCTCAGCGCCAGTTCGGCGGCGTCCTCTTCGGCGCGCTTGGAGGTGACCAGCCTCTCCTCGCCGCTCATCGCGCCAGCTCCTGCAGCCCGGCGCGGACCACCGCATCGAACGTCGCGCCCTCACCCAGCCGCTGCGTCACCCGCGCCACGGCGCCGAAGGCCTCGACCCGCTTGTAGCCGAGATTGACCAGGGCGGAGACAGCATCCTCGTTGATCGAGCCCGTCGGCGCGGCGGCGGGGGTCGCAGCACCCTTGGCGACCGGCGCGATGCCGAATGCGGCCGCCTTGTCCTTGAGCTCGGTGGCGAGCCGCGCCGCAAGCTTGGCGCCGACGCCGGCCGGACGGCTCAATGTGGCGCGATCCTGCGCGGCGATGGCACGGGCGATCTCGTCGGGCGACAGGGTCGAGAGGATCGACAGCGCCACTCTGGCGCCGACGCCCTGCACCGTCGTCAGGATGCGGAACCAGTCGCGCTCGGCTGTCTCGAGGAAGCCGTAGAGCGCGATCGCATCCTCGCGCACGATGGTCTCGACCAGCAGGGTCGCCTCACCGCCGGCCACGAGATCGCGCAGGGTTCGTGACGAGGCCGAGACGAGATAGCCGACGCCGCCGACGTCGATGACGGCGCTGTCGGTATCGACCGAATCGACGACGCCTTTCAGCTTGGCGATCAAAGGGCCGCCTCCACGCGCTTGGCGGTGGCGCGATGATGGGCGTGGCAGATGGCGACGGCCAGCGCATCGGCGGCGTCGGCGGTGGCATCGACACCCGGCAGAAGGCGGCCGACCATCATGGCGATCTGGCTCTTGTCGGCATGGCCCGCGCCGGTCACCGACTTCTTGACGAGGTTTGCGGCGTACTCGAACACCGGCAGGCCGGCGCGCGCCGGCGCCAGCAGGACGACACCGCGCGCCTGGCCGAGCTTCAGCGTCGATCCCGGGTTGACGTTCACGAAGGTCTCCTCGATGGCGGCCTCGAGCGGACGCTGCGCCTCGACGACGGCGGCGACGCCCTCGAACAGCTCATGCAGGCGGCCGGCCAGCGTGCCCGTTGTCGTCACCCGGACCACGCCATGCGCCACATGGCGCAACCTGTTGCCGTCGACGTCGATCACGCCCCAGCCGGTCGATCGCAGACCGGGGTCGAGGCCGATCAGTCTCATCGTCCCGGGCTTCAGGCCGCGAACTTCGCGAGAGCGTCGTCCGACACCTCGAAATTGGCGTAGACGTTCTGGACATCGTCGTTGTCGTCCAGGGCGGCGATCAGGTCGAGCAGCGTCTGCATGGTCTCGCCCTCGACCTGGGTGGTGGTCTTGGGGCGCCACGACAGCTTGGCGACCGAAGGCTGGCCGAGAGATTTCTCGAGCGCCTCGCGCACGGAATTGAAGCTCTCGTGAGCACCGTAGATTTCGTGCACGCCCCCTTCGCCCTCGCCGCTCACCACGTCGTCGGCGCCGGCGTCGATCGCCTTCTCCAGGACCTCGTCGGCGCTACCGACGCTCAGCGGAAAACGAAACTCGCCAACGCGGTCGAACATGAAGGAGACGCTGTTGGACTCGCCGAGATTGCCGCCGTGCTTGGCGAAGATCGACCGGACCTCGCCCGCGGTGCGGTTGCGGTTGTTGGTCAGCGCTTCGACGATCAGCGCCACGCCGCCCGGACCGTAACCCTCGTAGCGGACCTCGTCGTAGTTGGCGTCGGCGTCGCTGACCGAGCCGCGCTTGATGGCGCGATCAATGGTATCGCGCGTCATGTTGGCGTCGCGTGCGGCGATCACGGCGGCACGAAGGCGCGGATTGGAATTTGGATCGGCCGCGCCCAGCCGTGCCGCGGTGGTGATTTCGCGGATCAGCTTGGTGAAAATCTTGGCCCGCTGGGCGTCCTGTCGCCCTTTGCGGTGCATGATGTTCTTGAATTGCGAATGGCCCGCCATCGCTCCACGACCAGATTCAGTGAGTTGATGGGCCGCCTATACCACTTCTCGTGGGCTTTGGGACTGTTAGTGACCGCTACGAGGGAGAGCCGGCACAAAAAAAGGCGGGGGCCGAAGCCCCCGCTAAAAAACGTCGGAACCTAGATTCCGACGCCCCCTCTAACCTGAAGACAGTCGCCGACGTCGGCGAAAAATCCTTTAACATCAAAAGGATGCCGATTTTTCCCCAGGCCGTCAACGAGGCTCTTCAGACTACCGCTAATAGGTAGGGCGGCGGCTTCTTCAACACAAGATGCAGCAATTCACACCGTCTGAGGCAACCGGCCGCCCAGCCTGACCGGGCGGACTGCGGTAGCGCGGCCTGTACGGTCGTCGGTTTCCACAACCGCCGCGCACAAAGTGCCCTCGCCCTCGGCCGGCGCCAAGCGCTCGCCCGGCACCTTGCGCACGAAACGCTGAACGGCGGACTCCTTCTTCATGCCGATCACCGAGTCGTAGTCGCCGCACATGCCGACGTCGGTCTGGTAGGCGGTGCCGCCCGGCAGGATCCAGCTGTCGGCGGTGGGAACATGGCTGTGCGAACCCAGCACGGCGGAGACGCGGCCATCGCAGTAGTGCCCGATCGACTGCTTCTCGCTGGTCGCCTCGCCATGCACGTCGACCAGGATGAAGTTGGCGGTGCTGCCCAAGGAATACTTCGCGAGCTCGGCGTCGATGCCGCGGAACGGATCATCGAGCGCGTCCATGAACAGCCGGCACATGACGTTGATCACCACGATCTTCTGGCCGCGTGCGGTCTGAAAGAGGTTGGCGCCCCAGCCCGGCGTGCCGGGCGGGAAGTTGACCGGCCTGAGCAGTCGCTTGTCCTGGGCAATGTAGGGCACGATCTCGCGCTGGTCCCAGACGTGGTTGCCGGTGGTGATGCAGTCGACGCCGGCCTCGTGCAGTTCGCCGCAAATCCTGGCAGTGATGCCGAAACCCGCCGCCGCGTTCTCGCCGTTGACCACCACGAAATCGAGACCGAGCTCGCGCCTGAGGCGGGGGACTTCCTTGATCACGACATCGCGGCCGGCGCGCCCAACGATGTCACCGCAGAACAGAACCTTCATACCTAGACAAAGGCGTAAGCGCGCTTGTCGGTCAACAGCCAATCGAGCCGCTGGTCGTCGGGACCGTGCGGCACCTCGTCGACCAGCTGGGCGTCGAAGGCAACCCCGACCGCTGTCACCGTCCTGCGGGCGCGCAGGCCGAGCAGCGTGCGGTCGTAGAAGCCGCCGCCATAGCCCAGACGCCAGCCCTCCCGGTCGCAGGCCAGCATCGGCACGATCAGCGCGTCAGGCACCAGCGTGTCGCGCTCGGCCAAGGGCTGCAACGTGCCGAACACGCCCTGCTCCAGGGCGTCGCCCGGTTGCCAGGCGCGGAACAAGAGCGGCTTGCCGCGGCCCTGGACTACCGGCAGCGCGAGCGCGCAGCCGGCGTCGTGCAGCTCGAGCATCAGCGGCCGGATGTCGATCTCGTCCCTGATCGGCCAAAAGCCCGACACGACCGCAGGCGTCTCGAACGGCTGCTCGCGCTCGAAGCTCGCCACCAGGCCGGCGGCGGCGGCGCGACGCTCGTCCTCAGCGAGTACGCCTCGCCAAGCCAGCATGGCGGAGCGCAGAGTGCGCTTGTCGTCGTCGATCAGGGACATGGTGGGGAATGGAGCAAAGTGGGGCGGCTCCACGATGGGCCGTGGCTCGTAGAACCTCCAAGGCCTGCAAAAGCAGGTGGGCACCGTGTGGCCAAGACCAGGGTCAAGGCCAGGGACAGTTCCCAGGAGTTCTTATTGGCCCCGGGGTTTTAAGCGAACCTCGCACCGCGCAGAAATCCGCCCCACGTCCAATCTAGGCATTGGGGGCGAAGGTCGCAATGCGCGGCCAGGCGATTCGATCGTGACCTCCAGGCTCCTCTCCCCCTTGGGAGAGAGGAGCGTGAGAGAGCGGCTGGGGGCGCTATGCGGCCCCGCTCACCTTCTTGCTCATCTTGTCGACGCGCGACGTGATCAGGTCCTCGAGCGCCGTAGCCAGCGTCTCGGCGCTGTCGGTGGCGCTGGCCCGGGCGCTCTCCGCCGCCTTGGCGATGCCCCGCGCCTCGCGACTCTCGTCGGCCAGAATCAGGGCCGCGAACACCAACAGCTTGACTTCCGGGGTGCCGGGCAGCTGCCGGCGCAGTTCGGCGACCTTCTCGTCGACATAGGCAGCGAGTTCCTGGACCCGCTCTTCCTCCCCATCGCCGCAGGCAAGCTCATAATTGCGATTGGCGATCTGGACCGAGACCTCCGGCATCGTACGTGACTCCTTTTTGTTGCGCCCTTTATCGGGCGTCGAGGGGGTGCACAGTCTGACACGTCAGCCTGTGCGAAACATCCTTCGGCGCGGATGTCTTGCTTTGATCACTTCTGGTCGGCAGCCAGCAGCGAGCGGATGTACTCCATCGCCCGCTCGAGGCGACCCTCGACCTCCATCGCCACTCTCTTCAACTCGTCGTGCTGACGCTCGAGCCTGTCGAGCCGCTTGGCCAGCTCGCCGGCACGGTCGGCCTCCGCCTGCAGGCGTTCTTCCACCATCGATTCCAGCCGGCTGAGCGCACTGTCCACGCGGTCCTTTGCGCTGGCCGCTGCCTTGGACACCGCTCCCCCGCCGGAGGGCGGTGATTGCTCTCCCGTCCGCACCTGCTCCATCGCCGGAGGATAGTTGTAGCGCCGGTGAATGGTCAACATCTTGGCGCTGTGGAGCGACCAAGAACGCTAGATGTTGGCTTTGCCGGCGGCTTTTGCGCATTGACGCATGGGAGGTCGGTCGGCATGTTGCGCGCCGTTCCAAAAAACATACCGGCGCCCCCGCAAAATGACCGATCAAATCGCTGCCCGTGGTGACATGGCGAACGCCATCAGGGCTCTTGCCATGGACGCTGTGCAGCAGGCGGATTCAGGACATCCCGGCATGCCCATGGGCATGGCCGACGTGGCCACGGTGCTGTTCACCAAGTTCATGAAGTTCGATCCGTCGGATCCGCACTGGCCCGACCGCGACCGGTTCATCCTGTCGGCCGGCCACGGCTCGATGCTGCTCTATTCGCTGCTCTACCTCACCGGCTACGCCGATATGACGCTCGACGAGCTGAAGCACTTCCGCCAAGTCGGCTCCAAGACCGCGGGCCACCCCGAGTACGGCCATGCCAGCGGCATCGAGACCACGACCGGCCCGCTCGGCCAGGGCCTGGGCAACTCGGTCGGCTTTGCGCTCGCCGAGCGGCTGATGGCCGAGCGCTTCGGCCGCGACATCGTCGATCACTTCACCTACGTCATCTCCGGCGACGGCTGCCTGATGGA
Organism: Pseudomonadota bacterium; assembly: GCA_023416135.1. Classification (GTDB taxonomy): domain Bacteria; phylum Pseudomonadota; class Alphaproteobacteria; order Reyranellales; family Reyranellaceae; genus Reyranella. The sequence goes on from JAEZIF010000249.1 coordinate 8,522, forward strand.
AGGCGTCGGCCAGGAGGCGATCACGCTGGCGGGCCACCTCGGGCTCGGCCGCCTGATCGTGCTGTTCGACGACAACGGCATCTCGATCGACGGGCCGACCTCGCTCAGCACCTCGGAAGACCACAAGAAGCGCTTCGCCGCCGCCGGCTGGCACGTGCAGGCGGTCGACGGGCACGATCCGGACGCTGTCCAGCGCGCGATCCGCAAGGCGCGCAACGTCACCGACAAGCCCTCGATGATCGCCTGCAAGACGGTGATCGGGTATGGCGCTCCGACCAAGGCCGGCACGGCCGCCACGCACGGCTCGCCGCTCGGCAAGGACGAGATCGCGGGCGCGCGCGAGAAGCTCGGCTGGTCCTACGCGCCGTTCGAGATCCCCGAGCCGATCTTCACTGCCTGGCGCAAGGTCGGATCGCGTGGCAAGTCGGCCCGCCGCAAGTGGGTGAAGCGCCATGCCGCGATGGCCGAGCCCGATCGCGCCGAGTTCGACCGCCGCCTGAAGGGCGACATTCCGGCGGCCGTCGGCGAGGCGATCGATGCCTTCAAGGCCAGGGTCGCGAGCGAAAAGCCCTCGTGGGCCACCCGCAAGTCGAGCCAGGAGACGCTCGAAGTCATCAATCCGCTGCTGCCCGAGACGGTCGGCGGCTCGGCCGACCTCACCGGCTCGAACAACACCAAGACCGCCGCACTGAAGGCCAACACGCCGAGCGACGCCGGCGGTCGCTACGTCTATTACGGCATCCGCGAGCATGCGATGGCCGCGGCCATGAACGGCATGGCCCTGCATGGCGGCATCATCCCCTACGGCGGCACCTTCCTGGTGTTCACCGACTACTGCCGCCCCTCGATCCGGCTGTCGGCCCTGATGGGATTGCGGGTCATCTATGTGATGACCCACGATTCGATCGGCCTCGGCGAGGATGGCCCGACTCATCAGCCGGTCGAGCACCTGGCAGCGCTGCGCGCCATTCCCGGCCTGCACGTGATGCGGCCGGCCGACACGATCGAAACGGCCGAGTGCTGGCAGATCGCCCTCGAGTCCAAGAAGGCGCCGAGCGTCATCGCGCTGACGCGCCAGAACCTGCCGACCATCCGCGACGCCGGCGACGGCAACCGCTGCGCGCGCGGCGCGTATATCCTGGCGGGCGACGCTTCGGCCACGGTCCGGCTGATCGCCTCGGGCTCGGAAGTCCACCTCGCGCTGGACGCGCGAGATCTTCTGGCCAAGGACGGCATCCAGGCGACGGTTGTGTCCATGCCCTCGTGGGACTTGTTCGCCGCGCAAGACGAAACATATCGCCATCAGGTCCTTGGGCCCGATGGTACGGTCCGGGTAGCTTGCGAGGCGGCATCGGGATTCGGTTGGGAGCGTTGGCTTGGTTCACGCGGCGCTTTCGTCGGCATGAAGGGCTTCGGCGCGTCTGGCAAGGCGACCGATCTCTACAAGCTTTTCGGCATCACCGCAGAGGCGATCGCAGACGCGGCGCGGCGAGTGAGCGGTTAACGGAGGAAGACATGGCAGTTCGGGTTGCAATCAACGGCTTCGGGCGCATCGGCCGCAACGTGCTGCGCGCCATCATCGAATCGGGCCGCAAGGACATCGAGGTCGTGGCCATCAACGATCTCGGCCCGGTTGAGACCAACGCGCACCTGTTCCGCTTCGACAGCGTGCACGGCCGTTTCAACGGCGAGGTCAAGGTCGACGGCGACACGATCGATGTCGGCCGCGGCAAGATGAAGGTCACCGCCGAGCGCGACCCGGCCAAGCTGCCGCACAAGGCGATGGGCATCGACATCGCGCTCGAGTGCACCGGCATCTTCACCTCGAAGGAAAAGGCCTCGGCGCACGTCACCGCCGGCGCCAAGCGGGTGCTGGTCTCGGCGCCCGCCGACCACGCCGACCTCACCGTCGTCTACGGCGTCAACCACGACAAGCTCACCAAGGACCACGTCGTCGTCTCCAACGCCTCGTGCACCACCAACTGCCTGGCTCCGGTCGCCAAGGTGCTGAACGACGCGGTCGGCATCGACCACGGCTTCATGACGACGATCCACGCCTACACCGGCGACCAGCCGACGCTCGACACCATGCACAAGGACCTCTATCGCGGCCGCGCTGCGGCGCTGTCGATGATCCCGACCTCGACGGGCGCGGCCAAGGCGGTCGGCCTGGTGCTGCCCGAGCTGAACGGCAAGCTCGACGGCGTGGCGATCCGCGTGCCCACCCCCAACGTCTCGGTCGTCGACTTCAAGTTCGTGGCCAAGCGCAAGACCGACAAGGACGAGATCAACAAGGCGGTGAAGCTCGCCGCCGCCAACCAGCTCAAGGGCATCCTGGGCTGGACCGACCAGCCCAACGTATCGATCGACTTCAATCACGACAGCCACTCGTCGACCTTCCACATGGATCAGACCAAGGTCATGGACGGCACGCTGGTGCGCGTCATGAGCTGGTACGACAACGAGTGGGGCTTCTCCAACCGGATGGCCGACACGGCCGTGGCGATGGGCAAGCTGGGCTGAGTTCCCCTCTTCTTCTCTATTCTCTCCGCGAAGGCGCGCTGCCCCGGGCAGCGCGCCTTTTTGTTGCCGGACCAGGCGCTTCAAGGCCCGCCTCCGCAGACACGAACGGACCCGGAGGCCCGCGCTCCGGCACCATGGCCTGTTCCAGCGTCAGGCACTCTGGCGGCTCCTGCCGCGCCGACAAGAGCTCGACCAGGCCTGCCAGGTGCCTGCGCATCAGGACCCGCGCTTTGTCGGTGTCGCCCGCCAGCACCGCCTTGACGATGTCGCCGTGATCGTGGGGGCCGGCGCAATTGTGCAGCGCCGGCGGCGCGAACAGCGAAAAGTGCAACGAGGAGCGCGGCAGCAGGCTCTTCAGCGTGCGCGACAATTGCTCGTTGCCGCTGAGCTCGGCCAGCAGCGCGTGGAATTCGGTCGATAGGCCGAACAACCGGCTGCGATCGCCGCTCTTCACCGCCGACCGCTCCTCGGCGACATGTGCCCTGAGCTTCTGGGCGGAGCCGTTGGCCGCAGCGCGCGCCAGCTTGGCGACGACGGCATCCTCGAGGATGGCGCGCACTTCGTAGAGCTCGCGCAGTTCCTCGACCGACGGCGCCGGCACGAAGGTGCCGCGGTTGGGCACAGCCTCCAGCCAGCGTTCGTGTACCAACCGGTGCAGGGCCTTGCGCACCCGCTCGCGGCTGACCTTGAGCAGACGGGCGAGCACGGGTTCCTGAAGCTTGGTGCCGGGCCGCAGGCGACCGCTCAGCATCGCTTGGCGAATCGCGCCGTAGACGGCGTCGTCGATCGCCACATTGCCCTTGGGGCTGCGCCGTCGCACCACGCTATTTGCCCGCCGTCGCACCATCTGCCCGCTCATCGCGCTCTGCTGCCAAAATAATGTGCACATTCTCTAGACAGATGTGCACATCCCGGCAAACCTGCGGTCGGTCTAGCGTGTTCCATGCCAGTCCGGCCTTGGCACGCAGCTTGCGTTGCGTATCCCCGGGGGAAGGGAGCAGGTGTGCAGGCGTTAGTGCCAACTCCACAGCAGGTCGCGCCGGCGGGGCGCACGCTCGATGTCGACAACCTCACCGTTCGCTACGGCTCGGCCGTCGCGGTCGACGGCGTGTCGCTGGCCATCGAGCCGGGCGAGGTCGTGGCGCTGCTCGGTCCCTCCGGCTGCGGCAAGACCACATTGCTGCGCGTCATCGCAGGCTTCGTCCGGCAGGCCGGCGGCCGCGTCCTGGTCGACGGCGCCTCGATCGATCAACTGCCTGCCAACCAGCGCAACGTCGGCATCGTCTTCCAGAACTACGCTCTCTTCCCGCACATGACGGTGGCGGAGAACGTGGCCTATGGCCTGCGCGCCCGCGGCCGGCGCGGACCCGAGGTCGGGCAGCGCGTCGATCGCATGCTCGACATGGTCCAGCTCGGCGCGTTTCGCGAACGCCTGCCGCGCCAGCTCTCGGGCGGCCAGCAGCAGCGCGTGGCGCTGGCCAGGGCGCTCGCCGTCGAGCCGCAGATCCTCCTGCTCGACGAGCCGTTCGCCGCGCTCGACCGCAACCTCAGGCTCGACATGCAGATCGAGGTCAAGCGCCTGCAGCGCCAGCTCGGACTCACCACCATTCTGGTGACCCACGACCAGGACGAGGCAATGAGCGTGGCCGACCGCATCGCCGTCATGAACAAGGGCAAGGTCGAGCAGTTCGATACGCCGGTGGCGATCTACGACCGGCCGCAGACCCTGTTCGTCAACGGCTTCATCGGCACGACCAACCTTCTGCCGGGCCGGATCGCGGGCATCGTCGGTGACACGGCGATCGTGGCGCTGGATGCCGGCGTCACGCTGCGCCTGCCGGCGCCCCACGGCGTCGCGGCCGGGCAGGCCGTCGTGCTGTCGGTGCGGCCCGAGCAGGTCGTGCTGTCGCCCGTCGCGACGGCCGAGAGCTGGCCGATCGAACCCGGCCTCAGCCTGCCGCTCGGCTCTCAGCTCGTCCACGAGGCGCGCACCGCCTGCGGCACCGCAATCAAGATCGTCGAGCCGCGCCGGCGCACGCCGGGCGAGGCGCAGCGCCGGTTCTGCGTGCTGGCACCCGATGCTCGCCCTTCCCTTTTCCCGCGTCCAACGTCTTCAGCAACGGAGTAGCCCGATGACCTTCAATCGCAGAAGCCTGCTCGCCGGCATGACCGCGCTCGGCGGCGCGTCGTTCCTGCCCTCGATCGCCCACGCCAAGGGCCAGGTGGTGGCCACGACCTATCCCGGCACCTGGGAGGACGCCTATCGCACCGTCGTGGCGCCGATGCTCAAGAAGAAGGACGACATCGACCTCGAGCTCGCGCCGCTCTTCGCCATGGACCAGATCGGCAAGGCCAAGGCCGCACGCGGCGCGCCGCCGTTCGACGTCTTCGTACTCGATCCCGGCCCGCGCATCGTCGGCCTCGAAGGCGGCCTGTTCGAGAAGTTCGACGCCAAGAAGCTCGGCAACCTCGGGAAGCTGCCGGCGGGCTTCACCGACGATGTCGGCGTCCATGTCAGCGCCCAGGTCGTCGGTATCGCCTACAACCCCAAGAAGCTGCCGGCGCCCAAGGGCTGGGGCGACCTCCTCAAGGATCCTTGGGTGTCGCGGCTCGGCATCACCGGCTTCCAGACGACGTTCGGCACTTCGTCGATCATCGAGATGAGCAAGCTGTTCGGCGGCTCGCTCACCAACCCCGAGCCGGCGCTGGTCGAGCTCAAGAAGGTGCTGCCCAAGATCGCCGCGGTCGGCCTGCCGGCGGCGATGCCCGGCCTCTTCCAGCAAGGCCAGTGCGACGTGATGTACACCAACACCCAGACCGTCGCGACACTGAAGGGCAAGGGCGTCGACGTCGAGTTCGTGAAGCCCGAAACCGGCGCCGTCACCTTCTTCACGACCATGCACATCGCCAAGGGCACCGGCGATCTCGAGAACGCCTACAAGTATCTCGACCTGGTGGTCGGCAGGGAGGCGCAGGAAGCGCTCACCAAGCCGCCGTACAACTTCCTGCCGGTCAACAAGGACGTGCCGCTGGCCGCCGACATGCCGATGAAGAGCCTCGACGAGATGGCGTCGTACGTGCAGCACGACTGGGCCAAGATCAATCCGCTGCGCGCCGCCTGGATCGAGAAGTTCAACAAGGAAATGGCGAAGTGAGCGCTGGCGGCGCGCCATTGGAGTGGCTCGCCAGGGGCACATGACCTCCTCTGTCATCGACGCTCCTGTTCACGGCGAGCGACGCTGGCTGCGCCTGGCCGAGTGGCAGCTCGCGTTGCCGCTCGCGCTCGCCTTCACGGCGCTGTTCCTGGCGCCGCTTCTGCTGCTGGTCGCCACCAGCTTCTTCAACGACGACAAGATCACCGAGCCGGGCCTCGCGAGCTGGGCGAAGTTCTTCGGCGATCCCTTCAACTACAAGGTCATCGCCGACACGTTGCTGCTCGGGCTGAAGACCGTCTGCGCCACCGTCCTGGTGGGCTACCCGCTGGCGCTGGTCTACATGGACCTGCCGCCACGACTGCAGAAGGCGCTGCTGTTCGTCATCATCATGCCGATGCTGCTCTCGGTCGTGGTCCGCACCTTCGCCTGGATCGTGATGCTGGGCCGCGAGGGCGTGGTCAACCAGGCCCTGATGTGGCTCGGAGTAATCTCCGAGCCGCTGCGGCTGCTGCAGACCGAGTTCGGCCTGGTGATCTCGCTCACCCAGATCGAGATGCCGCTGATGCTGCTGCCCCTGATCAGCGTGATGTCGCGCCTCGATCCCAACCTGCGCGATGCCTCGGCCGCGCTCGGCGCCTCGCGCTGGCGCACGCTGTTCACGGTGATCGTGCCGCTCTCCATGCCCGGCCTGGTGGCGGGCTGCCTGCTGGTGTTCGCGAGCTCCACCACCGCCTTCATCTCCCAGACCGTGATCGGCGGCGTGCGACTGATCTACCTGCCGCTGGTGATCTGGCAGCAGTCGCTGGTCGTCTACAACTGGCCGCTCGCCGCCGTGGCCTCGCTGTCGCTGGTGGTCTCGGTGCTGACGGTGATCGCGGCCCTCTCCTACCTCGGCCGACGGTCGAGCCGGCACGTCCACGGGTGACGCCAATGGGTGACGCATGATGGGCCGGCGCAAGAGCTTCCTCGACATCTCCTACGCCCTCGTGATCGGCGGCATCGCCATTTTGGCCGTGCTGATCATCGTGTCGCCCGTCGTCGTCGCGCTGATGACCTCGTTCACCGAGGGCCGGTCGCTGAAATTCCCGCCGACCGGCTTTTCCTTCGGCTGGTACGAGCAGCTGTTCGACGCCACCAAGTCCCGGCCGATCCATCGTGCCGCCGAGAACTCGCTGCACGTGGCGGCGATGTCGACCCTGATCGGCGTCGTGCTGGCGACGCTCGCTGCGCTCGGCCTGGCCCGCAACCGCCACCGCACGGCGCGCGCCGCCGACAACTTCTTCATGTCGCCCCTGGTGCTGCCCGGCATCACCTTCGGCCTGGCCGCGCTGGTCTACTTCTCGACCCTGGGCTTCCGGCCGTCGCTCAACCTGATGATCGCCGGCCATCTCATCGTCACCATGCCCTTCATCCTGCGCACCACGACGGCCAGCCTCTCGCAGCTCGACCCGGCCCTGCTCGATTCCTCGCAGAGTCTCGGCGCCTCTTGGTTCTATACGCTGCGGCGCGTCACCCTGCCCCTGATCTTCCCCGGCATTGCCGCCGGCGCGTTCCTCGCCTTCATGGCGTCGATCGACAACGTGCCGGTGTCGCTGTTCCTGTCCAACGCCCGCACCGACACATTGCCGATCCGCATGTGGGGCATGATGGAATCCACTCTCGACGTGCGAGTCGCCGCGGTGTCGGGCGTATTGATCGCCGCGGCTTTCGTGCTGATGCTGATCATGGAATGGACGGTGGGACTCACCCGCCGCATGCGCGATTGAGGAGTGAAGGGATGGAGATCCAGCCGCAGCCGTTGACCCGGGAGGCCTTTGCGCCGTTCGGCGACGTGATCGACGTGCCCAGCGAACCGGGCCGCCAGTACTACGAGGACGCGCTCGGCAACCTGCGCCCCAACGCCCATGCCAGCCTGTCGCTCAGCCTGAAAGCGGAGACGCCCGACCGGCCGCTCCGGGCCGAGATGCTGGAGCGCCACGAATTTTCCTCGCAGACTTTCGTGCCGATCGACGTCGCGCGCTGGCTGATCGTCGTGGCGCCGCACGCCGAGGCCGGCGGGCCCGACCTCGCGGGGGTCAAGGCCTTCATCGCCACCGGCCTGCAGGGCGTCACCTACAAGCCCAACACCTGGCATCACGGCCTCACCGTGCTCGACAAGCCGGGCCGCTTCGCCGTTTTCATGTGGCGCGTCGGCGGCAAGGGCGACGAGGAATTCGTGCCGGTCGAGCCCTTCACGATCCTCATTCCCTGATGCCGGGAGAACCTCCGATGCCGTACAAGCCGCGCCGCGATTTCGTGGGCTATGGCGCCAACATGCCCGATCCCAAGTGGCCCAACGGCGCCCGCCTCGCGGTCAACTTCGTGATGAACTACGAGGAAGGCTCCGAGCCCTCCATCCAGGACGGCGAGGACCACAGCGACACCGGTCTCAGCGAAGCCCACGGCATGGGCCAGACAGTGAAAGGCCGTGACCTCGCCGCCGAGAGCCTGTTCGAGTACGGCAGCCGAATCGGTTTCTGGCGCCTGATGCGCATCTTCGAGGAACGCCGGTTGCCGATGACGATCTACGGCTGCGGACTCGCCTTCGAGCGCAATCCCGAGGCGTCGGCGGCGATCGCCAAGGCGGGCCATGACATCTGTTCGCACGGCTGGCGCTGGATCAAGCACTACGAGCTCAGCGAAGCCGAGGAGCGCGACCACATCGCCAAGGCCATTGCCTCGACCGAGAAGATGATCGGCCGCCGGCCCGAGGGCTGGTACTGTCGCTACGGACCGGGCGAGAACACGCGCCGCCTGGTCGTCGAGGAAGGCGGCTTCGAATACGACAGCGACTACTACGGCGACGAATTGCCGTTCTGGCTGAACGTCGAGGGCAATGGCCATCTCGTCGTGCCCTACTCGCTCACTACCAACGACGGCAAGTACATGGTGGGCATCGGCAACGCCGAGCAATGGTTCACGCTGCTGAAGGATTCCTTCGACATGCTGTACCGCGAGGGCCGGACGCAGCCGCGCATGATGTCGGTCGGCATGCATATGCGCGTGATCGGCCATCCCGGCCGCGCCGTCGGACTGGAGCGGCTGCTCGACTACATGCAGAAGCATGCCGGCGTCTGGATCACGAAGCGGGTCGACATCGCCCGGCACTGGACCAAGACCCATCCCTATCCGGGCAAGGGGCTGAATGACTGAGCTCGCCAACGAGCCTCCTGTCATCCTTCGCCGCGCTCCGGACGACATGGGGTATTGTCTCGTCATGGAGACCAGACCGGTGATCCTGGTGCGCGACTGGCGGACGACGGAGGCTGCGCTGCAAGCCGCGCGCGCTAGCGGCACGTCGCCCGTCCTGATCACGCCCGAAGGCGCCGCGTCGTTCTACGGCGCAGGCTATCTCGGGGCGCTGCAGGTGCGTGCGGAGACGGAATTCCCCGATGTCGCCTTCGAGCTGATCGTCGATTGCGGCGACGCGCCTGGCCACGCGCTCGCCTGCCTGCGCTCCGGCGTGAAGCGGATCTCGATGAGCGAGCCGAACGACAAGATCGCCGACATTGCCCGGCAGATGGGCGCCCGATTGGTGAGGAGACCGACATGAGCTGGCAGCCGACACGCGACCTCGTGGGCTATGGAGCCAATCCGCCCGATCCCAAGTGGCCGGACGGCGCGCGCGTCGCGATCAACTTCGTGGTGAACTACGAAGAAGGCTCCGAACCGTCGGTGCAGGACGGCGAAGGCTACACCGAGACCGGTCTCACCGAATCCTCGACCTCCTCGCAGGGCCTCGAGGGCCGCGACCTCGCGGCCGAAGGCATGTTCGAGTTTGGCGTCCGCGTCGGCTTCTGGCGCATCATGCGCGCCTTCCAGGAGCGCGGCCTGCCCCTCACCGTGTTCGGCTGCGCGCTGGCGCTGGAGCGCAACAAGCCGGCGGCCGAGGCGATCCGGCAATCCGGTTTCGACGTTTGCTGCCACGGCTGGCGCTGGGTGCGCCATTTTCAGCTGAGCGAAGCGGAGGAGCGCGAGCACATCGCCAGAGCGGTGAAGTCGCTGAAGCAGACCGTCGGCGAGGCGCCGGCCGGCTGGTACTGCCGCTATGGACCCAGCGTCAACACGCGCCGCCTGCTGCTGGAGCACGGCGGCTTCACCTACGACAGCGACTACTATGGCGACGAATTGCCGTTCTGGCAGACGGTCGAGGGCAAGCCCCACCTGATCGTGCCCTACTCGCTTACCAACAACGATGGGAAATATGCCGCCGGCATGACGACTTCCGAGCAGTGGTTCACCCTCTGCCGCGACGCCTTCGACGTCCTCTACAAGGAGGGCGCGACGATGCCCAAGATGATGTCGGTCGGTCTACATCAGCGCCTGATCGGCCATCCCGGCCGCACAGCGGGATTGTGGCGCCTGCTCGATTACATCCAGCAGCAGAAGGGCGTTTGGGTAACGCGCCGCCTGGACATCGCGAACCACTGGAAAACCACACATCCCTATCCGGGCAAGGGCTTGAACGAATAGGCCACCGCCGCTATCACCGGCCGCCATCCAATGGACCATGGAGCCCAGGCCGTGAGAATTACCCGCACCGTCAAAAAAATCCTCGACAACTACGAGAGCGATTGCCCCGGGACCAAGGCCAACCTCGCCCGCATCCTGATGCACGGCCGGCTGGGCGGCTCGGGCAAGATGGTGATCCTGCCCGTCGACCAGGGCTTCGAGCACGGCCCGGCCCGCTCCTTCGCGCCCAACCCGGATGCCTACGATCCGCATTACCACTACCAGCTCGCGATCGACGCCGGGCTGAACGCCTACGCTGCGCCGCTCGGCCCGCTCGAGGCCGGCGCCGACACCTTCGCTGGCGCGATCCCGACCATCCTCAAGCTCAACTCGGCCAACTCGCTGTCGACCAACAAGGACCAGGCCGTCACCGGCTCGGTGGGCGACGCCCTGCGCCTGGGCTGCTCGGCGATCGGCTTCACGATCTATCCGGGCTCGGAAGACCAATACGCGATGATGGAGGAGATCCGCGAACTCTCCGAGGAAGCCAAGTCGGTCGGCCTCGCCGTCGTCATGTGGTCCTATCCGCGCGGCGGCAAGCTCGACAAGGCGGGCGAGACGGCGCTCGACGTCTGCGCCTACGCCGCCCACATGGCCGCCCTGCTCGGCGCCCACATCATCAAGGTCAAGCCGCCGACCGACGTGCTGTGGCAGCCCGAGGCCAAGGCCGCCTACGAGAAGGCCAACGTCGACAAGTCGACCCTGGCGGCGCGCATCAAGCACGTCATGCAGGCCACCTTCAAC
>JAEZIF010000275.1 GCA_023416135.1 Pseudomonadota bacterium
GTGCGAGCTGGATCGCCGAGTACGGCGATCCCGACAAGCCGGAGGAGTGGGCCTGGCTCAGGACCTATTCGGCCTATCACCAGGCGGTGCCCGGCCAGGCCTATCCGCCGATCCTGATCGCCACGACCCGCCGCGACGATCGCGTGCATCCGGGTCACGCCCGCAAGATGACTGCCAAGCTGCAGGCGATGGGCTACGACCAGGTCTACTTCTACGAGCCTGCGGCGGGAGGCCACGGCTACGGCAAGGACAACAAGGAGCGGGCGGCCTTCGCGGCGCTGGGCTACACGTTCCTCAGGCAGAAGATCGGCTGGTCGTAGCGAGGCGATGCGCCATGGATCCGGGTTGCAACGATCTCTCCGGCATCTGGACCGGACTGTTCCCGCGCGCCACGGGCAAGGAAGACGCCGTGGTCAGGAAGGCGCTGCAGCCGGTCGAGGGCTCATAGGCGCTTGGCCAACATGATGTCCGGCCGGCCGGCACCGTTCACGTCGGGCAGCAGCCCGACGATTTCATAACCGTGTCGGAGGTAGAAGGACATCGCATGCCCGCGGGCCGTCGTCTCTACGCCGGTGATGTGGCTCGCCACGCCCGGCCAGAGCGCGCGGCCGAACAGGTTGGTGCCGCCGTAGTCGTCATCGCTGCCGAGAAAGAGCGTCAGCACGCCCTCGCTACGGGCGCGCGCTTCCAGGGCGGCCATCAGCGCCGAGCCGATGCCGCGGCGCTGGCAATCCGGCGCCACGACCAGGGGATGGATCTCCCAGCCGTGACGGTAGGTGCGGATCGCGCCGATCCAGCCGACCAGCCGTTCGCCCTCGAGGGCGGCGTGACCGAGCCAGTCGTCAGCCCGCAGCGCAGCGCCAGCTCTGCCTCAGCCTCGCCCGGGCCGTTGTAGGCCGAAGGCACGTGGGCGAGGGCGTCGCGCAGGATCATGGCGGCATCGCCATGCCGGGATGCCGCGAGTGCGCCAAAATCGACGATGTCCATTCAGTTCCTCGAGGCGGCAGGTGAAGGCAGCCCAGCTTTCAAACGTCATGCAATCCCTCCGGCTACACTACGCTGCGGGATCAGGCCACAGGCTCTTTTGCCGGTCAGCCGGCTTCTGCCGTCCAGGTAAGTGGCATCGAGGGTCATGCCCTTGATTTTGCCAACGACAAGAATGATCGCCCCTTGATCTTGGCGACGACAGGTTGCGTTTGGTTGCTTGACACCCCGCGCGGCGACGTGAAGGGATGCCCCCATGGCGCGGCCAAAGACGGCAAAACCCTATCATCACGGCGAGTTGCGCGAGGCTTTGGTCTCAGCCGGGCGCAAGCTGATGGAAGAACGCGGCCTCCGCGGCTTCACCCTGCGCGAATGCGCCCGGCGCGCGGCGGTTTCCCATGCCGCGCCGGCGCATCACTTCGCCTCGATCGACGACCTGCTGGCCGAGATCGCGACCCGCGGCTATCACGAGCTTGCGGCGGCGATGACGGCCGAGGCGCGCCGGTCGGGCACCGACCCGGCTGCTCGCCTGGTCGGCCAGGGCGTCGGCTACATGGCCTTTGGCGCGGCCAATCCCGTGCTGTTCCAGCTCATGTTCAGTCGCGAGGCCAACCGCTTCGAGACGGCGGAGCTGGCCGAGGCCGCCAGGTCGGCCTACCACCTGCACCGCGAGGCGGTCGAAGCCGTCATTCCCCAGGCTTCAGGCGAGGTGAAGGAGCGCATGGTCGACTTCGCGTGGGCGTCCGTGCACGGCTTCATCACCCTCGTCCTCGAAGGGCAGCTCGGCGAGAAGGATACGTCGCGCGCGCTCAAGGCCCGTGGACTGGCGGCGCTGTCGGCGATGGTCGAGGCCGTCGTGCGCGCCGGCGGCGAGCCTTAGAGAGCGATACGGAACAGCAGCGCCTCGACGTCGCCGTAGGCCGGATCCTTGTGGAAGCGCTTCACGAACACGCCGCCGTTGTTGGCGATGACCTTCTGCGATCGCACATTATCCGGGTCGGTGGTGAGCTCGACGTACCTGAGCCCTTCCTTGCGCGCTTCCGGCAGGAGGAGCGCCAGCGCCCGCGTGGCGTAGCCGCGACCACGCCTCCACGGCACCACGGCGTAGCCGATGTGGCCGAGGCAGTGGCGGCAGCGCCTCCGTGCCGGGCTGCCAGCGCAGGTCGACCGCGCCGCAGAAGCCATCGTCCCATATCCATCGCCGATAGCTCGGCAGGCGCGGCACTTGCGAGCCGTCCGGCAGGACGACAGGAGGCCCCTTGGCCTCGCGATCGTTCTGTGCGGCCACGAAGGCGGCGGGGTCGGCGTCGATGCGCTCCAGTTCCTCCGCCGCAGCCGCTCCCAGCCGGATGTTGTCCGGCGACCAGTCGCGCTTCAGCGCATCGACGTAGGCGTCGAGCTGCGCCGGGGAGGGGACAAGGAGCTCCAACGGACTATCCTCGGCAAGGGCCGGCTGCTGTAGCATGCCGGCCCATGAGTTCCAGCCCCGTCCTCGCCCTCGATATCGACGGCGTGATCTCCCTCGCCCAACCGGGGTCGGCGACACCCTGGTACGCCAGCCTCCAGGCCGACTGGGGCTTCGACCATGAGGAGATGGCGCGCGACTTCTTTCGCCGCGACTTTCTCGAAGTGCTGCGCGGCCGGGTCGATCTCCACGTCGCGCTGCACGGCTGGCTGGAGACCAAGGGCTTGGCCGACCGGCTCGACGAGTTCATAGCCTACTGGTTTGCCAAGGATGCCGTGATCGACCGCGAGGTGCTGGCCATCGCCGACGCCTGGCGGCAGCGCACCGGCGGGCGCTGCTTCACCGCCTCCAATCAGGAGCATCACCGCATCACCTATCTGCGCGACCAGGCAGGGCTGGGGCCGCACTTCGACGAGATCATCTATTCGGCGGCGCTGGGCGTCTGCAAACCCGATCGGGTGTTCTTCACCAACGCCCAGGCGCGCATGGGCGTGACGGTCGCGCAGTCGATCCTGTTCGTCGACGACGTCGCGGCCAACGTCGACGGCGCGCGCGCCTGCGGCTGGCGGGCGACGCTCTATCGCGGGCCGGACAGCCTCAGGCAGGCGTTGGAGAGCTGGGGTTAGTCGCGCCTGCCGGCAGGCGCAAACTATGCTAAAAACGCGGCCATGCTGATGTTCGACATACCGTTCGGCACGACCGACTGGGAGGGCGTGGAGCGCACCGAGCATGCCGGCGATACCGGCAAGGCCTACTGGCGCACGCGCACCTTCAACAACATCCGGGTACGCATGGTGGAATACACCCCGGGCTATCTCGCCGACCATTGGTGCCAGAAAGGCCATGTGCTGCTGGTGCTGGACGGCGAACTGCGCACCGAGCTGGCCGATGGCCGTACCGTGGTGCTGAAGAAAGGCCAGAGCTATCAGGTCGCCGACGGCGACCTCGCCCATCGTTCCAGCACCGAGCACGGCGCCAAACTCTTCATCGTGGACTGACATGACAGACAAGATCGGATTTATCGGCGTAGGCACCATGGGCGAGCCGATGTGCAGAAACCTCGCCCGCAAGAGCGGCCTCGAAGTGCTGGCCGCGGACCGCGACGACGCGCCCCTGAAGCGTCTGGCCGCCGATGGCGTGAAGACCGCATCGATCGACGAGATCGCCGCCGAGTGCCGGACGATCATGCTCTCCCTGCCGGGCGGCAAGGAGGTCGAGCAGGTCTGCCTCGGCGAGTGTGGTCTCGTATCCAATGCCAAGCTCGGCTGGACGGTGATCGATCTCAGCACCTCGCCGACGAGCCTGGCGCGGCGCCTCTATGCCGAGTTCGAGGGCTGCGCTTCGGCCTTCGCCGACGCGCCGGTGGCGCGCACGCGGCAGGCGGCGATCGACGGCACTCTGTCGATCATGGTCGGCGGCACCAGGGAATGCTTCGACCGGATCGAGCCGCTGCTGCGCTGCATGGCGAGCGAGGTGACCTATTGCGGCGACGCGGGCAGCGGCCAGGCGGTCAAGATACTGAACAACATGATCCTGTTTCAGACCGGCGTCGCGCTCGCCGAGGCGCTCGCCATCGCGCGCGCCCACGGCGTCGACGGCGAGGTGCTGTTCGAGACCCTGACCAAGGGCTCGGCCGATTCCTTTGCGCTGCGCAATCACGGCATGAAGGCGATGCTGCCGGGCGTCTTCCCCGAGCGCGCCTTCTCGGTCGAGTACGCCCTGAAGGATCTGTCCTATGCCATCCAGATGGCCGAGGAGCGTGGCGTGCCGGCTCTTGGCTCCGATGTCGTGCGCGAGCTGATGGACCGCGCCATCGAGCTCGGCCATGGCAAGGAATATTGGCCTGTCATCCTGAAGGCGATCGAGGACGCGACCAAGCAGTAGCAGCGCGGGCCTTCGTCCAAAACACGGAAAGAGGAGAACGGTTTCATGGCGCGAATTGCTGTGGGTGGGTTCCAGCACGAGACCAATACATTCGCGCCGCAACGGGCGACCTGGGACGAGTTCGTGCGGGCCGATGCCTGGCCGCCGCTGCTGCGCGGGCCGGAGATGATTCCCGGCGTCGAGGGCTTCAACATCCCGATCGCCGGCGCCGTGAAGCGCCTGGCCGAGCTGGGTCACGAGGTCGTGCCGCTCGCCTGGGCGGCGGCGGCGCCAGCCTCGTACGTCACCGAGGATGCTTACGAGAAAATGTGGGCGCTGTTCGACGAGGACATTCGCAAGCAGGGGCCGTTCGACGCCGTCTATCTCGACCTGCACGGCGCCATGGTCGCGGAGAACACCGAGGACGGCGAAGGCGAGCTTCTGAAGCGTATCCGCGCGATCGTCGGCGGCAGCATGCCGATCGTCGCGAGCCTCGACTATCACGCCAACCTCACGCGCGAGATGGCGAGCCTGGCCACCGCCCTGGTGGGCTACCGTACCTACCCGCACATCGACATGGCGGTGACGGGCAAGCGCGCCGCCGAGCTTCTCGATCGCCTGCTCAAGGAGAAGCGGTCGGTCTATCGCGCCTATCGTCAGCTCGACTTCCTGATCCCGCTGGTCTGGCAGTGCACCTTCATCGAGCCGGCCAAGGGCATCTTCGACCTGGTGGGCGAGCTCGAGGCCGGCGAGAAGAGCCACAACCAAGGCATCGTCAGCGTCACCCATACGCCGGGCTTCCCGCCGGCCGACATCGCCCAGTGCGGCCCGGCGCTGGTGGTCTACGGTCACGACAAGGAAGCAGTCGAAGCGGCCGCCGACAAGCTCGCCCAGGCGGTGAAGGCACAGGAGCGGGCCTTCGCCGGCGAGCTTCTCGATCCCGACGCCGCGGCACTGCGCGCCATCGAGCTTTCGAAAAACGCGAGCAAGCCGATCGTGCTGGCCGACGTGCAGGACAATCCCGGCGCCGGCGGCACCTCGGACACCGTCGGGCTGCTGGCTGCCCTGATGCGACACAAGGCCAGGGGCGCGGTGATCGGCATGATCGTCGACGAGGAGGCCGCGAAGGAGGCCGTCGCCACGGGCGAAGGCAAGATCATGCATCGCGGCATCGGCGCCGTCGTGGGCTATGCCGCGGAAAAGCCGGTCGTTGCCGACTGGCGCGTGGTCAAGGTGGGCGACGGCAAGTTCACCGGAACCGGTCCGTTCTATGGCGGCGCCCGGTTCCAGATCGGTCCGATGGCGTTGGTGACCGACGAGGCGAGCGGCGTGTCTGCCGTGCTCGCGAGCAAGCGCATCCAGGCTGCCGACCAGGAGATGTTCCGCCATGTCGGTGTCGAGCCGGCGAAAGTGCCGATCCTCGGCTTGAAGTCGACGGTGCATTTCCGCGCCGACTTCCAGCCCATCGCCGAGACCATCCTGGTGGTGCAGTCGCCCGGCGCGCACATCACCGACCCGCTCGAGATGCCCTACAAGCACCTGCGCAAGGGCATCAAGCTCAAGCCCATGGGTCCGGTCTGGAACGGCTGAGGCGTGAGGCGCGAGGGGCCTCAGTCCTCGAGGATCACCTGGGCCAGACTGCTATGGACGCGTAACTGCTGCCCCTGCGTGGTGACGAAGCCGCGCTTCCTGAACTTGCCGATGAAGTGGTTGATGCGCGGCCGGGTCGTGCCGACGATCTCCGCCAGAGTCTGCTGATTGATGCGCAGCAGCACCGGCTGGGTGTCGCTGTCGAGATTCGCCAGCAGGAGCAGGGCACGCGCCAGGCGCTTTTCGGTCGAGTTGAACAGCAGGTCGATGAGGTCCTGCTCGACGCGGCTGGTCCGTCGCGCGAGACGGACGATCAGTTGCCGGGCGAACATCGGCTCTGCCTGCACGAGTTCTTCCATCGCCGCCTTGGGAATGTGCACCAGCCTGCAGTCGACGAGCGTGGTCGCGGTGGCGTGGCGGGACACCTGGCCCGCGAGCGCGCCCTGGCCGAAGAAGCTGTCGGCGCCGAACAAGCCGATCACCGCGCGCTTGCCCTGCGGCGATGCCACTTCGAGTTTCACGACACCTTCCTCGAGGTAGAAGACGGCGTCGGCCGCCGTCGCCTGCGCGAAGACGACCGTGTCGCGCGGATACTGTGCGGCCGTGCCGATTTGCGTGACCATCTCGAGCAGCGAGGGCACGCGCCGCGCCGGCTGAGTCACCGCTGCACCCCATATGAAAGAGTTGGAGACATTTCTGTGATCAATGCCCGCCCGGGCGAATTGTGCCGCCTGTCCAGAAGTGACAGCACCGCCAATTCTGCGGTTGTAACCAAGCGATGACATTGGATGGAGGCTCAGGCTATGCAAATTGCGACGACGGACTTGGCGGCAGCCCTGAGCACGGCAATGGCGGGCGGCTATGTGGCGGAAATGAGCGGGCAGCCCTACACGGTCAGTTTGCCGATCGTCATCGACGTTGCCAGTAGCCTTCAGGGCCCGATCGGAATCGATCTCGGTGGCGCCAGAATCGTGTCGGAGATCACCAGCGGCCAGCCGGTCATCCAGATCAACGCCGGGCCCTGCGTCGACCTGCGCTACCTGACGCTCTCCAATTTCACCGTCGAGGGTAACGGCAGCGAAGGCGACGCGTGCTGATCGATGGCGTCGACATCGCCATGGTCGATCCGGCCTGGCTGCGACGCCATAGCGGCGTGGTGCTGCAGGAGAACGTGCTGTTCAACGGGACGGTCCGGGACAATATCGAGCTCAGTGATCCGGCGATGCCGATCGAGCGGGTGGCCGAGGCAGCGCGGCTGGCCGGCGCGCACGAATTCATTCTGCGCCTGCCGGAAGGCTACGACACGCTGGTCGGCGAGCGCGGCGCCAGCCTGTCGGGCGGGCAGCGCCAGCGCGTCGCCATCAACCGAGCTCTGGTCGGCGATCCGCGCATTTCTGATCTTCGACGAGGCCACCAGTGCGCTCGACTACGAGAGCGAGCGGGTCATCCAGGAGAACATGCGCGAGATCGCCCGGGACCGGACGGTGTTCATCATCGCCCATCGCCTGTCGACGCTGCGCATCGCCGATCGTGTGCTGACGATCGACCAGGGCCGGCTGGTCGAGGACGGAACGCACGACGAACTGATCCGCGCGGCCGCTCGCTACGCGTCGCTTCACCATCTGCAGGCTGGTCTCCATGTCGCGCATTGATCCATCGACGCTGGGCCGCAGCCGCGATGAGCTTGCCTTTCTGCCTGCCGCGCTCGAAGTGATCGAGACGCCGCCGTCGCCGATCGGGCGGGCGATCGCGGTCGCCATCGTGACGACCCTTGCCGCGGCAGTGGCGTGGGCGTCGTTCGGCAGCGTCGACATCGTCGCGGTGGCTCCGGGCAGGATCATGCCCACCGGCCGCATCAAGGTGGTGCAGCCGCTCGAAGCCGGCGTGGTGCGTGCAATCCACGTACGCGATGGCCAGCGCGTGCGCGAAGGCGAGGCGCTGATCAACCTCGATCCGACCGTGAGCACGGCCGAACTTGGCCGGCTGAGCGGCGAATTGATGGCAGCCCGGCTCGACGTGGCTCGCCTGCGCGCTGCCCTCGCCCCCGATGCACCGCTGGCGGCCTTCCGGCTGCCGGAAGCGCCGCCGGCGCTGGTCGAGATGCAGCGCGGGCTGCTCGAAAGCCAGGTGGCCGAGCAGCAGGCCAAGCTTGCCGCGGTCGACCGCCAGCAGGCGCAAAAGGTGGCCGAGGGGCGACGCTCTTGGCCATGATCGACAAGCTCGAGGCTGCCATTCCGCTGCTCGAGCACCGT
>JAEZIF010000342.1 GCA_023416135.1 Pseudomonadota bacterium
CAGGGGCCGGGCCGCGTTTCCTGCTGGGTGATCGGGCGCAGGACTTCGAGGATTAGAGCGGTGCTTCTTTCGCTTTTGTCTCGCTCAGCGCGGCCCGGGGCCGCCGTGATGGCGGCCCATCATGCCGCCCCCTTTGCCCATCATGGGGCGCGGCCGGTCGAGGGTCGCCTTCTGCTCGGGCGAAAGCGTGTCGTAGAGCGCCACCAGACTCGGCTTCACCGCCTCGATGCGCTCGACGCGTGCCTTCATGTAGGCCTCTTCCATGCCCAGCCGGTCGACGTAGTTCGGCCGCTCCTTCATCTCGGACGGCAGCGCGTTGCAGCGTGCGGTATCCTTTACGTCGGCGGCATCGGAGGCCTTGGCGAAGGCATCCCAGGCCGTCATCTGGTCAGGCTTCAGGTCGAGCTTGATCTTGAGATAGGTGCGGTTGCCGGCGCGGCGGGCGACCCGGTCGAGGCAGAACGCCTTGGGATTGAAGGCCGCGCGTTCGCGCCGGTCGGGGCTAACGGCAGGAGGCGCGGGTGGGGTGGCTTGGGCCAACTCGAGCAGGTCGTCGTCCAAGACACTGCCGACGGCCGCTGAAGCGGGCATCGCCAGGACGAGGCCGGCCATCAGTGCGACAGGGACGGCCAGAAGCAGGGGGCGGCGGAACGACATCGTTGGACCTCACCGGATTACGCGGGTTGCAGCGATGATACGCTCGCTCCGCCGCCGGCGTGCCCGGGTTAAGTGTTAAGTTATGTAAAGTTTCAGCGAAACCTGCCGTACGACTTCCGGTGCAGTTTTCCATCCCATCGAGGTTTTGGCGAATGGGCCGGATCATATGAGCGAACTGATCATTTGGACCTACGATTGGGTGCCCGAGGGTCCCCGGGGTTTTGTGCGCGATCTCAGACTGAGGTGGGCGTGCGAGGAAGCTGGACTTGCTTATTCAGTGCGAACAGTCCCTTTCGACGGACGGGAAACCAATCACCTGTCGCGCCAGCCCTTCGGCCAGGTTCCATTCCTGAGTGACGGCGAACTGGAGATGTTCGAGAGCGGTGCCGGGCTGCTGCACTTGGCTCGGAAGAGTGAAAAGCTGATGCCGCGCGATCCGATTGGAGAAGCGGAAACGGTTCAATGGATGATCGCCGCGCTCAACTCGATCGAGATGGTTACCGTTCCCTGGTGGTTCCTCGAAGTGTCTGGCGAGCAGGACAACGGTCTTGCCCACTGGATGGGGAACCGCCTCGATCAGCTCGAGAAAGTTCTGAAGGAGCGGGAATGGCTGGCAGCCGATCGCTTCACCGTCGCGGATCTGCTGATGGCCGATGTCCTCCGCGTCTCGAAAGTCCGCTTGTCCGGCGATCGACCCGCCAGCGACACCTACGTGACCCGCGTGACCGCCCGCTCCTCGTTCAAGACGGCTCGCGCTGATCAATTAGCGCACTTCGCTGCAGCCGATCGGAGCAAATCGGCTGTCGGCCAGTAATGACGCGCTGTTTGCAATCGATCGGGGGCCGCAAAGCGGCGCTGTCATTTGCGTCGATAGGCGCGGATGGCGTTGAAGCCCACCCAACCCGCAGCGGCGAGAAGCAAGAGGCTGACGATGCTTTCGGCTCGGGCAGTTTCGGGGTCTTCGGTTGGCGTCGTGAACACAGCGACAGCGACAGCGACGATCAACGCGGCGGTCAAGGCATAGCCACCAGCCTTGAGCAAGCGTGACTTGCTGGTCGTTGCAATCGTAAGGCCGACGATGATTGCCAGGCTGCCCGCCATGAGAGCCAGCATCTGCGTCGTGGAGATATTCATTCGATCCAGCTCCTGTCTCTCGGAGGGTTGAGAATCGTCCGCGGTTCCAGAGAGTTATGTATCGTTCGGCCGAAACTCGGCAAGCCAGCCGGCGAAGCGCTCGCGCTCGGCCGCGGTCATGTGCAGGCCTTCCTTGGTCCGCCGCCACAGCACGTCCTCGGCTTCGACCGCCCATTCGTCCCGCACCAGGTAGCGCACCTCGAGCTCATAGAGATCGCCACCGAAATGCTGGCCGAGATCGGCCACGGTCTCGACCCCTTCCAGCAGCTCGTCGATGGCCACTCCGTGCCGCCGTGCCAGCACGCGCAGGAGCTCCTTCGGCAGGCCGGGTTTCACCACGGCTGCCGAATTCACGAAGTTGTCGAAAGCCTGCTCGAAGGTCGGCGCATCGGCGAGCTCGCCGCCGGACAAAGCCCGCCCGGCCGTCCATTCCACTCCCATATGCGGATAGTACGGCGCGAGATCGCGCAAGGCGTGCTCGGCCAGCCGCCGGTAGGTCGTGATCTTGCCGCCGAACACCGAGAGCAGCGGCGCCGTGCCCACCGTGCCGTCGACTTCGAGATGGTAGTCGCGCGTCACCGCCGAGGGATTGTCGTCGCCGTCGTCGAATAGCGGGCGTACGCCGGAATAGGTCCACACCACGTCGCCCGGCCGCACCGGTTTGGCCATGTAGTGGCTGGCGATCTCGCAGAGATAGTCGATCTCTTCCTGGGTGCAGACAGGCTTCTTGTCGCTCGACTCGACGGGAATGTCGGTGGTGCCGATCACCGAGAAGGAGCGCTCGTAGGGGATGATGAAGACGATGCGTCCGTCCTTATTCTGCAGGATGAAGGCGTGGTCGCCCTCGTAAAGCCGCGGCACGACGATGTGGCTGCCCTTGACGAGGCGCACACGCTTGCTGGTCCTGATCGGCGTCTGCTCGTCGAGGAAGTGCTTCACCCAGGGGCCGGTGGCATTGATCAGGCCGCGCGCCTGCAGCTTCACCGTGCCGCCGTCGGGCGCGCTGAGCTCGATGTTCCATAGCTTGCCGTCGTCGCTGCGCCGCGCCGATGTGCAGCGATGGCGAGCGAAGATGCGCGCGCCCATCTGGCGCGCCGACACGAGGTTGGCGATCACCAGTCGGGCGTCGTCGACCCAGGCGTCCGAATAGACGAAGCCGTTCTTGAAGGAGGGTTTCAGCCCGGTACCGAACTTCGAGGCCGGCAGGTCGACCGCAATCGACTTCGGCAGGGTCATGTGCCAGTCGAGATGGTCGTAGAGGAAGAGTCCCAGCCGCAGCATCCAGCGCGGCCGAAGATGCGGCTCGTGAGGCAGCACGAAGCGCAGGGGAAAGGAGAGGTGCGGCGCCTTGGCCAGAAGCACCTCGCGCTCCTGCAGGGCCTCTCGCACCAGCCGGAACTCATAATGCTCGAGGTAGCGCAGGCCGCCATGGATCAGCTTGGTCGACGCCGAGGAGGTATGACTGGCAAAGTCGTGCATCTCACATAGACCGACCTTGAGTGCCCGTCCTACCGCGTCGCAGGCGATACCCGCGCCGTTGATCCCGCCGCCCACTACGAACAGGTCGAGCGGCGTCTCTCCACTTCCATTCATGGCGGCAGGATATAGCGCGCTTGACCGAAAGTTACAGGCACCTCAAATGGCCACATGGGGCTGCTGCTCAAGATCATCCTGTTCGGCGTCGCGATTTACGCCGCGTGGAAGACCTTTTCCCGCTGGAAAGGCCTGTTCGACCGCTTCGTCGGCAAACCCGACGAACCTGCGCGCCCCGCGCCTCCACCGCCCTCTCCGCCGTCGGAGCCCCTGGCGACCCGCAAGGTGGCGATCCAAGAGACCATCCAGTGCGCCGGCTGTGGTGCCTATAATCCCGCCAATGCCGAAAAATGCGGCCAATGCGGCCGTCCCCAGCCGGGTCCACAGTCATAGGGCCGCAGCCCGAATTGACCCGACGGGCATAGTTGACCGAGGTAGGGGTGCCACCTATTTTGCCGCACCGCAACAACGGCCTTAAGTCGAAGAAAGATAAGGCCTTCTGAGCTTCGGGGGATACCGGTGTCCGAACTCTCGGCGCGTCTCAAGCCGACGTGCTTCCAGGAACTCATTCTGACCCTGCAGGATTATTGGGCGCGCCAGGGTTGCCTGATCCTGCAACCGTTCGACATGGAGATGGGAGCAGGCACCTTCCATACGGCGACGACCCTTCGCGCCCTGGGGCCGAAGCCGTGGTACGCCGCCTATGTGCAGCCCTCGCGGCGGCCCAAGGACGGCCGTTACGGCGAGAACCCCAATCGCCTGCAGCACTACTACCAATTCCAGGCGATCCTGAAGCCGTCGCCGACCGACATTCTCGAGCGATACCTCGGCTCACTCGAGGCGATCGGTATCGACACGTCCCTGCACGACATCCGCTTCGTCGAGGACGACTGGGAAAGCCCGACGCTCGGCGCCTGGGGGCTGGGCTGGGAAGTGTGGTGCGACGGCATGGAGATCACCCAGTTCACCTACTTCCAGCAGGTGGGCGGCATCGAGGTCGACCTGGTGTCGGGCGAGATCACCTACGGGCTCGAACGGCTGGCCATGTACCTGTTCGACAAGAAGACCGTCTACGAACTGCCCTTCAATCGCGCCGATTCTGAGGTGCCGTTGACCTACGGCGACGTATTCCTGCAGAACGAGCAGGAGCAGTCGGCTTACAATTTCGAGTATGCCGACACCGACATGCTGTTCCGCCACTTTGCCGACGCCGAGAAGGAATGCGCGCGGCTGATCGAGAAGAAGCTGCCGCTGCCAGCCTACGAGCAGTGCATCAAGGCTTCGCATTGCTTCAATCTGCTGGACGCACGCGGCGTAATCAGCGTCACCGAGCGGCAGAGCTATATCTTGCGGGTGCGCGACCTTGCCAAGGCGTGCTGCGAGGCGTGGCTCGTCACGCAGAAGAAGGAAGCGGCCTGATGGCTGAGCTGCTTGTCGAGCTTCTCAGCGAGGAGATTCCCGCCCGCATGCAGACGCGTGCCGCCGACGATTTCAAGCGGCTGGTGAGTGACGGGCTGAAGGCCGCCGGCCTGGAGTTCGAGGATGCCCGCGCCTTCGCGACACCGCGCCGGCTGACGCTGGTCGTCGACGGCCTGCCGGCGGCTCGCGCCGATGTCAGCGAGGAACGCCGTGGCCCGCGAGTCGGCGCGCCCGACCAGGCGGTTCAGGGCTTTCTGAAGGCCACGGGGCTTGCCTCACTGGACCAGGCGGAGAAGCGCGACACCGGCAAGGGCGAGTTCTGGTTCGCCGTGATCCGCAAGAAGGGCGGGCCGACCGCCGAGGCGCTGCCCGGCATCATCGATGCCGCGATGAAAGCGCTTCCCTGGCCCAAGTCGATGAAGTGGGGCAGCGGGACCATGACTTGGGTACGCCCGCTGCAGTCCATCGTGGCCCTGTTCGACGGCAAGGTGCTGGCGGGCGAGGTGGCGCCGGGCGGGGAGATGGCGCCGATCCGGTTCGGCGACACCACACGCGGCCATCGATTTCTCAGCGAGGGCGAGATCAAGGTTTCAGGTTTCGCCGACTACACGGCCAAGCTCCGGGCGGCGCACGTCATGCTGGATTCGGCCGAACGCAAGAAGATCGTGCTCGACGGTGCGGAGAGGCTCTGCGCCAAGGCTCAGGTGGCGCTCAGGGCCGACGAGGGCCTGCTCGAGGAGGTTGCCGGTCTGGTCGAATGGCCGGTGCCGCTGCTCGGCACCATCGACGCCCAGTTCATGGACGTGCCGCCCGAGGTGCTGATCGTGTCGATGAAGACGCATCAGCGCTACTTCGCCACCAGCCGGCAGGACGGCACGCTCGCCAACCGCTTCGTCGTGGTCGCCAACAACGTGGCGCGCGATGGCGGTTCGACCATCGTCGGCGGTAACGAGCGTGTCCTGCGCGCGCGCCTGTCGGATGCCAAGTTCTTCTGGGACCACGACCGCAAGCAGCGCCTGGAAGAGCGGCTGCCGACGCTGGAGCATATCGTCTTCCACGCCAAGCTCGGCACGCAGGCGCAACGCGTCGAACGTATCGGGCAATTGGCCGAGCAGATCGCGCAGTTCGTCCCTGGAGCCGATGCGCAGCAGGTGAGCGTCGCGGCGCGCCTGTGCAAGGCCGATCTGGTCAGCGGCATGGTCGGCGAGTTCCCCGAGCTCCAGGGGATCATGGGCCGCTATTACGCTCTGCACGACAAGCTGCCGACGGCGGTGGCCGATGCCATCGGCGACCATTATGCGCCAGCCGGCCCCAACGATCGTTGCCCGTCGGCACCGGTCTCGATCGCGCTCGCACTGGCCGACAAGCTCGATGCACTCAGGGAGTTCTGGTCGATCGGCGAGAAGCCGACCGGCTCGCGCGATCCTTACGCCCTCAGGCGGGCCGCGCTCGGCATCATTCGCCTCGTTGTCGAAAACCGCGTCCGTCTGCCGTTGAAGAAATTCTTCGACGCCGACGATCTCATGGCCTTCTTCGCCGACCGCTTGAAGGTGCAGATGCGCGAGAAGGGCGTGCGCCACGACGTCGTCGATGCGGTGTTCGCGCTGGGCGGCGAGGACGATCTCGTCCGCCTGTTGGCGCGCGTCGAGGCGGTGCAGTCGTTCCTCGGCACGGAGGCGGGAAGGAATTTGCTGACCGCCTATGGCCGCGCAGCGAACATCGTGCGGGCCGAGGAGAGGAAGGACAAGACCCTTGCCGCGAAGATCGCCGGTGCACCCGATGCCGCATTGATGGAACAAATCGAAGAGAAGGCCGTTGCTTCTGCCTTGGCCGAAGTAGAGCTTCGTGTGAAGCCTGCGTTGCAGCGCGAGGATTTCGCCGGCGCGATGAATGCTTTTGCCGATTTGCGCGGGCCCATCGATTCTTTTTTCGAGAAGGTCACAGTCAATGTCGCCGATAAGTCCGATTTGCGGCTGAACAGGCTGAAATTGCTCAACCAGATACGCGTCACCATGGATTCGGTGGCGGATTTCTCCAGGATCGAGGGCTGAGGATGGCCAAGTGGGTCTACAGTTTTGGTGATGGCAAGGCCGAGGGCCGCGCCGACATGCGCAATCTCCTCGGCGGCAAGGGTGCCAACCTCGCGGAGATGTCGAGCCTTGGGTTGCCGGTGCCGCCGGGCTTCACCATCACCACCGAGGTCTGCACCTGGTACTACGCCAACGGCAACGCCTATCCCGGCGAGCTGAAGGACGAAGTCGAGAAGGCGCTGGCGAAGGTCGAGGCCGTGGTCGGCACCAAGTTCGGCGACGCCAACAATCCATTGCTGGTCTCGGTCCGCTCCGGCGCGCGCGCCTCGATGCCGGGCATGATGGATACCGTCCTCAATCTCGGCCTCAACGACCGTACGGTGCTGGGGCTGGGCCAGTCGTCGGGTGACGAGCGCTTCGCCTGGGACAGCTACCGCCGCTTCATCCAGATGTACTCCAACGTCGTGCTCGATGTCGGGCACCACTATTTTGAGGAGGCGCTGGAGCTCAAGAAGGAGGATCTCGGCGTCCACATGGACACCGACCTCAAGGCTGACGACTGGCGCTCGATGGTCGGCGAATACAAGAAGATCGTCGAGAAGCGCACCGGCAAGCCGTTCCCGCAGGAGCCGCGCGAGCAGCTCTGGGGCGCCATCGGCGCGGTGTTCGGCTCGTGGATGAACCAGCGCGCAATCACCTACCGTCGCCTGCATTCGATCCCCGAGAGCTGGGGCACGGCCGTCAACGTGCAGGCCATGGTGTTCGGCAACATGGGCGAGGATTGCGCCACCGGCGTGGCCTTTACGCGCGATCCCTCGACCGGCACCAATCTCTTCTACGGCGAATACCTGGTGAACGCCCAGGGAGAGGACGTGGTCGCAGGCATCCGCACGCCGCAGCATCTCACCGTTCAGGGCAAGGAGGCGCAGAAGTCCGATGCGCCGGCCATGGAAGAGGTGATGCCCGAGGTCTTCAAGCAGCTCGACGAGGTGCGCCGCAAGCTTGAGACGCACTACAGCGACATGCAGGACATCGAGTTCACCGTGCAGCGCGGCAAGCTCTACATGCTGCAGACGCGCAACGGCAAGCGCACCGCCAAGGCCGCGCTCAAGATCGCCGTCGACATGGTGCGCGAGGGCCTGATCGACCGGAAGGAGGCCGTAGCGCGAATCGTGCCGGCTTCGCTCGACCAGCTCCTCCATCCCACGCTCGATCCCAAGGCCGAGCGCAGGGTGATCGCCAAGGGACTGCCGGCATCGCCGGGCGCGGCTTCGGGCAAGGTGGTGTTCACCGCCGACGACGCCGAAAGGCAGGCGCGTGCCGGCGAGAAGGTGGTCCTGGTGCGCCGCGAGACCAGCCCCGAGGACATCCACGGAATGCATGCCGCTGAGGGCATCCTGACCTCGACCGGCGGCATGACCAGCCACGCCGCCGTAGTGGCGCGCGGCATGGGCAAGCCCTGCGTGGCCGGCGCGGGCGACGTGCGCATCGACGGCCGTGCCGGCACGCTTTCCGTGCGCGGCACGACCGTGAAGGCAGGGGAGTTCATCACCCTCGACGGTGGTACGGGCGAGATCATGCTGGGCGTCGTGCCCACCGTGCAGCCCGAACTGTCCGGCGACTTCGCCGAGCTGATGGTCTGGGCCGACGAGGTCCGGC
This sequence comes from Pseudomonadota bacterium, assembly GCA_023416135.1. Classification (GTDB taxonomy): domain Bacteria; phylum Pseudomonadota; class Alphaproteobacteria; order Reyranellales; family Reyranellaceae; genus Reyranella. The sequence continues at coordinate 8,433 of JAEZIF010000342.1, forward strand.
GGCTCGGCGTGCGCGCCAATGCCGAGACGCCGACCGACGCCGCCACGGCGCGCAAGTTCGGCGCCGAGGGCATCGGCCTGTGCCGTACCGAGCACATGTTTTTCGAGGGCGACCGAATCGTCGCCGTGCGCCAGATGATCCTGGCCGACGACGAGAAGACCCGCCGCGCGGCGCTGGCCAAGATCCAGCCCATGCAGCGCGAAGATTTCGTGGAACTGTTCGAGATCATGGCCGGTCTGCCGGTCACCATCCGGCTGCTCGATCCGCCGTTGCATGAGTTCCTGCCCAAAACCCATGCCGACATGGAGGTCGTCGCCAAGGATCTCGGTGTCGACGTCGCGGAGATCGAGGCGCGCGCCCACAAGCTGCACGAGTTCAACCCCATGCTCGGCCATCGCGGCGTGCGGCTCGGCATCTCCTATCCGGAGATCTACGAGATGCAGGCCCGAGCCATTTTCGAGGCCGTCGCCGAAGTGCAGAAGAAGAACGGCAAGTCGGTGACGCCCGAGATCATGATCCCGCTGGTCGCCACTCGTAAGGAACTCGACCTCATGAAGGCGGTGGTCGACCAGGTCGCGGCCGAGGTGAGCCAGCTCTCGGGCGAGAAGCTCGACTATCTGGTCGGCACGATGATCGAGCTGCCCCGTGCCGCTCTGCGCGCCGGCGAGATCGCCGAATCGGCCGACTTCTTCAGCTTCGGCACCAACGACCTCACGCAGACCACGTTCGGCCTCAGCCGTGACGACTCGGCCTCATTCCTCGAGAGGTACCGGCAACGTGGCATCCTCGAGCACGACCCTTTCGCCTCGCTCGACGTCGAGGGCGTGGGCGAGCTGATCGAGATCGCCTGCGAACGCGGCCGCAAGGTGCGCAACAACCTGAAGCTCGGCATCTGCGGCGAGCATGGTGGCGATCCGGCCTCTGTGTTCTTCTGCCACAAGGCGGGTCTCGACTACGTCTCCTGCTCGCCGTACCGTGTGCCGATCGCCCGCCTGGCGGCCGCCCAGGCGGCCCTGGGCGGCTCGCTCAAGACGGAATGACGCTTTCGGCGCTTCGCCCCGACAACAAGGGGGGTGGCAAGCGGGCTCTGGCGGCCGCGCTTGCCGACCTGGAGCGCAATCCCGAAGGAGAGAAGGCCCAGGCGCTGCTCGATGCCGCATGGCGCGAACCCAGGGCGCATGTCGTCGGGGTCACCGGGCCGCCGGGCGTCGGCAAGTCGTCCTTGTGTGCGGCGCTGGTTGCGGCGTGGCGCAAATCCGCCAAGACCGTGGGCGTCATCGCCGTCGATCCTTCCTCCAAGTCGAGCGGCGGCGCATTGCTGGGCGATCGCGTGCGCATCGTCCATGACAGCGCCGACGAGGGCAGCTTCGTGCGCTCGATGGCGGCG
>JAEZIF010000384.1 GCA_023416135.1 Pseudomonadota bacterium
GTGTTCGGCGGCCGCGACCTGGTCACCCTGCAGCCCGAGGCGCTGCGCCGCCTGCGCGGGCCCGAGCTCGCCGTCGTCTTCCAGGACCCGATGACCTCGCTCAACCCGGTGCTCACCATCGGCACGCAGATCGTCGAGACCCTGCAGGCCCATCTCGGCATGGACACCGCGAGCGCCATGCGCCGCGGCGCCGAACTCCTGGCCGCCGTCGGCATCCCGGCGCCCGAGCAGCGGCTGCGCCAGTATCCGCACCAGCTCTCCGGCGGCATGCGCCAGCGCGTGGCCATCGCCATCGCGCTCAGCTGCGAGCCCAAGCTCCTGATCGCCGACGAGCCGACGACGGCGCTCGACGTCACGGTGCAGGCGCAGATCCTCGACCTGCTGGCGCGCGAGCAGCAGCGCCGCCACATGGCGATGATCCTGATCACCCACGATCTCGGCGTCGTCGCCGGCCGCACCGACGAGGTGGCGGTGATGTATGCCGGCCGCGTCGTCGAGCGCGCGCCGACCGCCGCGCTGTTCACGCGCATGCGCATGCCCTACACGGCGGCGCTGCTGGCCGCGATCCCCAGGCTCGATTCGCCGCCGCACACGCCTTTGCCCGCCATCGCCGGCCGGCCGCCCGACCAGACGCGGCCGCTGAAGGGCTGCTCCTTCGAGCCGCGCTGCCGCTACGCCGACGATCGCTGCCACGCCGCCAAGCCGCCGCTCGCCGATCCCGAGCGTATCGGCAGCCTCTTCGCCTGCTGGCATCCGCTATGACCGCGCCGCTGCTCTCCGTCGAGAACCTGGTCGTCGAGTATCCGGTCGGCGGCAAGACGCTGTCGGCGGTGGCCGATGTCAGCCTGCAGGTCGGCAAGGGCGAGACCCTGGGCCTGGTGGGCGAATCGGGCTGCGGCAAGTCGACCCTGGGCCGCGCCGTGCTTCAGCTGCGCCGGCCGACCGCGGGCAAGGTCGTGTTCGACGGCATCGAGCTCACTGGGCTGGCGGCGGAGAAAATGCGCCTGATGCGCCGGCGCCTGCAGCTGATCTTCCAGGACCCGATCGCCTCGCTCAATCCGCGCCGCTCGATCGGCGACATCGTAGCCGAGCCGCTGATCATCGCGGGCGTCGCCGACAAGGCCGAACGCGATCGCCGCGTGCGCGACGTGCTGACCGCCGTCGGCCTCGATGCCGACCTGGTGTCGGGCCGCCTGCCGCACGAGTTCTCCGGCGGCCAATGCCAGCGCATCTGCATCGCCCGCGCGCTGATCCTCGAGCCCGAGCTGGTGATCTGCGACGAGCCGGTGTCCGCCCTCGACGTCTCGATCCGCGCCCAGATCCTGAACCTGCTCGAGGACATGAAGCGGCGCTATGGGCTCACCCTGCTGTTCATCGCCCACGACCTCGCCGTGGTGAAGGCCGTCAGCGACCGCATCGCCGTCATGTATCTCGGCCGCCTGTGCGAGGTCGGCGCGACCGAGAAGATCTTCGCCGGGCCGGCGCATCCCTATACGGCGTTGCTGCTCGAGGCGATCCCCGTGCCCGATCCCTCGGTGAAGCCGATGGCCAACGTCTCGGTCGGCGAGCCGCCGTCGCCGCTGGCGCCGCCTTCGGGCTGCCGCTTCCGCACCCGTTGCCCGCGCGCCGATGCCGTCTGCGCCGACGTGGCACCGCCTCTGCGCGAAATCGCCGACGGCCAGGCCGTCGCTTGTCATCATCCGCTCGTCGGGCGCTGAAGCCGCTTGCGTATGGTCTGCAATCGCGGCAGCCTGCTGCCAACAAATCCCGCGGTGAAGCGGGTTCCGCACGAAGGAAACGGTAAGAGGGGAAGGAGCGGGTGAGCCACGTCGCGCCCATGCGTGCACTCAATCGGCCCAAGCCGACGGTCGACGTCGAGCGCCGGCCCGACGGCACGGTCATTCTCTCTGCCGGTCGCTCGCTGCCCGCCGACCTGCCTCTGGTCATCGATCTCCTGGCGCGCGCCGCCGAGCGACGGCCTTACGTCACCTTTCTGGCCGAGCGCCGCGGTCCCGGCAGCGGACCGGAGCGCGCCTGGCAGCACCTGACCTACGCCGAAGCCTGGGCACGTACGGGCGCCATCGCCTCGTGGCTGATCGCGCAGGGCTTCGGTCCGGACGGCAAGCCGGTCGCCATCCTGTCGGACAACAGCCTCGAGAATGCGCTGCTGGTGTTCGGCGCCCTGCGCGCCGGCGCCGTGGTCGCGCCGATCTCGCCCAACTATTCGCTGTCGGGCGACTTCGCGCGCCTGGATCACGTGCTGTCGGTGGTCGACCCGGGCCTGGTCTTCGCGCAGGAGTCGACGCGCTACGCCGCTGCGCTCGATCGCACGCGAGCCCGCCTGGTCACTGTCGACGGCAAGCGCGGTCTCGCCTTCGGCGCACTGGCGGGCTGCTCGATCGATGCGTCCGTCGCCGAGCGCCGCCTGCACATCACGGCCGACACGCCGGCCAAGATCCTGTTCACCTCGGGCTCGACCGGCCTGCCCAAGGGCGTGCTGAACACCCACGGCAATCTCGCGTCGGCGGCGGAGATGAACCGCTCATTGGGCGAGCCGCTCGACGAGAACCGCATCGGCGTGTCGCTCGACTGGCTGCCCTGGCACCACACCTGGGGCGGCAACTCCAACCTGAACGGCACCATCCGCTCGGCCGGCACCTTATATATAGACGGCGGCCGTCCTTTGCCGGGCCGCTTCCAGGAGACGCTGGAGAACCTGCGCGAGCTTTCGCCGTCGGGCTTCGCGACCGTGCCCGCCGCCTATCCGATGCTGCTCGAAGCGTTGGAACAGGACGATGACCTGCGTAAAAAATTCTTCAAGAACCTGCGGGGTCTCGGCTACGGCGGCGCATTGCTGCCGCAGGAGAGCTTCGACCGCCTGCAGAGCCTCGCCGCCGGCCAGCTCGGCGAGCGCCTGCCTTTCAGCTGCGGCTGGGGCATGACCGAGACCACCAGCGTCGGCCTTATGGTCTACTGGAATGTCGACCGCTCGGGCCTTCTCGGCCTGCCGCCGCCCAGCGCGGTCGCCAAGCTGGTGCCGGCCGGCGACCGTTACGAGCTGCGCGTCAGGGGCCCGCATGTCATGGCCGGCTACTACGGCGATCCCGCAGCGACCGAAGCGGCGTTCGACGAGGAAGGCTTCTTCAAGACCGGTGATGCCGCGCGCTGGGTCGACGAGGGCAATCCCATGGCCGGCATCGCCTTCGCCGGCCGCCTGTCGGAGGAGTTCAAGCTCGCCTCCGGCACCTGGGTGCGCCCCACGACGCTGCGCACACAGTTGATCGACGCCCTGCAGCCTTACGTGCGCGACCTCGTGATCGCGGCACCCGACCGACCGTATCTCGGCGCGCTGGTGTGGCTCGATGCGACGGCCTGCGCCGATGCCGGCGGTCCTGCCATATGGAGGCCCGCGCTGGCGCGGCTGCTCGCGGCCTTCAACGGACGCCCCGGCAGCGTTGCCGGCGGATCCAGCAGTCGCGTGCAGCGACTGCTGGTGCTCGACGAGCCGCCGTCGCCGGCGGCCGGCGAGGTCACCGACAAGCGCTCGCTCAACACGCAGCGCCTGCTCGAACGGCGATCGGCGGACGTGGCGCGGCTCTATGCCGAGCCTCCTCATCCGGACGTGATCCTCGCGCGAGCCGGCTGATGCAGGCCTACATCATCCGCCGCCTGCTGGCGATGGTCCCGACGCTGCTGTTTGCCAGCCTGATCGTGTTCGTCACCGTGCGGCTGATCCCGGGCGACATCATCGACCTCATGCTGTCGTCCAACGACATCGGGGCCGACAAGAAGAGCCGCGCCCAGCTCGAGGCGGCGCTCGGCCTCGATCAGCCGATGGTCAGCCAGTACTTCAAGTGGCTGGGCGCCATCCTGCTCGAGGGCAGCCTCGGCAAGTCGCTGTGGCAGAACACCTCGGTTATGCAGGAGGTGCTGCATCGCCTGCCCATCACCTTCGAGCTCGGCATCATGGCGCTGGTCGTCGCGCTGCTGGTCGGCATCCCGATCGGCGTCTACTCGGCGGTGCGCCAGGACACGGTGGGCGACTACGTCACGCGCTCCTTCGCCATCCTGGCGCTGGCGCTGCCCGGCTTCTGGGTCGGCACCCTGGTGATGGTGTTCCCGTCGATCTGGTGGGGCTGGTCGCCCGAGGTGAAATACATCTCCTTCACCCAGGATCCGCTGCGGAACCTCGCGCAGATGGCGATCCCCGCGCTGATCCTGGGCAAGGCCTTCTCGGCCGTCGTCATGCGGCTCACCCGCACCATGATGCTGGAGGTGATGCGCCAGGATTACATCCGCACGGCGCTGGCCAAGGGCCTGGCCACGCGCACCACCATCCTGCGCCACGCGCTGCGCAACGCCCTGATCCCGGTCGTGACTCTGGTCGGCCTGCAGGCGCCGGTGCTGGTGGGCGGCGCCGTCATCATGGAGCAGATCTTCGTCATTCCCGGCATGGGCCTGCTGCTGCTCGAGGCGGTGAGCACGCGCGACTATCCCATCATCACCGGCGTGTTCCTGATCGTCGGCGTCGCCGTGGTGCTGATCAACCTGCTGGTCGATCTCAGCTACGGCCTGCTCGATCCCAAGGTGAGGTACCGCTGATGGTCGCGGTCGCCGAAACCGTCCGTTCCTCGCCCCCCGTTCCCGGGCGTC
>JAEZIF010000398.1 GCA_023416135.1 Pseudomonadota bacterium
GGCGAGCGCCGTTCGATGCGCTCGCCGCTTCTGCTACAGCTCTCGCCGGACAAAACCGTTTCTTTCACTGGCCCATCGCGTTCGCGGATATCATGGGCCGTGGTGGTTTCGATGTAGTTATCGGCAATCCGCCTTGGGAAATGCCCGAGGTCGATGACCGAGAATTCTTCGTCTCTCGCATTCCTGGGATAGCTGCCGAGACCTCTGCTCAAAAGCGGCGACAGATGATTGCGGCTTTGGCTGAAAGCGATCCTCGCGCACACCGCGAGTGGCTTCAACATACCCGCAGCTACGCAGCCAGTCGCTCCTTTTTTACAGGCTCAACCCGATTTCCAAACGGAGCGAACGGGCGCCTTAACTACTACAAGTTGTTTTTAGAGAATAGCTTCTTCGCGGTGACGAAAACGGGGCGGCTCGGGATGGTTATCCCGAGCGGGCTTACGACCAATGCCTATGAGAGGCCGCTTTGGCATAGTCTCGTTAAAAACGGGTACGTATCGGCGGTATACGATTTTGAGAACAGCGGTCGGCTATTTCCGGGAATCGACTCAAGAATAAAGTTCACGCTCATTTCTTTGAGAAAACAGGTTGAGGAAAGGTTCGTTACTGCCTGTTGGTTGGCGGACGTTTCCGAGCTTCAGGAGGATGGTCGGGTCATCGCTCTTACGCTGAATGATCTTGTTAATTTCAGCCCGGACGATCTTGCTCTTCCACAGTTTCGTCGACAGGCTGACCTCGATTTGTTGGTGTTGGCAAGTAACCGGCATGGTCAGCTTAGTGACCACGAGGATTGGACCTATACGCCGCGGTTGATGTTCTCATCTTCGGACGATGCCTTCAGTCCGGTAGATATCCGCACGCTAGCAGGTGCTCGCCATACGTCGGACAACCAGATCGTAACTTCGACCGGAGAGGTGCTCGTACCGGTGTACGAGGGTAAGATGGTCGGCATTCTCGACCATCGCCAAGCCGATATTTATATCAACCCTGCCAACGCTGCACGGCAGGCGCAGGAACGACCGATACCCGACGAGGAGAAAACTTCTCCCGACCGCTTTGCTGTTCCTCAATTTTGGCTTCGCGAAGAAGCCGTGAGACAGCGCCGGTTCGGCAAACGCCAAGGTGATTGGGAGTTGGTCTTTTGTGATGTTACCAGCGCAACCAATGAACGGACGACAATAGCAAGCATCGTCCCTCTGTCCGGTTTAACTCGAAGCTTGCCATCGATCTACCTTAGATCTTCGTCTGCCAAAGACGCAGTGCTTTTGGTTGGCGCGCTATCATCATTGGTGATCGACTTCTTTGCTAAGTTAAAGGTGTCGAGTAATCATCTCACCCAAGGCATATTGGCGACCCTGCCGTTGCCATCCAGAGCGAAGATACAAGAATTCGCGAATGGGGTTCTGCAGGACTCGGATTGGTTCGAAGATCGTGTGATAGAACTTCTGTACGTGTCATGGGATTTGGCAAGGTTCGCAAAAGAGGTCGGGCGGCGTACGCCGCCGTATAGATGGAATGAAAGCCGACGTTTTTGGCTTCGCTGTGAAATTGACGCTGCATTCTTTCACTTAATTCTTGGCGCGCCGGAGGATTGGGGAAAAGGCGAGGATCAATCGTTTACGAGTCCGCGCGAAGCAGTAAAGTATATGTTGGAGGCATTCTCCGTCTTAAATCGCAAGGAAGAAAGCCGGTTTGGAGGGGATCGGCGTACCGAGAGGACGGTGCTTGAGATTTATGACGAAATGGAAGCGGCCATATCGGCTGGAAGACCGTATCAAACTAGGCTGACGCCTGTTCCTGCCGATCTGAGTTGTTGCCATTCCGGCCAGGTCGCTGAGATCTTGCCGGCTGATGGAGTTTGGGCGCGGCCAGAGCCCTCTCAGGCCGGCGACGTCGGTGCCATATTGGCTGCCGTTCTCAAGGCGATGGTCGGATCGAAACGTTTCCATGATGTTCGTTTAGCTGCCGCGTTTGTCATGGAGCCACGGCTGCTCACTCCGCTGCTGCCGGCCGCTAAGGCCTCAGAATGGCGCCGCCTAGTAGGCCGAGAGGCAGATCCTCTTGTAGGTAACGTCGCGACATTCGTCGCAAGGAACAACACAGCGTGGGGCGCCGCTCTGCGAAACCACCGCGGGAACGGACGACTTGTTGAGGATCTCCAACACGGGACATGGGCACCTGGCCCTGGTTTGGAATCCATCGACACTTCTGGATGGCCTGACGGTCGCGCAGGCTTCGTGCTCGGTGCGCTAGAGGGCATCAACCAAGATGCGGCGGTGGATTCGCTGCCCGCTGACATACAGCAGTGGGTGATCAATGCCGCAGCAGCCTGACCTACTCGACCAGCAGCTTCTGACAGTGACGCCCGCTGAAGGGGTGGAGGGGCCGCGGCTTTGGGTTCGGCGGCTTGTCGTATGGAAAGAGCCTGGTGGCGAGATAGTTCGGGACATCGAACTCCGCCCCGGCTTGAACATCGTCTGGTCGCCCGACGGAGCAGATGATGCGACCTCGGTAGGTCAAACAAACGCTGTTGGGCATGGCAGCGGCAAGACGCTTTTCTGCCGGCTCATCCGCTACTGTCTTGGCGAAGACCGTTTCGCCACTGAGCCTCAGCGTGATCGGATCGGCACGGCATTCCTGAATGGCATCGTGGGTGCCGAAGTCATACTAGACGGAGTCTGCTGGGCGATCGTTCGCCCGCTTGGCGTGCGTCGGCGACACATGGCTGTATCGGGCGGCAATCTTGATGAGATCGCCGCTGGTGAGGGTGTTTCAACGGGTATGGAGCCGTTCATCCAAGCGGTCGATCAGCAAATCATTACCACCGCACTTGCCCAATTGGTTCGCCCGCAAGCGAACGGGCCAATTTGGCCGATCGCGCTCGCGTGGCTCACGCGCGACCAAGAGTGTCGATTTGATGATGTCCTTGATTGGCGGTCGCCGACTTCGGACTCCGATTCACCGATGCCGGCTAGCGGACCGGAGAAGGGACCAAGGCTTGAGGCGCTCCGTTCGCTTCTGATGGCCATGACGCCTGACGAACAAGCCACGCGTAGCGACGTGAATCGCCTCAGCGAGGAACGCCGAGTCCTGGATCAAGAGATCGGCCATCGCCGGTGGGAAATCGAACGCACGCAGACAAGGATCGTTACGGGTCTCGGCCTTGAAGGACAGTCACTTCCAGAGATGCCATTGCTGATTGATGTCATGCGCAGGTCCGCCAGCGCGCACTTGGCGTCGGCAAGCAAGATTCCGACTGGCGGCGGCGCTGAACTCGCCGCAGCACGCGAGCAACGAGAGGCCGCGAGAAATGAGTGGGCGCGCCTCGAAGGCGAACGTATCCGGATCGGAGCGCTAATTCCCGCAGAAGAACGCACACTGGCGATGATACGCGGGGAATTGCCGGGGCTTTCCTATTCGAAAGTCGAAGCTGAAAGCCCGATCTGCCCGATATGCGAAGTCCCCATCGACCGAGCATTGGCAGAGGGCTGCAAGCTCTCGCACAAAATTCCTGATGCCGAAGCCTGCCGGCAGCGTTGGAATCAACGACAGGCCGATCACGACAACCAAGCAAAGCGAGTTGAAGATCTGCGGCAAGAGCAGACGCAGCTCCTGCCTCAGATTGCTCTGGCCAAGCAGCACTTCGATCGATCCGTTAATCTCGTCACGAACATCGAGAAGGCCCGTGATGCCCGAGAGTCCACTTGGTACACCGCCCGCAGGCTCCAAGACGATGTTGAGCGCCTTGCTGAGCTCTTCGAAACTCAGGAGGCGGGTATCAAGCATCTGCGCGAACTAGGCGCAAAACTTGAGACCGAGAGAGAGCGGCTGGGCGCCTTTCGCGACAAACAGGCCCGCGTTTTCGGACGCATGAGCGAGAAGTTCGACCCGATCGTCCGCCGGTTGGTCGGCCACGATGCAAAGGGCCGGATCACCCTTAGCGGGAATGGGCTTGATCTGTCGGTAGACATGGGGGGCGACCGCAGGACAGCCGCGATCGACTCTCTCAAGGTTTTGGCTTTCGACCTCGCTGCGATGTGCCTGAGTATCGAAGGCGCGACGCGTGTGCCCTCATTTATGCTTCACGACAGTCCACGTGAAGCTGACCTTGGCTTGTCGATTTATGGACGGCTCTTCGATATTGTTCAGGATTTGGAACGGGTCGGCGGAAAGCCACTGTTTCAGTACATCGTAACGACAACAACGGCGCCTCCAACCGAGTTCAGGGAACGTCCGTACCTGCAGCTAAAATTGCATGGCGATCCGCCCGCGCAGCGCTTGCTCGGGGTCGACTTATGACCAGCACCCAGGGGCGTCTTGCAGCTTATCCATTCGTGCTGCTCTCTGAGCTGCGCGACGCCGCAAACGAACATGGATACCGCATAGGTCCTGAAGAGGCCGGCGGATGGATCTTTTTCCGGTCGGCGAGCGCGCCAGGTGAGATCGGCTTGGCCGCCGCAAGCGGCTCCGGTCCATTCTTTTTGTCTTTGATGCTGCCGGGAGTGGCGCGAGCGCTGAACGCTCAACCCGCGACACCTTGGGCCAAAGGTCACGCAGGAGCCTTCGTCTTTGCGACGCGTGATGCACTGCATGCCGGGGTCCAAGCGGTATACCGCCTGTCTGTTAGCTTGCCGAGCTTTCCCCTTGAGAAATACGAAAGGATCGTCGCGGGGGTCGGCGAGACTGAAGGCGAACGCGCGCAAAAATTCAGGATCGGACAGAACATCTTTCGCGACGCCCTCATGGAATACTGGAACGGAACTTGTCCAATGAGCGGAATTTCGAGTCCGGCGCTACTGAGGGCCTCGCACATGATCCCATGGTCCGATTGCACGAGCGACGCGCAGCGACTGGACGTGCATAACGGACTTCTTTTGTCCGCTCTGTGGGACGCTGCATTCGATGCCGGGCTGGTGACATTTGATGACGACGGTTTGGTTTGGATTTCTGCTCGTTTGGAGAATGCTGCGATCGACGCCCTGTCCTTAGATAAAGCGCCAAGGCTGCCGCTGCGCGATGAGCATCGGCCTTACTTGGCCCATCATCGTAACCACGTTTGGATCCGGAATTGACCGCGACCTGACACGATGCGCCGGGCTCGCTGAGCGGGCCAATCGCGGTGCCCAAGCATAAGAAAATTGGGGGAGAGAAGCGTGCGCATATCACGGATAAAAATAAGAAATTTCGCAAACTTCTCGGACATTGACGTCGAGACGGGCGAGAGCATCGTCATTGTCGGCGAGAACAAGGTCGGCAAGAGCAACTTCATCCGCGCCCTGCAATTGATCTTGGATCCCGGGCTATCGGAGCGGGATCGCCAGCTCGGGCTGGAACATTTCTGGGACGGCCTGGGCGAGGACAAGCTCGGCGAGACAATCGAGATCTCCGTCGATCTGACCGATTTCACCGGCGACCCGCGCCTCATGGCGCATCTCAACGACTGCGTGATCGACCCCGGTCCGCCCATGGTCGCACGTCTCACATACCGCTTCCAGCCCAAGGCAAATCTCGGCCGCGCTCCGGAGAGTCTGGCCGACTATGAGTACGTCATTTTCGGCGGCGACGATCCCGATATGGCGATCGGATCATCCTTGCGTCGGATGCTCCCGCTCGACGTCCAGGTGGCGCTGCGCGATGCCGAGAAGGACCTGTCGAGCTGGCGAAACTCGCCGCTGAGGCCCTTGATCGAGCAGTTGGCCACTTCGCTCGACGAAGACGCTCGCGACGAAATTCAAGAGCAGGTCAACGAAGCGCAGGCCGAGCTCGCTGGCCACGCCGAGGTGGTCGCGACAGCGCAACGGATTGCCGATCGTCTGATCGCGATAGCGGGTGAGCAGCATGCCGTGCCGCTCACGCTCGGCTTGGCGCCGACGCGGGTCGATGCGCTGCTGCGCAGCCTGCGCCTGTTGATCGACAACGGCGCGCGCGGCATCGGCGACGCCAGTCTCGGCACAGCCAACCTGATCTTCCTGGCTTTGAAGAGCCTGGAGCTCGATCGTTTGGTGACCGATGGCGAGCGCGACCACACCTTTTTCGTCGTCGAAGAGCCTGAAGCGCATCTCCATCCGCATGTGCAGCGGCTGGTCTATCGGTACTTCCTCGGCGGCGCTGCAGAGGATCAGGAAGACGCGCCGCCTCTCACCACCATCCTCACGACGCACTCCCCGCATATCGCGAGCGTCACACCGATCCGCTCGATCGTCCTCCTCCGCCACGACGCCGGCGAAGATGCGACGACCGCGGTCTCGACCGCAACAGCTCCGCTGACCGAGCGCGATGAGGCCGATCTCCAGCGCTATATCGATGTCAGCCGCGGCGAGATCTTCTTTGCGCGCGGCGTCATCCTCGTCGAGGGCGACGCCGAGCGGTTTCTCATTCCCGCATTCGCCGAGGCGCTCGGCATACCGCTCGACATGCTGGGCATCACGGTCTGCTCGGTGAGCGGCACCAATTTCACGCCCTATGTGAAGCTGCTGGGTCCGCAGGGCCTGAACATTCCCCACGTCATCCTGACCGATCGCGATCCGAACGGCGCGAACCCGCCCTTGGTGCGCCGCCGCCTCATTAATGTGCTTCGACTGGTCGAGAACGGCGTGAACTATACGCCGCTGGACGCCGACGCCGTGATCGCCCGTGCGGAGCCACTCGGCTATTTCGTAAACGGCAACACGCTCGAGCCGGAGCTGTTCTGCGGCGGTCTGGCGGAAGCGATGCAGCAGGTCATCGGGGAGGAACTGTCGATCAACCAGGCGACCCGCGACCTGATTCAAGGCTGGGTCGACGACACCGACACGCTCGATGAGGAGCGCCTGATCAAGCTCATCGAACGGATCGGCAAGGGGCGCTTCGCGCAGGCGCTGGCGCCGCACGTCGATGAGGATACGTGCCCGGACTATATCCGGAGGGCGCTGGAGCACATTCGCGATGCCCTTGCGTAGTGTCAGCGCCGCATATCTCGCCCAGGCGGCGGACTTGGCCAGTAACCCTGGCCAGCAAGCCGCCTATGACTCGACGGGCCATTGCGTCGTGCTCGCCGGCCCCGGCAGCGGCAAGACCAAGACGCTGGTGCTCAAGCTTGCCCGGATCATGGCTGAAGATGTACGCGCGCCACGCGGCGCGGCCTGCATCACCTACAGCCAGGAGTGCGCGCGCGAGCTGACGCGCCGGTTGGAACGCCTCGGCCTGCGAGAGGCGCCGAACCTTTTCATCGGCACGGTCCATGGCTTTTGCCTGCGGCATCTCTTGATGCCCTACGGCCGGCTTGCCGATCTGCCGGTCCCGTTTCCGCTCGCGGTCGCCACGCAACGTCAGAGCGACCAAGCGATGAAGCGGATCGGCGACAGGCTCTTCGGCGTGGGTCATCCGAACAAGCCGATGGACCTCGGACGTCATCGGCGGTCAATCCTCGACCGAACCTCGGAAGACTGGACCAGCGAGGAGGAGCTTGCAGCCTGGGCTGAGGGGTACGAGGCCGAGCTGCGGCGGACAGGCCTCGTCGATTTCGACGACCTCGTGATTTTCGGTCAGCGGCTGGTCTCAGAGCACGATTGGGTGCTGCCGTTGCTCCAGGCAAAATTCCCGGTGCTCGCGGTCGATGAATATCAGGATCTCGGCGTCGCGTTGCATCGCATCGTCAAGCGCGTGGCCTTCGACGGCGGTGTCCGCCTCTTTGCGGTGGGAGACCCTGATCAATCGATCTACGGCTTCACGGGAGCGGACGGCGCTTTGCTGCAGGAGCTGGCCGAGCGCGAGGATGTCGAGCGCGTTCAGCTCCAGCTCAACTATCGCTCGGCCTCGCGGATCGTCAGCGCCTCGGAAATGGCGCTGGGCGAAGCGCGCGGTTATCAATCGAACGATCCGGATCGCCAGGCGGTGATCGCTTTCGTTGAATGTGACGACGAGCTGGAAGGGCAGGCCGCGCACGCGGTCGCTGAGATCATTCCTGCCGCGCTCGCCGCCAAACCCGGGCGTGCGCTTGGCGACATCGCCATCCTTTATCGGGACTATCGCGCCGGCGACGTGGTGGCGGAAGCCGTTGCGGCTGCGGGGCTCGACTTCGTGCGCGTCGACACGGCCGCGCCCTATCGGAAGGTCGCGCTCACGAGCTGGATCGAGGATTGCGCGGCATGGTGCGCGGGTGGTTGGCGCGAAGCGCGGCCCCAACTGCGTGGTTTGTTGGACCGGTGGATCGGCTTTCACCGCGCGCGAATTTCAGAGGCGGACGCAAGCGCCGAGCTGCAGAGCCTTACTCGGCTCCTCTGGTCGCTGCGTGTTGAAGAGGGGCTTGCCCGAGACTTCGTAGCGGCGCTGCGGGCAGGAATGCTCGACGCCCTGATGGCAGCCGAGCCGAGCTTGGCGGATCAGCGCGAACAGGTCGATCGCATGTCGACGGCGCTCGCTGTCGGCGGGCCGCTCGCGGATCTCGATCTCGCGAGCCTCGGCGGCCGCGACGGCTCACCGCTCCACCTCAATCTGTTGACGCTGCATTCCGCCAAAGGCTGCGAATACGACGTGGTGATCATGGTAGGCCTGGACCTAGGCAGCTTGCCGTGGCGCAACGAATTGCCGGCAGTCCGGCGGGAAAGCCGGCGCCTGTTTTATGTGGGCCTGACGCGGGCTCGCGATGAAATCCACATGCTATATTCCGGTTACGTCGATACGCGCAGCGGGAGGATGTATTGGGGGCGTTCGCCGTTCCTGAACGAGCTTGAAGCGCGAATGCAGGAGGCTGAGGGCGACTAATTATGCTGTCATTTCGCGAAGCTCAGACTGTCGAAGACCTAGCCGATCTCCTCTATGACTTCCTACCGGGAAGCGGAAACAACAAGACCGCCTTTCCGTTGGCGGCGGCACAAGCCGGCATCGGTGAGCTGTGGGTTCCGGGTAGCAAACGGCCCGCGATCGTTCAGCTCCTGACATCCACGCTCGAGCATCAGCGCTCATCTTTCACGAAGCTGATCGTAGCAATTGTCCGGCAGGCGATGACCTATCGGCGCGGCAAGGGAAATCCCCTGACGCGAGCCGAGATCGATCGACTCAACAGCCTCCTTCCCGGCGTTGAGTTCAAGATCCCGGAATTGCTCGATCCCGGCTTCCTTAACAGCTTCGCCCAGCCGAAGGCGGAGGAGCCGCCGCCGCAGCCGACAGGCGCGCTGAGCGCGGCCAAGGCGCAAGAACTGGCCACCCACCTCGTCGAGATCACGAAACTGGACCCCCAAGCTCGCGGCCTTCGTTTCGAGGGATTTTTGAACGAACTCTTTGCTGGCTTCGGCCTGGCGCCGCGCGGCGCGTTTCGGCTCGTGGGAGAGCAGATCGACGGGAGTTTCAGACTGCAAGGGCAGACCTACCTGGTCGAAGCCAAATGGCACGGGCCGCAGATCGGCTTCGCCGACCTGATGACCTTCTCGGGCAAGGTCGCCGGCAAGGCCTCATGGTCGCGCGGTCTGTTCGTCAGCAATTCCGGCTTCACAGCCGAGGGGCTAGAGGCGTTTTCGCGTGGACGGCAAACCAATCTCATTTGCGCCGATGGGCTTGATCTCTACGAGGTTCTCTCACGCAAGGTGTCGTTGATCGACGTCCTGGAGGAGAAGGCGCGTCGCGCGGCAGAGACCAATCGCGCGTTCATCGCCGTCCGCGATCTCAGTTTGCGGGGTGGCTGATTGCGGCCGATCGTCGGCTGCAATAGCTCATGATGTCAGCGCGTGTTATAAGCGCGCGACGGTACTTTGCTGAAGCTGATTCAGCGCTGCGCATTCAAGCCGGAGAGGTTTTTTGCCTGATCGACCTCGATAGATGTCGACAGCATGCAAAAAAATTTTCAGGCGATTTTCTCTTTAAGATCAAGATCGTAACTTTTTGACGGCCCGCGGGTCGGCTTCTTGCGTAACGAGCAAGAAAAAACCCAGCTAGATCAATGGTCTAACTGGGTTTAGAACAATCGAGTGGGAATAGAAAAACTAAATCCTCTCACGCCACAACGCGCCCGCGCACTGTCGTGAGCTTCCCCGATTGACGCGCCGATATTGCCTTAAAAGATCGATGACGTCCGGCGTGCTCAACCGACGGTCAGCACGATCTTGCCCTGGATGTGCCCACTTTCGGCGCGCTCGTAGGCTTTACGGGCGTCGATCAGAGGACAGGTGCTGTCGATGATGACGCGGATCGTCTCAGCGTCCCGATGTCATCGAGCCGAGCCCCGCTCGAGCGAACTTGCGTTGCCGAGACCGTAACTCCGCGCTTTTGCGCTTCGTCGGCTCCGTCGAAGCCGAGGGGGAATGATTTTGTCCGGCAGGCCATGCCGACAACGCGATATCCGCCAGCCGCTTCAGTGTCCCCGTGGATGCTCCATCACAGGCTTGCGCCGACATGCCCTGCACAACTGCCGAGTAAAAGCGTGCGAGGGCATCGGTGTCGGTGTCAGCCGGGAGCTCGTCCTCGCTGATGGCGCGGTCGAAGCGCGTCTTCATGGCTTGGACTGAAGCCTCCCGCCGCGCGGCGACGGATCTAGCTACCGTCTCATTCTCTTCGGAATGTTGAAGGACAGCGGTCGAGACAATGCACCCACGCGGCTTGCTCGGATCGGTAACGCCTCGCGCGACGTCGTGCAGGTAGAACGCGATCGCGTCATAGGCTGGCATCTCTCCTTGCAGCGCCTCGGACCGGCGCTTGCTTTCACGCTCGATATTATAGTCGAGCGCTTGCCGATAGAGGTCCGCCTTCGAGCCGAATGTTGCGTAAAGGGATGGCGGCGTGACCCCCATGGCCTGGGTCAGGTCGGCTATCGAGGTTCCCTCGTATCCATGCTCCCAAAAGAGCCGGGCCGCGACTTCAAGCCCGACATCGCGTTCCAGCACCCTCGGTCTGCCACGTTTCCGGGCTGATCCATTCATTTTATATCGTTCCCTACAAAATCATTGACGCGCGTATTCCCTATTATTATATCGATCACTATGAAATTTGCAACGGAGTGATCAATGTCTGGAAGTCTGGCTGACAAAGTAGCCCTTATAACGGGCGGCTCACGTGGCATCGGCCGTGCTACGGCGCTGGCCTTTGCGAGGAAGGGCGCTGCACTTATCGGCGTGAATTACGCCGGCAACGCGGAGGCTGCCCAAGCCACCGTCCGTGAGATTGAGGCTCTCGGAGCAAAAGCTGTCGCCATCCAAGCGGACCTCAGGAAAGGCAAGGTAGCGACGGACAGTATTTGGGAACAGTTCAAGGCAATTGCGATCGCTACAACGGGCGAGCCTCGGCTTGACATTCTCGTCAACAACGCCGGCATAGCACCGGCAATCTCCCTAACGCAAACCAGCGAGTCTGTCTTCGACGAGGTTGTGACGATAAACCTGAAGGCGCCCTTCTTCCTGATCCAGGCTCTCGCTGACCACATCCGTGACAATGGGCGCATCATCAACATTTCGACGGGATTCACGCGTGTCGCCGCGCCGACCCATCCCGCCTACGCAGCGTCGAAAGGTGCGCTTGAAACTCTGACATTGGCGCTTGCGCCAGAGTTCGGTCGTCGCGGCATCACGGTGAATGCGGTCATGCCGGGCGTCACGGAGACCGATATGAATGCGGGGTGGATGGCAGTACCGGAAGCACGCGCTGGTGCAGAAGCTATGTCGGTGTTCTCGCGCGTCGGTCAACCCGCCGATGTGGCTGACGTAATAGCCTTCGTCGCGTCGAATGAAGCGCGCTGGACTACGGGACAGGTAATTGACGCAACGGGCGGTGCTCGGCTTTGAACATTGCGTTCGCTGGGTGCGCCTAGGTGAACCAGGGTCTGAAGGGCGGGCGTTCACGCCCACCCTTCAGATCTCCAGAGTGCTCAGTTCCTGGCGGATGAGGATACGGGGCGACAACCTCATGAGAGCTCGTTGCGCTCGGCCGAGGGCTGACACCGACCAGTGACGCTAAACCCGGCGCCGCGTTTCCTCGCGCATGCCAAGGCGGGTGTTCAGTCCATAAGCTGTGACGGTCTTTTTTCCAGATCATGGCGAACCGTGCCGGCCCGCGATTTGGACGAGACCGTCCAAATGTGGTCGATAGTCATCGAAATCGAGCAGATTTCCAATCGCCGGAGCTCCCCTTTTGAATTCAAGAGCCCGGATTTTTGACGGATCCGGGATACGGTTCTTCGTCGTTAGCGGAAAGATTTCTCCTCTATAGATCAATGCGTAATCATGCTTCAGAGCAATCGAATGGGAGTGAGTGGGATGGTTCTCAGTCCCGAAATTACTTTCTCCAAGTCTACGAAAAGCGACTTGGAGGCTATCGGGATCACGTGGGCTGAGGAGTTTTCAGGCGCGGATCGATGCCGGTCCGCGCCAGAGAGAGGAGCGTCGCTTTCAACTGAGGGTGCAACGTCGGCTCAGAACATGCCGTTCTCGTGGGCCGCTTGCTCGGGCATGGTCTGCATGACGTCCCAATGCTCGACGATCCGGCCGTTCCCATCGAGCCGGAATATGTCAATCGCGGCATAGTCCTTGTCGCAAGGCCAGCGCTGCAGGCAATGCAGTACGACGAGGTCGCCTTCGGCCACGACCCGCTTGATCTCCACATGCTTGCCCGGCCACTCGCGGGCCATTCGCTCGAAATAGTCGATGAACCCGGTCTTGCCTGTCGGCACGTGGGGATTGTGCTGGACGTAGTCGGCGCCGGCATAGCGCTCGATCGCGTCGCGGGGCCGGGAGTCGTTGAACATCATCTCGTAGAAGGCCACCACGTTGGCCTTGTTCCGCTCGATCGCGTTCATCGCTTCGCTCCGGATCGAAAACCCTCGGCCATGAGGCGAAAGGCATCGACGGCCTTGGGCAGGGCGGACTGCGGATCGTCACTGGCCGCGACCCACAAGGCCGCGTTCAGCGCGGCGCCGCAGAGGAGGCGGGCGGCCGCCTCGATGTCGGCATTCTTCATGACGCCGTCGGCGATCAGCTTGCCGACCGCCTGCTTCGTGGCCTGCAGGCAGGCGTTCTGGCTGGGCCAATGCGAGGGATCGCCGAGAAACGCCGGCCCGTCGAGCAGCACGATCCGGCGCACTTCGGGATCGAGCGCCATCGCGATATAGGCCGCGCCTTCGGCCAGAAGCTGTTCCCAGTCATCCCCCGCGTTGGCGCCGGCGGCCCGGGCGCGCGCCGCCATCTCGCCGTCGACCTGCGCCACGACGGCGGCGAGCAGCCCCTTCTTGTCGTCGAAATTGTGATAGAGCGCGCCGCGCGTCAGGCCGACGGAAGCGGTCAGTTCGTCCATCGACGCCGCGGCGAACCCGACAGACGCGAAGGCCTTGCGACCGGCGGCAACCAGCTTGCCGCGATTTTCTTCCATCGTTTCCAGGCGACGCCGAGCAGCCACATCCTAATCCTTCGTCAGATACGTGACGTATATCACTTGACATACGTAGCGTATATGAGACTTACATACGCTGCGTATCTGAAATTGCACCTCCGACACCTATTCGTCGGCACCTATTCCCAGCGACCCACGACAGGAGAATTCCCATGGCCCAGCGTGACGCCGTTTTCCCCGCCGGTCGGCAGGACCTCTACAAGGCACACACCTATTCCGCGGCGATCAGATCGAAGGATCTCCTGTTCGTGTCCGGTCAGGTCGGCAGCCGCAGCGACGGCTCACCCGAGCCGGACTTCGAGGCCCAGGTCCGTCTGGCCTTCGCCAATCTCGAGGCGACCCTTCGCGCGGGCGGATGCGGGCTCGACGATATCGTCGACGTGACGACCTTCCATACCGATCCCGAAAAGCAGTTCGACACTGTCATGACCGTCAAAGGCGAGGTCTTCCCGCGAGCGCCCTATCCGAACTGGACGGCGATCGGCGTCAACTGGCTCGCGGGGTTCGACTTCGAGATCAAGGTCATCGCCCGTATTCCCGGCTGATATCACCGGGTCGGCGTTCTGAAAGACACGAGATCCGCAAGGCCGGCCTGGACGACGAGATCTGGCAGGCCTTCGCCGTGCTGCTGCCGGTGCGCACCGTCGACGTGATGGGCGGCGGCCGCACCTACGACCAGGCCTGCCCGCGCGCCAGCTCGACGGCGCGCGGTGTTCGGGAAGGCTGGCGTTCGCTAAGCTCGGCCTGATCGGCGACTCGCCCGCGTGCACCGATCTGACACCAGCCATGGGTCGGCGAGGTCGGCTTCAACGTCCATCGATGCGCCCTTCGTTGCGCACGGCAACGTCACCGCGCGAGGGCTACCATCACAGTTGAACGGGGCGCGACGGAAGGCGAGGAGACGCAGCTGAGCTCGTAGCTACGTTCTGCGACCAGCCAAGTGCTCCGCGAGCTTGTCCATGGTTTGGCCGCCGAATTCGACGGCGCCGAACCCGACCTTCGCATCGCGCTGCGCGCGCGTGGGATGCATCTGACGCAAGGTAAGAACCGTCTTGCCGTCGGTTTGCACGTCGAACGTGACCAGCATTCGGAATTTACCCGGGTCATCATCCTTGTCTGCTCCATGGTCGACCTCGATCAGGCGCGGCCGATCGATGCGCAAAAAGATCATTCGATTGCCGTAGCGGGTGCCGTCGCCAGCGACCATGTCGAACCGCCACAGTCCGCCCACGCGAATATCGATCTCGTGCGTCTCGATCTTCAAGCCTCGGGGTCCAAACCACTGTACGAGCTGCTCCGGGTCTGCCCACGCGTCGAAGACGCTTTCACGGGCCGCATCAATGACTCGAGCAAAGACGATCTCGCGATCAAGCGGCCATTGCGCCCAAGCCGATCCTGTCGGTGTGGAGCTTTCAGTCATCTTGTCCTGCTTCCTTTCAACTGGCGGGATAGGTGAGCCTCGAGCCGATCGAGCCGGTGTTCCCAGGCCGCGATGTGCGTACGAAGCCAATCGTCGGTATTCCGAAGAGCTTCAGGCCTGAGCGAACATGTGCGTACGCGGCCAGACTTGGTGGACGAAACGAGCCCTCCCTCCTCGAGAACTCGAATATGTTTCAGCAGCGTTGGCAGACCGATTTCAAAGGGCTCGGCGAGCTGGCCGACGGTAGCGTCTCCGCTGCATAAACGAGCGATGATCCCCCGACGCGTCGGATCGGCCAGGGCATTGAACGCGAGGCTTAGGCGATGCTGAAAGTTTGCCATGTGGCGAATTAAAGAGGGATTCCCCTTGTTGTCAACATCACTTTGCTGGATGGCAAACTTTCCGCAGGATGTTCGCTTCTTGGCAGCGAAGTGAACCCAGTCACGCCGGTGCTTTCGACCGAGGCTCGTTGACCTCGCCGGCGCAGGTTCTCGCCTCGGATGTCGTGAAGTATCGGCGATTCATCGACGCGGCCGGTTCCTGGCGATCAGAAGTGACGCGCGGCGTAAGACGCGCAGTCGGCGCGCTCCTGGCCGTGAGCTGCCATGCTTGCTTTGCCACTTGCCGCCGGGCCGCGACGCGGGCGACATATCTGGACGAACAAAGGTCGGGGGAAGGTGAGGCGCATGGCTGACACGGGCCGGAACGAAAGTTCTTATCTCCACGGCATCCGAGTGCTCGAGCTTGCAGACGAGACGGGCGAGTATGCCGGCCGGGTGCTCGCGGGCCTGGGCGCCGACGTCGTCAAGGTCGAGCCTCCTGAAGGCGAAACGACGAGGCGAATCGGGCCCTTCCGCGGGGATGTGCCGTCGCCGGAGGAGAGCCTGCATTTCTGGCATTACAACTTCGGCAAGCGCAGCATCGTCGTCGATCTCGACGAGCGCGACGGGCAGGAGGCATTCCTGCGGCTCGCGTCCGCAGCCGACATCGTGCTGGATGCGCGTCCGCGGGGGTATCTTGCAGACCGGAACCTCGCCTTCGAACGGTTGCGCTCGGCCAATCCGCGACTGATCTATCTGCACATCAGCCCGTTCGGCGATACCGGCCCGTGGGCCAACTTCAAGGGCAGCGATCTCGTTCATCTGGCGCTGGGCGGCGTCATGATGAACTGCGGCTACGACCCCGATTCGTCCGGCCGCTACGACACGCCTCCGATCGCGCCGCAGATGTGGCAGGCCTACCACATTGCCGGCGAGATGAGCGTGATCGCACTGCTCGGCGCGCTCGCGCACCGGCTGCGGACAGGCGAGGGGCAGCGACTGTCCCTCAGCATCCACGAGGCGGTCAGCATGAATACCGAGAGCGACCTGCCGAACTGGATATTCCTGCGGCAGCGCCACCATCGGCAGACGTGCCGGCATTCGATGCCGTCGACGAGCCTGCCGGCTCTCGCGCAGACCCGGGACGGACGATATCTCCTGCCGTACCGCACCTATCTCCGCGCCACGGCGACCTACTCCTCGGACGCGCTGCGCGGGACCATCTCGGTTCTTGCCAAACACGGAATGGACGAGGGCCTCGGCAAGCTGGGCCAACTGGATGCAGAAACGGAGGCCAAGGTCGGCAGGCTGGTCGATCGCGTTGCTGCCAGCCTGGATTTCGATGCCGATCTGTGGCGGGACGGACAGGACAACGGGCTGCCTTGGGCGCCCGTGCGGCGGCCCGAGGAGAATGCCCGCGATCCGCACTACATTCAGCGAGGCATTTTCGCCAGCGTGCCGCACCCGGACAGCGGAGCTTCGTACACCTATGTTGCAGCGCGCTGGTACAGTTCCGATGCACCCTGGAGCGTATCGGCGCAGCGACCGCCCAGACTGGGCGAGCACACGCGTTCGGTCGTCGAGGAATGGGCGCCGCCGCGAAAGGTGCCGTCGCTGGCGCCCGATTGCGGCCTGGCCCGCGGCTCGACCAAGGCGGGCCCCACAGGGAAACCCTTCGCGCTTTCCGGAGTCCGTGTCGTCGATCTCGGCTGGATGCTCGCCAGCGCCGGTGCGGGACGTTACCTCGCCGCGCTGGGCGCCGAGGTGATCAAGGTCGAGCACGAGTCGCGCGCCGATGGCATGCGCTTCGGGCCGGCGGCTTGTCCACTCGGCGGCCGCGCCGAGCGGCAGGCTGCCACGGACACGATGCCGACGCCTCCGCGAGACGGGCTCAATCGCAGCGGCTCTTTCATGGAGATCAACGCCGGCAAGCTCGCGATATCGCTCGACCTGAAGAAGCCCGAGGGCAAGCGGATCCTGGAAGATCTCATCCGCAACGCCGACGTCGTGCTCGAAGGCTATTCACCGGGAACGATGGATCGGATGGGACTGGGCTACGATCGCCTGCGCGAGCTGAACCCCGGCATCATCTATCTCCAGCAGTCGGGGTTCGGCCAGTACGGCGTCTATGGTCGGGCCCGTGCCTTCGGCCCCACGGCACAGGCATTCAGTGGCATCAGCGACATGTCCGGCTTGCCCGAACCCCGTCCGCCTGCCGGCATCGGCTACTCGTATCTCGACTGGTTCGGCGCCTACAACATGGCGACGGCAGCGCTCGCCGCACTCTACAGGCGGGCCACTACGGGGCGGGGATGTCATGTCGACGCCTCGCAGGCCGAGGTCGGCATCTTCCTGACCGGGACTGCCGTTCTCGATCACTCGGTCAATGGCCGCCGCTGGTCGCGATACGGCAACCGCTCGCCCTATCGGGTCGCCGCGCCGCATGGCGCCTACCCGACTCGAGGCGACGACAGCTGGATCGCGATCGCTGCCTTCACCGACGAGCAGTGGCGAGCGGTCGCCACCGAGCTCGGCCATCCCGAGTGGCTCGACGATCCGCGGTTCGAGCAATTGGCGAACCGGCGCGCGAATGAAGACGCTCTCGACGGACTGATTTCCCGCGCCACAGGCGCTTTCGACGGGGCGGACCTCATGAACCGTCTGCAGGCCGCAGGGGTGCCGGCCGGACTCTGCCAGACCGCCGAGGACCGTTACGAAAGGGATCCCCAGCTTCGCCATTTGGAATGGCTGGTCGAGCTGCCGCAAACCGAGCTCGGCACCTGGCCGGTGAAGGGCTTCCCGGCGCGCCTCGACCGCAGCCCGGCCTACGCCGGCGGGATACTCGGCCGCTCCGGTCCCAACTACGGCGAGGATACCCAGCGCGTTCTCTCGTCGGTTCTCGGCATGACAGCCGAGCAGGTGGCCGAGCTGCGCGCGGCGGGCGTCGTGTGATGCCTGCGTGGAGATCGCGGGCCGAGGCCCTCGGTGTGAGTCACATCGACCTGGCCGAACCAGAAGCCTCACGGCGTTCGATATCGCGGCTGCTTCAGACCGGTGCTGATAATGGCGACGACTGTCAGTGTCAGTAGTACGTTGGCAGCGAGGGCAAGGTGGATGCCGGCGAGCAGGTCGGCCCGAAGGAGCCGCCTCGGGTATACACTTCAGGGCATATGCTCTTTAAGCCACGAAAGGCCTGGGGGAGATTTCTCGGCATGGCGAAGCTCGTCTTTGGAATGAACCAGTCACTGGACGGATACGTCGACCACGAGGAGATGCAGACAGGCCCCACGCTGTTCCGTCACTGGATCGAGCACGTGCGCGACCTTGCCGGCAGTGTGTACGGCCGCCGCATGTACGAGGTCATGCGTTACTGGGACGAAGACAGTCCTGAGTGGACCGCAGAGCAGCGCGAGTTCGCAGTGGCGTGGCGGCGCCAGCCGAAGTGGGTCGTGTCCCGCTCGTTGAAGTCGGTCGGCCCCAACGCCACGCTGGTCGCGGATGACATCGAGGCGGCGGTACGCAGCCTGAAGACCGGGCTCGCCGGGGAGATCGCCGTTTCCGGGCCGGAACTGGCCCGCAGCCTGACCGACCTCGGTCTTGTCGACGAGTATCGACTATACTTCCTCCCCTTCGTGCTTGGCCGCGGCAAGCCGTTCTTCGCCGGACCCCGGCCGCCGCTCCGACTTGCGGCCAGTGACCGCATTGGCGAGGACGTCATCAGGTTGACATACGTTCCTGCTTGATCGCGCCGCTCGCGCGACGAACCGCGCCTCAGGATGACAAAGAACACCTCATGATTCGTCTCGACAACATCAGCAAGCAGCACGGCCATCAGATCCTGTTCATCGACGCGTCGATGGGCATCCAGAAGGGAGAGAAGGTGGGGCTGGTCGGGCCCAACGGCGCCGGCAAGACGACGCTCTTCCGCATGATCGCCGGCGAGGAGCAGCCCGACGACGGCCAGGTGACGGTCGATGCCGGCATGACGATCGGCTATTTCAGCCAGGATGTCGGCGAGATGTCGGGCAAGAGCGCGGTCGCCGCGGTGATGGACGGCGTCGGGCCGGTGAGCGAGCTCGCCGCCGAAATGGCCAGGCTCGAGGCCGCGATGGCCGATCCCGACATGGTCGATCGGGAATGGGCCGGCGACATGGACGCCCTCGTGGCGCGCTATGGCGAGGTGCAGGGGCGCTTCGACGAGCTCGACGGCTATGCGTTGGATGCAAGGGCGCGCGAGGTGCTGGCGGGCCTGAGCTTCAGCCAGGAACGCATGGACGGCGACGTCGGCCTGCTCTCGGGCGGCTGGAAGATGCGCGTGGCGCTCGCCCGCATCCTGCTGATGCGGCCCGACGGCATGCTGCTGGACGAGCCGAGCAACCATCTCGACCTCGAAAGCCTGATCTGGCTGGAGGATTTCCTCAAGAAATACGACGGCGCGTTGCTGATGACCTCGCATGACCGCGAGTTCATGAACCGCATCATCGGCAAGGTCGTGGAGATCGACGGCGGTTCGCTCACCGCCTATTCGGGCGACTTCGATTTCTACGAGCAGCAGCGTGCGGTGGGCGAGAGGCAGCGCGAGGCGCAGTTCGAGCGCCAGCAGGCGATGCTCGCCAAGGAGATGAAGTTCATCGAGCGCTTCAAGGCGCGGGCGTCGCACGCCGCCCAGGTCCAGAGCCGCGTGAAGAAGCTGGACAAGATCGAGAAGGTGGAGCCGCCCCGGCGCCGCCAGTCCGTCCAGTTCGAGTTCCGCAGCCCGCCGCGCTCGGGCGACGACGTGGCGAGCTTCAGGAACGTCCACAAGGGCTATGGCAGCCAGCCGATCTACGAGGGGCTCGATCTCCGGGTGCGTCGCAAGGAGCGTTGGTGCGTGCTGGGCGCCAACGGCGCGGGCAAATCCACCCTGCTGAAGCTGGTGGCGGGCGCGACCGAGCCGGACCAGGGCACCGTGACCCTCGGCAGCAGTGTCAGGATGGGCTACTTCGCCCAGCACTCCATGGACCTGCTGGACGGCGACGATACGGTTTTCGAATCGCTGGACGGGACGTTCCCGCAGGCCGGGCAGGGCGCGCTGCGCTCGCTGGCCG
This sequence comes from Pseudomonadota bacterium, assembly GCA_023416135.1. Classification (GTDB taxonomy): domain Bacteria; phylum Pseudomonadota; class Alphaproteobacteria; order Reyranellales; family Reyranellaceae; genus Reyranella. The sequence continues at coordinate 20,175 of JAEZIF010000398.1, forward strand.
GCTGCTTCGGCTTTTCCGGCGACGACGTCGAGAAGCCCTGCCGCGTGCTGTCCGGCGGCGAGAAGGCGCGCCTGGTCATGGCCAAGATGCTGTTCGACCCGCCGAACTTCCTGGTTCTCGACGAACCGACGAACCATCTGGACATGGCCACCAAGGAGATGCTGGTCGCCGCCCTGGCGGAATTCGAGGGCACCATGCTGTTCGTCTCGCATGACCGCCACTTCCTGGCCGCGCTCTCGAATCGAGTCCTGGAGCTGACGCCCGACGGCGTTCATCAGTACGGCGGCGGCTACACGGAATACGTGGAACGGACGGGCCAGGAGGCGCCGGGGCTTCATCCGGGCGGGTAGTGCCTTTCCGAGAAGAGCGGAATCGTGCAACCCGCTCCACGACAACCTCACCCGGAGAAGGACGCGAAGCGTCCATCCCGTGAGTTGGTCCCGGCGGCGAGCACCACAGATAGCGTAATTTCGGCGAAATTCGCTGACGTACGCGGTTGCCATTCCCATTTGGTTTTCACTCTAGCGGGCTGGCGTTCTCCCGTTCCAGTCAATGTAAAGCCGCTTCAAAGGAGAGCGGGCTTTGGATACAATGGCGCACTAGTTGTTTACTATTCGCGTAAGGGTTGTAGTCGTTCAGGGGCCCAGTAGCCATTAGAGGGGACGGCGGTCCATGAATCGGACGCGTCTCTATGTGCACCAGAGGATGGAGGGGCGGGATGATGAGTGGATTGCTGAAAGGGCTGCGGCAAGGCCTCGGCCTCTCCGGCGATCTGCTGCCGGGGACAGGAGATGGTCCGCCGGCCGGCAGAATCTCTGACCACTTCAAGAAGATCGGGACGGTCGATCCCGATCTCCCAGGTCAAGTGACGCGCTTTGTAATCGAAGGTGACAATCCTTCGGTTCTCTCGACGCTTCAGGGCAATGCCGCGCGCATCGCTTGGCAGCAGCGTTCATACCATTATGCACAGTACGACGAGGACAAGGTCTTCACGAACCTTGCCGCTTGGCGTGTCGACCAGATGCGGCGCATGGGCGAAGCGATCGCGGCGCTCGAGCCGATCACTCACGGTTACGGGTATTTCGGCAGCAAGAAGTCGCCTGATTGGCTGCGGCATGTCACCAGGATCTGGCTCGACCATGGACGGAAAGAACAGCCGATTGCAACGCTGTTGGCGCTCGTGGACCAGGACACGGCCTTGACGCTCGACATCTTGTTCTGCCGCGATGCCACGAACTATGATTTCTTCAATAGCCTGGATCGGTTGGCGGGAGTGGGGGAATGGCTCGCCGGAGCGCGCGATGCGGTTCACGCCGCGTTTGCGGCGCTTGGCGCGGATGCGCGGGTGGAACTCGCGACTGCAATCGGCCACTTCAAACTGCACGATGCGTATCTCGACCTGTTGCTGGATACCGCGACGGGATCGTCCAAGAAGGCTCGTGCCAAGGCCTGCCAAGTGCTGACGGGCGCCAACACAGCGGCGCTCGCCGATGCCCTTCGCGCTCAGGTCCAGACCGCGGCACCCGGCCGCAAGGTCGCACTGGTCGAAGTCGCGGCGGCGGCATTGGGCGAGGCCGGCGCGCCGCTGTTGGCTGAGTGGCGTGCCGGAGAAAGCGCGGCCAAGGTGCTCGCCGCGCTCGATCGGGCGTCCATGGCAGTGCGACCCGCTGCGCGATCGCCGGACGCGGATAAATCCTCGCCCTGTCGGCCTGATGGCCCGCACGGCTACTGGGCGGTCGATGGCAGCTGGGTCGAGCTGGCGCCTGAGTCCTTACCCGAACCGAGCCCGGTACCGCCCGAAATGCTGCGCCTGCTGGAACCGGCGATGGCGGAGTTCAACCGTCTGTTGGCGGCAGGGAAGGCCGAGGCGAAGGAAGACAAGGACTGGCATTGGAGCCGCCAGTACAGTGCCAAGGACTCGCGCGACCTGGAACGGCTGGCTCAACTGGCCGGAGGGACGCAACCGATCCAATTGCAATGCGATCAGCAGGCGGTCGACTGGCTCCGCTTCCATCAGCTGAAGCATCCGGCCGTGAACGAGTTCCTGCATGACCCGCGCCTCACGCTCCATCACCTCGTTCGCCTGGCCGTGGCCATGAGCAGCGGGCATATCCAGGGAGTGCTCGGCGAGTGGAGCGGGCCGATTGGCGCTGCCGTTCAGCATCGACTTGCGAAAGGGGCGGATATCCGCGTGATCCTCGCCCTTTGGGTGAGGGCGGGCGGGCACGACCATATCAAGGAACACCTCACGCGTCAGTGGTACGCGCCGCTGCCTGAACTGGAGACGCCGATCTGGCCTGTGCTTTGTCATCATTTTGCCGAGCTCGACGAGGCGCTGGGCCTGGTGTCGCAGAGCGGCCGCGCGGCCATGGAGCGGATGCCGGCGCTCGAGCTGCTGGGCATGTTCCCCAAGCTGCCGGAGCGCTATCGCGGACCGCTGATGCTGCTGGCCGGCGACAGCTCTGCTCGGCTGCGGCAAGGCGTGCGGGCGTTGCTCCAGCACACGCCGGGGATCGGGAGTACGATCGCGCTGCAGCTTCAGGATGGTCGGCAGGAATCGCGCGCGCTGGCGGCAGACTGGCTGGCGACACGGGGTGAACGCGAGCAAACACCGGCGATCCGCAAGGCATTGGCGAAGGAGCGCAGCGATCTTGCCCGCGTCGCCATGATCACGGCGCTCGAGCGCCTGGGCGAGGACGTCTCCGAATACTTCGATCATGCCATGTTGGTGAGGGAGGCGAAGGTCGGTCTCGCCAAGCCGCGGCCGAAAGGGCTGGAGTGGCTGCCCTTCGATCGTCTGCCATCGCTCAAGTGGATGGACGGCACGCCGGTCGATCCGGTGCTCCCGCAATGGTGGGTCGTGCTGGCGGCCAAGCTCAAGCAGCCAGGCGGTAATGCACTCATCAACCTTTGGCTCGACCGGCTGCGGGTCGACGATGCGCACCGTCTCGGCTGGATGATCCTCACCGGCTGGATCGACGAGGACACGCGCATGCCGACCGACGAGGAGGCGAATGCCTATGCCCTACAGAACGTCGATGCGACGCTGCGACAGCATCTGAGCTTCGTGAAGCAGTTTCCGGGAAGTGCGGACCAATGGCCGATCGACAAGGACGTGGTGTTCGCGCAGCTCAAGCAGGCGAAGGCCGCATCCTGTCTGGGCAGCGCGGCGGACAGCAAGGGCGTGCTGGCGCTGGCCTCGCGCGTGAACGGCGCCGACGCCGCCCGGCGTGTAGCGGTATTCCTCAAGGCTCATGGGTCCCGCGTCTCCCAAGCCAAAGGGCTGCTGGAGCTGCTTGCGGCGATCGGCACCGGCTCAACGCTCCAGCTACTCCTCTCGGCTGCCAACCGCTCGAAGCAGCGCAGCGTGCAGGCGCATGCCGCGGCGCTGGTCGAAGCGGTTGCGAAGCGCAACAGCTGGAGCAGATGCCAACTCGCCGACCGCACGGTTCCAACCGGCGGCTTCGACACCGACGGCACACAGGAGCTCGAATGCGGCGAGAGCCGATTCTATCGCCTCCAGCTCGATGCTCGGGACGCGGTGATCATCCTCAATGCCGAGGGGCGCGAGGTGAAAGCCTTGCCGGGCCCGCGTATCGATGAGGAGCGACCCATGATCGAGGCGGCGAAGAAGCGACTCGCCACCGCGCGCAAGGAAGTGAAGCAGGTGCTCGCTGCGCAGACCGAACGGCTGCAGGAGGCGATGTGCCTGCAGCGGAGCTGGACGCGCGCCGAATGGGAGAGCTTCGTCGCTGGCCATCCGATCGTCGGTCGGCTGGCCGCCCGGCTGGTATGGCAAGGGCTCGATGCCGAGGGGCGACTGGTCGCCACGTTCCGTCCGCTGGGTGATGGCAGCTACACCGACGCCGCCGACAGCAGGGTTGATCTGGCGATGTTTGCAGATATTCGGCTGGCGCACGCCTCGCTGCTGGACGAGGAGATGGTCGCGGCGTGGCGCACGCACCTTGGGACCTATGCGGTGGAACCGCCCTTCAACCAGCTCGGCCGCGGCTCGATGCAGCTCGGTGAAGGGCAGGGCAGGGAGCGAAGGATCACCGACCGCGAAGGCTGGATGGTCGAGAGCTTCACGCTGCGCGGCTCAGCGGCAAAGCTGGGATACCAGCGTGGTCAGGCACAGGACGGCGGCTGGTTCGTGACCTACGAGAAGACCTATCGCGAAGCTGGACTGGTGGCGGAGATCGAGTTCACCGGCGGCCCGCTGCCGGAGGAGAGCCGGTCGACCGCGTTGCAGTCGCTGAGCTTTCGAAAGCTTCGGGGCGGCGGGAGCGGTGGAGGTCAGGTCGCGCTCGCCGAGGTGCCGCCGGTCCTGCTTGCGGAGTGCTGGCGCGACCTGCATGACATCGCCGCGAAGGGGACGGGCTTCGACCCCGAATGGCAGAAGAAGGTTTGCATCTGATGTCCGGGATCCTGTCGATCCGCCCGCCCGCCGAGCAACGCTATGCCGCCGAGCTCGCGACGCTGACCGCGGACGACCACTTTCCCCGGCCGGCCGGATGGCGGCTGTCGCCGCGGGCGGTGCGCCGCTTCCTGGTCGGCGATCCCAAGGCAGGCATCTCGCGCAAATTCTACGGCGACGACCCGCTGGTCGACCGCGCGATCGTCAGCTTGATGAGCCAGCAGGGCCTGATGCTGGTGGGCGAGCCGGGCACGGCCAAGTCGCTGCTCTCCGAGCTCCTCGCCGCCGCGATCTGCGGCACGTCCGCGCTGGTGGTGCAGGGGTCGGCGGGGACCACCGAGGACCATGTCCGCTACGGCTGGAACTATGCGCTGCTGCTGGCCGAGGGGCCGAGCGAGCGAGCGTTGGTGCCGTCGCCGGTGCTCAACGCGATGCGCAGCGGGCGGATCATCCGGTTCGAGGAGATCACCCGCTGCCCGCCGGAGGTGCAGGACGCGCTGATCTCGATTCTGTCCGAAAAGGCGCTCGCGCTGCCCGAGCTCGGCCCCGACACCGTTGCCAGCGCCGTGTCGGGCTTCAACGTGATTGCCACCGCCAACTTGCGCGACCGTGGGGTCCACGAAATGTCGAGCGCGCTCAAGCGGCGCTTCAACTTCGAGACGGTCCATCCGATCGCCGACCCGGCGTTCGAGCGCGAACTGGTGCTGAAGCAGCTCGGCGAACGGCTGGGGCCCGCGGGCGTGACGGTCTCCGGCGAGCGCGACGTGGCCGAGGTGCTGGTGCGCACCTTCCAGGACCTGCGCACCGGCCGCACCGCCGAGGGCGCCAGCCTCAACCGGCCCGATGCCGTCATGTCTACGGCGGAGGCGGTCAACGTGCTCCACGCCGCGGCGCTCGAAGCGGCCTATCTCGACGACGGCAGGCTTTCGGCGGCGCATGTCGCCCGGCAGATCCAGGGCGTGGTGCTCAAGGATTCGCCCGAGGACGGCAGGCGGCTGCGCGCCTATGTCGACCATATCGTCAAGGAGCGCGCCGGGCGCTCGGGCGCGTGGAAGGACTTCTACCAGGCGGCGCGTTCGCTGAAGCTCGGTTGACCGCTGTGGAGGACGTCCCGCTCCACCATGCCACAAGGGAGCTTTGGGTGGTGCCGATCCGCCACCACAGCCCGGCCTGCGCGGCGCAGCTCGAGCGGCTGATCAGGGCGGTCAGGCCGGCAGCGATCGCGGTCGAAGGGCCGTGCGACTTCGACGCACTGATTGAGCAGCTGTGTGATCCGTGCACCCGCGCACCAGTCGCCATCGTCGCGCTGCGCGAGGCGGAGGCGGGCCATGCGACGCGTCGGGTAGCGAGCTACTTTCCCGTCTGTGCGCACAGCCCGGAACTGATCGCGCTGCAGGCGGCCGCAGCCGATCGCCTGCCCGTCCGCTTCATGGACCTGCCGTCGACATCGCGCGAGATGCTGTTCAACGGTGCGGGAGAGCCGGCGCGGTCGCTTCTCGGCGACGAGCGGCCCTTCGACGCTGGCGCCTATGTCACTGCGCTGGCGCGCGAGCTAGGCTGCCGCGACGGCAACGAAGTGTGGGACCAGCTGTTCGAGGCGCGGATCGCCGACGAAGACTGGCAGGGTTTCTTCGGCGATGTCGCCCGCTATTGCGCCTGTATCCGGGCCGCCACCGAACCGGTGCAGATGGAGCAGGACGGCACTTTGGCGCGCGAGGCGCAGATGCGGGCGATCCTGGCCGAGATGCGCGCGATCGTTTCCGGCCCGATCGTCGCCGTGGTAGGCGGCTTTCATGCCTCGGCGCTGTTCGAGCCTGCTGCGGCCAAGCCTGTCTCGGCAAGGGCGGGGGCCGGGCGTTCGTACATGATCCGCTACGGGATGCGGCAACTCGATGCATTGAGCGGTTACGGCGCAGGGCTGCCGCTGCCGGGATTCTATGACCGCCTGTGGCAGGCGCGTGCGGACGGCGGGCAGGGCTTGGCGCTTGCGCTGATCACCGGCTTCGCGGCGCATCTTCGGTCCGCCGGCGGGATCGAGGCGCCGTCCTTTCCTGTGGTCGCCAATGCCATAGAGCAGGCCGAGCGACTGGCCTCCCTGCGCGGTCGCCCGTTTCCGGCGCGCGACGACATTCTCGACGCCGTTCGCTCCAGCTTCATAAAGGACGAGATCGCGGTCGCGCAGGTGCCGCTGCTCAACGAGCTGCGCTCCTGGTTGACGGGCTCGGCGATCGGCGAGATTCCGCCCTCGGCCGGATTGCCGCCGCTGGTGGAGGCCGTGCGGTCGCAGGCGCGGTCGCTGGGCTTCACTGTCGCCGATGGCGAGCGGCGCAACCGCGAGCTCGACATCTACCGAAAGCCGCGGCATCGCGAGGCGAGCCGCTTCTGCCACGCCATGGCGCTGATCGAGGCGCAGTTCAGCCGGCGCACCGCCGGTCCCGACTTCCGCAACGACGTCTCGCTCGACCGGCTGCACGAGGTCTGGTCGGTGTGTTGGTCGCCGCTCGTCGAATCGCGCTTGATAGAGCTTTCCGAGGCAGCGGATACATTGGTCGAGGTGCTGGCTTTCACGATCGCGCAGAAGCTGGCTGAGCTGTCCGGACAGGGTAAGGCCAGGAGTGTGCTGGCGGCGATCGACCTGTTCGCGGCCGCCTGCCGTGCCGGTCTCGGCGAGCAGGCGAGCGTCGTCCTCGCGCTGGTCGAGACCCAGGTCATCGAGGATCCGCAGCTCGGTTCCGTGGTGGCCGCGCTGACCGATCTGGTGCTGCTCCGCCGCGGGCGAGAGGCGCTGGGAATCGCCGACAGCGGCCCGCTCGACCATCTGATCGGCGCTGCCTGGCGTCGTGTGCTGGTCCTGCTCCCCGAGCTGGCCGATTGCGGCGATGAGCAGCTACGCGACGCCGTGAGTGCGCTTGCCGACCTGCGCGGGCTGATCGAGCTGGCGCGATCGTCCGGAGCGCGAATCGATATCGCCCTGTTCGACGAAGCGCTCGCCCGGCTGCAGGCGCGGCCGCTGGCGCCGAAGCTGGCGGGCGCGGTGACTGCCTTCGCGCTGATCGACGGCCAAGGCGATCCGGGCGCGCTGGGCGAGCGGTTGCGCGGCGAGCTGGCGAGCGGCTATGTCGAGCTGGGTGAGCGGCTGTCGTTCCTCGGCGGCGTGATCGCCATCGCGCGCGAGCTGCTGTGGACGGTGCCGGAGATCATCGCGGCGCTGAACGATGTCGTCGCGGGGGTCGACGATGCGACGTTCCACGCGCTGCTGCCACATCTCCGCCTCGCGCTGATGCCGCTCGACCCGCGCGAGGTCGATCGGTTGGCTGAGGAAGTCGCGAGCCGCCTCGGCGCGCACCCGGAGCAGCTCGCCGTGCGCGTCGAGATCTCGGAAGCCGAGTTGAACCGCAATCTCCAGCTCGACCGCGAGTTGGCCGAGGTGCTGGTACGGGACGGTGTGACATGAGCGATCCCGTCCTGCTGCGGCGCTGGCGGCTGGTGCTTGGTCGTTATGCCGAACGGTCCCTACCCGCCGAAGGATTGAGCGGCGTGGAGCGGCGGGCCGACCGTGCGCTCGACTATCTATATGCCCGCGAGATGGAACGGCGCGGCCTCGGGCGCGGCAAGGATGCGAAGGGCCGCGCGGGATCGCTCGACCCGACCCGGCTTACGCCGCTCGGCTGGCTGGGCGAGCTGCGCGACCTGTTCCCGCAGTCGGTGTGCGAGACGGTGCAGGCGCACGCCATCGACAATTTCGGCATGCGCGAGCTGCTGTCCGATCCTGCGGTGCTCGACGCACTGGAGCCCAACAAGGACCTGCTCAAGTCGCTGATCGGATTCAAGGGCACTGCCGATCCGGCGATGCGCGAGAAGATCCGCGAGGTGTCGCGCAAGATCGTCGAGGACATCGTCCGGGGGCTGCGTCCTCGCGTCGAGGCCGCGCTCGCCGGGCGCCCGAACCGCTTCCGGCGCAGCCAATTGAGATCGATGCAGAATTTCGACTGGCGCGCCACGATCCGCGACAACCTCAAGAACAGGGACTTGCAGCGCGGCGTGATCGTTGCCGATCGGCTCCGCTTCCATGGCCGCAGCCGGCGACGCCTGCCCTGGACGATCATCCTGTGCGTCGACCAGTCGGGATCGATGCTGGCCTCGACCATCTATTCGGCGGTCATGGCCTCGATCCTCACCGCGCTGCCCGCGGTCGAGGTGAAGCTGATTGTCTTCGACACCTCGGTCGTCGATCTCAGCAGTGAGGCGCACGATCCGGTCGAGGTGCTGATGTCGGTCCAGCTCGGCGGGGGCACGAACATCGCCATGGCGATGGAATATTGCGAGACGCTGATCACCCAGCCGACCCGCACCGTCTTCGTACTGGTCAGCGACTTTGAAGAAGGCGGATCGGTGGTGCAAATGCTGGCAGCCACGCGGCGGATGGCGTCGGCGCGGGTCACCTTGCTGGGGCTGGGGGCGCTCAGTGATGATGCCGCTCCCGTCTACGACCGGCGCATGGCCGAGCGGCTGGCCGCGTGTGGCATGCAGGTCGCAGCGCTGACGCCGGATCGGTTCGCCGAATGGGTCGGGGGCGTGATCGCGTGATCGACGCCGCGCTCAGGGCCAGCCTGGCGGCGTTCGACGATGCCGCGCTCGCGACCCTCGCCAACCCGGGACTGGTCCGGCGCGCGCATCGCGACGTCGCGGAAGGCAAGCTGCGGCTGATATCCACGGGAGACGGCAGGGCGGCCGTCGAGGCGGACGGACAGCTCGTCACGCTCGACACGCGCGGCCCTCGCGCGGCGGACTGCGCGTGCAAGTCGGTCGCGGTCTGCCGCCACCGAATCGCCGCTGTGCTGTTGCTGCGCAACGTGGAGGAGGTGGCCGCCAGCGACGGGGACGCCAACGGCGAGGCCGAGAAGATCGTCGCGGCGCTCGATATGGCCGCACTCGAGCGCTGGTCGGGCAAGGCCAATTGGCGCGCTGCGCTGGAACTGATGGACGCGGCCACGCATGTCGAGCCGTCGGCCAACGCCGTTGCGGTCGGATTCGCCGGCCTCGATGAGCCTGTCCGTATCCTGCGCGGCCAGGGCTTCGACGGCATCGTTTCCAAAGTGGCGAAAACCCGAGCCAAGGCCTACCACGCGGCGGCGGTCCTCGCCGCGCGACGGCATTTCGGCAGCGGGCCGCCGGAAACCGCCGCCGATGACAGGGATGCCGCGCCGGACGTGGTGGAGGTCGATCGCACATTTCTTGACCGGGTCGCCGCGAGCCTTTGCGAAGTGGCCGCGCTCGGCTTCAATCTCGCGCCGCTTCCGCTCGAGGAATCGCTGTTCGAACTGTCGGTCTCCTCGCGCGCCGACAGCCTGCCGCGGTTGGCCGCGATGTTGCGGGCGATCGCTGTGCAGGTGAAGCTGAGGCGACAACGCGCCATCAGCTTCGACCCCGACCGGATGCTGGAGCTCGCCGCCACCGCCTTCGCGCTGACGCGCGCCTTGGCGGGCGGCGATCCGGAGCGGCAGACAGGCCTGAAGCATGACGCGTCCGGCTGGAATCAGCCGGACGCGTCATGCCCTGTCGAACCACGATCACCTGTGGGCGCGAATGAGATGAGGTACAATCGCACCTCATCTCATTCCGCTCTGGTGGGCAAGGGGAGACGCGACTTCGCACTTGCCACACCGCTCCACCTGATCGGCTGCGGCGGGGAGCGCTGGAACACGGATACGGGCGCGCGCGGCGTGACGGCGTGGTTCATCGAGCCGGAGACCGGACGTTGGCTCTCGACCACGCTCGCCCGGGGCGCCGGCCAGGATTCGTCCTTCAAGCCCGCCGTGGCGTGGCGCGTGCAGCCGATGTGGCAGGCCGAGCCGCTGGCGGTGCTGGCGCACGCCCGGATCGCGCTCGAGGGTGCGCGCCGCTCCATCGACGACCGGCTTTCCGCTGCTGCAAGCGCACGCGCCACGATCGGCGCTCGCGACGTGCGCCCCGATCCGGCCTGGCCGGGGGTTGTCCGCGAATGGCGCGATCTCCGTGCGGTCTGGCTGAGGCAGACGGGTCTCGGTCTCGAGGCGGTCGAGACTCCCATCGCCTGCCTGCTCCTCCCCACGGCGATTGCACTGCCCTATTTCGACGACCTCGGACAGCAACTTGTCTGGCCAGTGCGCGATGTCGCCGGCGAGTGGCTTGCACTGACACTCGACCATGAGGAGTCCATGGCCGCCGCGATCGAGGCGCTCGAGGAGAATGTCCGCAGCGGCTGGCAGGGCATGGTGCTGGTCCGGCTGATGCGCGCGGGCGATGCGCTGGTAGCACGCCCGGTGACGCTCTTCGGGACCGGGGCAGCAATCGACCTGACGCTCTGGCAACGTCGCGGTTCGCGCCCCGCAGTCCGAGGCGTCGGGATTGTTCAGGACTATTTAGCGCGGCTCTGGGGGAATGGCGGCCGGCGCTTCGCGCGGGTTCCGCGCGACGCCACCGATGCCGTGCTGGCAGCGGCCTGGCGACAACTCCTCGACTGTGCCGAGACCGGCCCGGCGCTGGTCCAGTCACTCCGTGGCAGAGCCGCCCATGCCGAGCGGCTCGACAGCCATGGGTTGCCGGCGCTCGCCGGGCTGATGAACCGCGCCGGAAATGCCGCGGGGATGCTCGCTGCGGCCTATGGTCTTCTCGTGGCGCGGCAGCAACGGTGCAAGGCGCCGCTGCTGCGATAGCCGGTCATCAGGCGCCAAAGGCGCATGCCGGTCGCGCCCGTGCGCGGATGAAATCGAATCGGCGTTCCGCCATGAGACGCGTCCGCTCAGGCGCTGAAGGGCAGCCATGGAGGCCGCACGCGAAATGGCGCACTCTGCCAGCAATCAACGATGAAACTGAGAGGGCAGGATGCGATTGCAAGGTGAGGGTACGCCGCTGACCGGTGCGGCCGTGGAACGTCGATCCTTTGCGAAGGGCCTTGCATCCCTTCCCCTCATGCTGGCCCCGATGCTGGCCCCCATGCTGACCGGTGCGGTCGGTCGATCCGCCCAGGCCCAGGCCAGATGGGCGCCTGACAGGCCCGTCCGCATCGTCGTTCCCTTCGCGGCGGGCGGCAGCACCGATGTCAC
>JAEZIF010000425.1 GCA_023416135.1 Pseudomonadota bacterium
CCCCAGCTCCGGCGCCGGCGCCAAGTCCGCCCCCGGCTGCACCGGCACCGCCGCCGCAGCAGGTGATGGTGGACGAGGATCGCATGTCAGATCAGGACCGGCGGCAGGTCCAGGTGGCGCTGGCCACCCTCGGATATTACTCCGGCCGCATAGACGCCACCTTTGGGCCGGAAACTCGCGCTGCCATTCGTCGGTATCAGTTCGAGATCAAGGCTGAGTTGACGGGCCGTCTCAGCGCCGAACAAGCGACCAAGCTCGTCAATAGCGTGCGCTGAGCATCGAGACGCTGAGCATCGAGACGCTCGGCATCGAGACGCTAAGCATCAAGACAAGGGGTGATGCCGTGGGCCTGCGGACGAAATTCAATCTGGTGATGATCAGCGCCTTCCTGATCGGCCTGGCGGTCGCGACGTTCCTCGCCAGGGAGATCACGATCGAGGAAGCCAGGCGGCAGATGCTGAACGAAGCGACGCTCATCATGCGCAGCGGCACCGCCGTCCGCGGCTACACCCAGAACGAGATCAGGCCGCTCATCGTCGACCAGCTCGCGGTACGGTTCCTGCCCCATTCGGTGCCGTCGTATTCGGCGCAGACCGTGCTGCATCAGCTTCAGAAGGATTTTCCCGACTACTCCTACAAGGAAGCGGCCCTCAACCCGACCAATCCGGCCGACCGCGCCACCAACTGGGAGTCGGACGTCATCCATGCCTTCAAAAATGATCCCAAGCTGGCCGAGTTCGTCGGCCTTCGCGAGACGGCGACGGGTCCGTTCCTGACCTTCGCGCGGCCGTTTCGCCTGACCGACAAGGCCTGTCTGCAATGCCATTCGACCCCGGCGGCGGCGCCGGCGACCATGATCGACCTCTACGGCAACAGCAACGGATTTGGCTGGCAGTTGAACGACGTGATCGGGGCGCAGATCGTCTCCGTGCCGATGAGCGTCGCGCTCGCTCGCGCCAACCGCTCGCTGCTGGCGTTCGTTGCATCGCTCAGCGCGGTGTTCGTGGCGATGCTGGTGATTCTGAACGTGCTGATGCACTTCGTCATCCTGAAGCCGATACAGGAGATCACCGCGCTGGCGCGCGATGTCAGTGCCGGCAAGACCGACGTACCGGAGTATCCGGTCAAGGGACACGACGAGATTTCCTCGCTGGGCCGGTCGTTCAACCTGATGCATCGCAGCCTTCAGAACGCCATGAGGATGCTGGAGGGCACATGAGCGGTGTTCTGGGACGGTAGGCATGCAGCCGCTCCCGCCCAACATCGGCCGCTACGTCGTCGAGGAGTTGGTCGGCGTTGGCGGCATGGGCCAGATCTACAGGGCGCACGATCCCGTCCTGCGCCGGACCGTCGCCATCAAACTGATCTCGACCAAGCTGATGAGCGGCGCCGACCGTGCCGACTACATCAAGCGCTTCCGGCGCGAGGCCGAGGCAGCCGCCCGCTGCGCGCATCCCAACATCGTCGCGGTCTATGACTTCGCCCTTCATGAAGAGCAGCCCTACCTGGCGATGGAGTTCGTCTCGGGGCGCAGCCTGCGCCAGCTTCTCGACGATGCGCCGGTCATGGAGGTGCCGGACGCCATCGCCATCGTGCTGCAGGTTCTCGATGCGCTGACCAGCGCGCACGAGCAGGGCGTGATCCACCAGGATATCAAGCCCGGCAACGTCATGCTGACCGCCGATCAACGGGTGAAGGTGGGCGACTTCGGCATCTCGAAGCTGATGAACGTCGAGACCACGACCGTCTTCTCGACCATCGGCACGCCGTCCTACATGTCCCCCGAACAGTGTCGCGGCGACGACATCGTCGACGGCCGGTCCGACATCTTCTCGGTCGGCGCCACCTTGTTCGAGATGGTCGCCGGCGAACGGGCCTTCCAGGGCCGCAACGTGACCGAGGTCAGTCACCGCATCCAGAACGACAGGCTGCCGCTCCTGCCGACCCATGTGCGCAATGCGGCGCCGCGCCTGCAGCTGGTGCTCGAGCGCTCCATGGGCAAGCACCCGGCGGACCGGTTCGATACCGGCACCGACATGGCCGAAGCCCTGCGCCAGGTATTGAAGGAGGTGGCGCCCGACAGCACGCGCGTCGTGCCCGAGGCCAGAATCGCCACGGTGATCGGGTCTCGCGTGCCGCGCGAGGACTCGGCCGGGCGCAGGCCGCACTCGCCGCTCGATCCCACGTTGCTCAAGTCGGTGGAGGACAAGCTCCGGGCCTATGTCGGTCCGGTCGCCCGCGTCCTCGTCCAGACGACCGCCGCGCGCGGCCGTTCCGCCGCCGACCTGGTTTCGGAACTCGCCCAGTCGGTGCCCGGCGAGGCCGACCGCGAGCGGTTCCTCCGCGAGACGTCCTCGCTGGCGCGGCTCCGTTCGCCTGCGCCCCCGGCAGGCGGCCCGCCGCTCAGCGACAGCAGCGGCCGTCGCGGCAGCATCAGCCTGCCCGAACAGGAGCTCGAACGGGCGCAGGCGGCCTTGACCCAGTTCGTAGGACCGATCGCCCGGGTGCTGGTGCGCCGCGCCGCCGCCAATGTCTCGACCGTCGAGCTTCTCTGGCAGTCGCTTGCGACCCACATCGACTCGCCCACCGAACGGGCCGCCTTCCTGCGCCAGCGCCCGAGCTGAGCTGGCTGGGTCGCATCAGCCCATCACGATCGCCACGCGCCCCGTCACCGAGCGTTCGAGGAGCGCGCGCATCGCTTTGGCTGCCTGATCGAGCCGGAAGGTGCGGTCGACGTGCGGCCGGCACAGCCCGGCCTCGCACCAGCCGCGGATTCGTTCCATCAGCGCGAAGGTGCGGCCGGCCTGTTCGAAGCGCGCGTCGTGCGGGCTCCACCCGACATAGTAGCCGTAGTTGAAGCCGGTCACGGCGATGGTCTTGATCAGCAGGATGTTGGCCGGGATCTGCGGGATGGTGCCGCCGGCGAAGCCGATCGGGCAGATGCGGCCCCCGACCGCCATGCAGCGCAGGGACTGGGCGAAGACCTCGCCGCCGACCGGATCGTAGACCCGGTCGACGCCGCGCCCGCCGGTGAGCTTCAGCACTTCGTCGCGGAAGTCCTGGCTCGCATAGTCGATCACGTGGTCGGCACCGCGCGCCTTGGCGAAGGCCGTCTTGCGCGCCCCACCCGCGGTCGCGATGACCGTCGCACCCAGGATCTTGCCGATCTCGACGGCCGCCATGCCGACGCCGCCAGCCGCGGCATGCACCAGCAGCGTCTGGCCCTTCTGCACGTCGAGCGCCATCGGCCAGGTGAGCGCGCCGGCCGAGGTCGGGTAGGAGATCGCAAGCTGGATCGCCTCGACGAAGCCGACGTTCTTCGGCTTGGGAAAGACATTGACCTCGTGCGCCACGGCTTCTTCGGCGAGGCCGCCCCAGTCGAGCACAGCGACCACCTCGTCGCCGACCTTCAGCCGTTTGCAGCCCGGTGCCGTCTCGGTCACCACGCCCGAGATCTCGGTGCCCGGCGCGAAGGGGAAGGGCGGCCGACGCTGGTACTTGCCCGCGATCACCAGCGTCGTGGCAAAGCTCACGCCCGCGGCCGCGATGCGGATGCGCACCTGGCCGCGCGCGAGTGCGGCCGGCTCCACGTCCGCGAGCTCGAGGTCCTCGGGGCCGCCCCACTGGCGGCAGATCATCGCTTTCATAGCACCACCGGAAGGTTCTTCACCCCGCGCAGGACCAGCGAATCGTGCCACTGCGGTTCGCCGTTCTCGAGACGGATCTGCGGCACGCGCTCGGCCAGCCGGGTCGCGGCGATCTCTGATTCTAGCCGCGCCAGCGGTGCGCCGAGACAGAAGTGAATGCCGTGGCCGAAGGTCATGTGCGGGTTCTGCGTGCGGCCGATGTCGAAGCGCTCGGGATCGTCGAACGCCTCGGGATCGCGGTTGGCCGAGTTCATGAAGGCAAAGACGCGCTGGCCTTCGCGGATGGTGCGGCCGCCCATCTCGAGGTCGGCGGCGGCGACGCGCGCGAACGCACCCGAGGGGCCGTCGTAGCGCAGCCATTCCTCGATGGCGCTGCCGGCCATCGCCGGCTCGGCGACCAGGCGTTCCCACTGGTCACGGTTCCTCATCGAATAGAGGAAGCCGTTGCCGATCAGGTTGGTCGTGGTCTCGTGGCCGGCGAACAGCAGCAGGATGCAGGTGCCGATGATCTCGTCGGTGGACAGTGCGTCGCGGTCGTCGCGCGCCAGCACGAGCTGGCTGATCATGTCGCCGGTCGGCCGGGCCGTGCGCGCCTCGACGAGGTCGCGGAAGTAGCCCGACATTGCCTTGGCGCCGGCTTCGGCGCGCAGGTACTTGTTGCCCGCCACCTGGGCGGTGCCGATGAACAGCGCAATGTCGTCGGACCACACTTTCACGCGCTCGAGATCGGCGCGCAGCACGCCCAGGAGATCCATGATCACCGAGGCGGGCAGGGGATAGGCGAAGTCGGCGATGAAGTCGACCGGCTCGCCGCGCCTGGCCTTGGCCTGCATGCCGTCGATCAGATGGGCGACGATGTCCTCGATATTGGGCGTCAGGTTGGAGACCGCGGTCGGCGTGAAGGCCTTGGTGAACAGCCGGCGCAGGCGGGTGTGGTCCGGCGGATCGCGAAACACCATCCAGTGATTGAGATAGCGCACGAGGCTCTCGATCGACCCTTTCCGGTATTCCGGATTGGCCTTGAAGAACGGCGTCAGGCGGTCGGCCGAGATCTGCCGATTGTTCAGCGCCACCTGCTTCACATCGGCGTAGCGCGTGATGATCCACGCCTTCATCGCCGGCGACCAGTGCACCGGGTCGTCGACGCGCAGGTGCGCGAACTCCGGGAACGGATTGGCGTTGGTCGCGGGGTTGCCGAGGTCAAAGACGTAGGCCATGGCGCGGAGGCTAACTACTATGTTGCGCCATGACCATCGAGATCAGGCGCCTTGGCCCGGGTGACGCTGCCCACTTCGACCGCGTCGCGGAAGGCGTGTTCGATCGTGCCGTGGAAGCGGGTCGTCTCGCGGCCTATCTCGCCATGCCCGGCCACTATTTCATCGCAGCCTTCGCCGACGGCGAGATGGTGGGCCAGCTCGCTGCCGTGCTGCACCACCATCCCGATCTCAGGCCGATCGAGCTCTATATCGACGAACTGGGCGTGGCGCCGGCCTTTCAGCGACGAGGCATCGCCGGGCGTCTGCTCGAGACCGCGGTCGCGCTCGGCCGTGAGCTCGGCTGCGCCGCGGCCTGGGTTGGCACCGAGCCGCACAATCTGCCGGCCCACATGCTCTACCAGCGTAGGAGCCTGCCGGCCGAACCGTTCGTGATGTACGTGATCAAGCTCTGATGCCGGGCGCGCGCCTTGCCTGGATGTCAGGCGAGTGCGGCGACGCCCAGCGCCTTGCCGAAGCGGCGGCTGCAATCCAGCGGGTCGCCGTACTTGCGATGCCGCGCCGTGTGGTGCGCGGCGGCCAGCAGCAGGCGGCCCCTCAGGGGATTCCGGTTCTTGCCGAAGTCCTCCAGCATGCAGAGGGCGATCTCCTGGTTGTGCGGATCGTTGCCGAGCCGCGAGCAGGCCATCGCGATGGCGCGCACCAGCGGCCCGATATCGCTGTTTCGGTCGAGCCCGCCATCGAGCGCGGCCTGGACCCAGCCCAGCGCCTTGGGCGAATCGAGCGCCACGCAGGCCGCTTCGCCGCGGCCTGCGACCGCCTCGGCATCGAGCCCGCGGAGGGTCTGCGTCTCGATGCGCGGTGGCGTGAGATCGCCGGTCAGCTTCTGATGCCAGGCGTTCTGGTTGAGATAGGCGGCGGCGAGGTAGAGCAGCTTCAGCCGCTGCGGATGCTCGAACGCGTCCCAGAACCAGCCCTGTGTATTGACGTACTCGTAGCAATGCTGCGGCAGGGAGAAGTTGAGCTCGTCGTGGGTTTCCAGGGCAACCGTTGCGGCGCCGACCTGGATGGCGTCGAGAAGGGCACGCGGGCTCTTCCCGGCCTTCAGCAGAGCCGTGAGGTGAGGCAGGTAAGCGGGCTCGGGCTCGCGCAGGATGACCTCGATCAGCGCCTCGGTCTCCCGGACGTCGAGCGGCGCCGTGTTGTTGGCGAGGATCGCG
The DNA here is from genome assembly GCA_023416135.1 of Pseudomonadota bacterium. Lineage (GTDB taxonomy): Bacteria > Pseudomonadota > Alphaproteobacteria > Reyranellales > Reyranellaceae > Reyranella. The sequence goes on from JAEZIF010000425.1 coordinate 6,082, forward strand.
CGTTCCTGCTCGGTGGTGCCGCTGTAGGGCACGGCGTGCAGGCTCTGGCCCTCGAGATAGACGGTGATGGCGTTGCAGGCCACTTCGTAGAGCGAGTACCAGCGCGGGCCAACGGCGATGTCGAGCGCGCCGGCATAGAGCACGTCGTGCGCGTCGTCCCAGCCGATCGCCTCGCCCAGCTCGACGGTGGCGCGGGCGCGGAAGGATTTGTGGCCGGTCGTGTAGGAGCGGTTCTGGAAGGAGCGGTCCTGCACGTCGATCAGGCCGGCGAAGCAGAGCTCGGCCAGGGCGGCGCGGCGCTCGGCCGGGTTCTGCATCAGGCCGAGGAACACGCGGTAGGCATCGACCACGTTGCCGCGATGGACCAGCGTCATCCATTGGCCCAGCCGCTGCTTCAGCGGCCCGTCCAGCACCATCGGCGCCTGGTCGGGCCAGTGCACGACCGGCACCGGCGGCGGGCCGTCGGGCATCTGGAAGCCGCGCGCATAGTGTCCGGGCGCCCTGGCGATCTTCTGGTTCCAGATGTCGAGGCCGGTCGGGATGTACCAGATGGTCTGCGCCAGCGGCAGGCCGGAAGCGGCGCCCGGCAGCATCTTCGCCAGGTTCAGGCTGGCCCGCGCGCTCAGCAGGCAGTGATCGTTGTTCACGAAGTTCACGTACCCGTCGTCCATGCGCTCGTGATAGGGCACGTGGGTGTAGGGAGCGTGGATACGCACGGCCTCGCGCAGCATCTCGGTGATCGGCCGGCCGTCACGGACCAGCCCGTAATAGACCTCGCTTGCGCCCTTCTGGTCGCGGGCCATGATGCGCTCTTCCAGCGCGGCGTAACGGGAATCGGCAGGGCGCGTAGCGGTGACAGAGTCGGGTGACATCAGGGCAACCTCCGCGACTCGCCATTAAACGCTCGTATGAGTGGCCTTCCAAGCCGGCAATTTCGCAGAATGCCCGGCGTCGTGGCAAAGTCCTGGAAACGGAGGAACCGTCATGAGCCAGACCGTCGCTGAAGTGATCGTCGAGACCCTCGAGGCCGCCGGCGTGAGGCATTGCTGGGGCGTGCCGGGCGATACACTGAACTACGTCACCGACGCGATACGCCGCAGCGGGATCCAGTGGGTGCATGTCCGGCACGAAGAGGCGGGCGGCTTCGCGGCCGGTGCCGAGGCGCTGCTGACGGGCGAGCTCACGGCCTGCGCGGGCTCCTGCGGACCGGGCAGCCTGCATTTCATCAATGGACTGTTCGAATCTCACCGCAATCGCGCCCCCGTCGTGCTGATCGCCAGCCAGATCACCTCCGAGGAGCGGGACTTCGATTTCCCGCAGGAGGTCGACTTCGAGCAGGTCTATCGCGCCTGCAGCGTCTTCTGCTCCGAGATCCGCTCGCCCGCGCAGGCGCGGCGCAAGGCGGCGATGGCCTGCCAGGCGGCGCTGGCCAAGCGCGGCGTTGCGGTGCTGGTCATGCCGGTCGACATCTCCAAGGCGACTGCGCCGCCGGAGGCGGCCTTCACCGTGCACACGGCCGAACCGCTGGTGAGGCCGTCCGATGCCGAGCTCGACCGCATCGCCCGGATCCTGAACGAGGGCACGAACGTCGCGATCTACGGCGGCTCGGGCTGCCAGGGGGCGCATGACGAGATCGTGGCGCTCGCCGAGAAGCTCAAGGCGCCGGTGGCCCATACCTCGCGCGCCAAGGACTTCATCGAATACGACAATCCCTGCAATGTCGGCATGACCGGCATGCTGGGCACGGCCGGCGGCTACCACACCATCAAAAACTGCGACACGCTGCTGCTGCTGGGCTGCGACTTCGCCTGGCGCCAGTTCTATCCCGACGTGGCGCGCATCATTCAGGTCGACATCGACCCGACGCACCTCGGCCGTCGCCATCCCGTCGAGCTGGGCGTGGTCGGCGACATCAAGGCGACGGTGGCGGCGCTGTTGCCCAAGGTGACGGCGCGCAACGAGCGCGGCTTCCTGGACGATTGCGTGGCCCGCCATGACAAGGCCTTGGCAGCCTTGGAAAGGCGCGCAGTCGCGCACGAGGGCAAGATCCATCCGCAGTACCTCGCCCATCTGATCGACAGGCATGCCGCGGAGGACGCGATCTTCACCGCCGACGGCGGCTCGCCCACGGTCTGGCTGCTGCGCCACGTCAAGGCCAACGGCAAGCGTCGCACCCTCATCAGCCTGACCCACGGCACCATGGCCAACGCCATGCCCCAGGCGCTGGGCGCGCAGCGCGCCTTTCCCGGCCGTCAGGTCATCTCGATGTCGGGTGACGGCGGGCTTGCCATGATGATGGGCGATCTCCTGACGGCCATCCAGGAGAAGATCCCGCTCAAGATCGTGGTGTTCAACAACGGCGCTTTGGGCTTCGTCGAGCTGGAGATGAAGGTCGAAGGCCTGTTGAACGCCTACACCGATCTCGTGAACCCCGACTTCTCGCGCGTCGCCGAGGCGATCGGCTTCCATGCGCAGCGCGTCGAGAAGGCGGCCGATCTCGACACCGCGGTGAAGGACTGGCTGAGCCAGCCCGGTCCGGCACTGCTCGATGTCGTCACCAGCCGCATGGAACTCGTCATGCCGCCCTTCGTCGGTCCCGAGCAGGCGTTCGGCACCGCGCTCTACTCGGCCAAAGCCATGCTCGGCGGCCGCGCCGGCGACGTGTGGGACCTGGTAAGGGAGAACCTCTGAAGCATGTTGAGCCCTGGAAGCCCTGAACGTGCCCGCAGCCCGTCAGCGTGACTCCTCCAGGATGCGCAGCTGATAAAGCGCCATGCGGTACTCGTTCAAGTCGAAAGGCCCGCTCGATCTCACCTCGTTCAGGCTCCGCATGACCCGCTCCCGTCGCGTGGCTTGATCGCCGGTCACCGATTGCAGCTGGGCGTCGTAGAAATGGAGCTCGCCGCGATATTCGACGGGCGTCTCCGTCATCGCATCGGGATGTTCCGGGTTGGCCGCCCAAGCGAGCAGATCCTCGCGAGAGGCGTGGCCGAGGAAGTATCCGACAAGCATCTCTTGCCACACCTGAACGTCCTCTCCGCGCTCGACCCGAGAGTTCCACGTGCCTGCGGCGGTCTCTTTCTGCTTGACGATATCAACCCATCGCTTCTCCAGTTCCTGTCTCGCCGCCGGTTCGTCTTCGCGGGCCTTCAACACGTACAGCATCAGCCGCATGTAGTCCGAGTATGGGTGCCTGTTCGCGACCACCTGCCTGACCTTGAGTTCCAGAGCCGACGCCGGCACCTGCTCCAGAAACTTGATCATGATGTCGCTGACCAACCGACCGTCCCCGTCGATCCTGGATCGCTCGAGAGAACGTCGCGCTTCTGCGAGCTGGCCCGCCGCCACCAACTGCCACATGCGATAGCTCTCGATGTTGGCATCGTCGCCGGGAGGGATGCCGTCCAGGATGGCTTGGACGTCCCTGGGGTTCCCGGCGAGCTGTGCCAGCCTGATGCGGGCAGTGTCGATGCTGGGCCAATTCTTCCGCTGCTTGCCATTGGTCTTGTCGACAAGCGACGACAGCAGCTCCGTCCCCTTTTCGGCGGCTCCCCTGTCACCGTTGCGGGCGAGGACGAGGTACGCTGACGCGGTGGCGAACCGGATCCAGGCTGACAGTCGGGTCCGCTCGTCCTCGGGTTGTTGCTCGCCGAGATGCATCTCCGCTCGTCTCAGCAGGCCGAACGCCCGGTCGACCTCGTTCGGGCTGCTGAAGAAGCTGACCAGGTCCAGTCCAAGCAGCAAGGGGATGAGGCTGCTTGGTCCTTCGTAGGCGTCGAGCGCCTCCTTGAGCACGGACCAGCACGCGCGAGAGACCTGCGCCTTCTCACAGATCGTGTTCGCCTCGGTGAAGACCGCCTCGGCTTTGCCCTTGCTTTCCGCGCCGCTCCACATGCGGAATGCCCTGGCGATCAACGTCTTGGCCGCATCGAGTTCGGTGTCGGGCAGCTGACGGCCTTGGTGAAAGGCTTCGAGGGCGAGAACGGCGGCGGCAGCGGCGTCGTCGGCCTTCCAGTCGGTGCGTGACGCATGGCTCAGCAGCGCCGTCAGGTCGGCCGCCTTGTCCTCCTGATCCTTGTCGTCTTTCAGGCCGCGAATTCTACAGACGCGCAGAGCCTGCCAGACCTCCGCGGACTTGGCCATTGCCGCGGCCTCGAAGAAGTCGTCGATCTCTACGTTCTCGACGCCGGACGGTGCGGACAGGAACGATCCGGGGCGAAGCGTGCAGCGTTGTTCGACCCTGTGAGCCTGTCGTCGAAGGATTTGCGATGCAAAGACGACGAGAAATTCGCGTCGCACGGCCTGCGCATCGTCGGTGAGCGCGCCGGCGAACTGCCGATAGGCATTGGAGGCGGCATCAGGTGTAGCCGCAATCAACTCCGCGACGGCCATCTCGACCTTCCTGCCCACGGTTCCGTCGCCGTTCGATGCAGCTGGCGGAACTGAGACAAAGCGGGCGCGCTGAGTATCGCGTAAGCCGCTTACCAGGCACTCCGTGATGTTGGTTTCGATGTTGCCGGGCTGTTCGCACCATTGAGCCCAGAAAGGCAATGACGCGAGCAAACCGGGAAGATCGCGCAGGCCCCTGGCGGCGTTGAAGCTGCCGGAGGCCGCATTCTCGCGCGCAAGGACACCGCGCAGGAGCAACTTGAGGTCCGTCAAGGAGTAGGTATCGCGCAGCCACCTTTGACTTCCGCCGAGCGCGACAAGCGCGTTCTCGACGACCTGCGCCGAGACCCACATGCTCGACGTCGAGTCTATACGGGTTCCGATCGCGTCGACCACTTCCTGGACGCAAGTCGTACCTTGGGCATCCGGCTTGGCGTTCTCACCGAGAAATTCACCATGGAGCTGCACGATCAACTGATCGGTACTGTCTTCCATTTCGATCCAGGTGCTCTTCGGCATCAGGGCGCCGTACTTCTTGAAGAGAGCCTCCCGCAGCTTGTTCATACCGGTCTGAAGTTGACTCGACAGGCCGTCCTTGGCTTGCTCATTGACGAAACAGTGGGCCAGGTCGGCACCGTAGAACACGAGAAGCGGCCGCTCCGTGTCGGGTACGGCTTTTTCTTCAATGTCGTACGCGTTCATCGCCTTGAAGGTGTCTCCAGCCAGAAACCGGCTGCTCTGATCCGTTTGTCGGCGTTCCACCTTCTGTTGAGGCGATCGTGGCGAAGCGCCGATTTGCGCGACTGTGTTGCGGACACGCAGTCCATCAACCACCGCTTTGGCGGCGGCATCGTCGTCGTGGCAAACGTAGGATGGTCGATCGGTCGACGGAGTGGGCTTCTCTCTGACTTCACATGCCGGGTACTCGCCCAGCCGATCGAGTATGTCGCGGAAGCTCGCCACCACCGTGCGCAGGGCGTCGCCCTGATTCTTCTTTGCGAATTCGTCATAGACCTTGAGAATTAAGGGCCGGATGCCATCCTCGCCACCGCGAGCCTGTTCGGCTTCGCTGACGATGACGGGCGCGCCTTCTCGCGCCTTCACGATCAGCAGCTTGACCAAGTCTGGTGTAAGCAGCGCTTTCTGATTCTTGGAAAGCGAAAACTCGATCTTGGAGGCCAGTCCGACCTCGCCCGGTCGGACGGGAATCTTCGCCGCGCGCAGCAGGGGCAAGGTCCAGCGCGGAACGATCCAGGCATCGGCTACCGTGAACTTTTGCTTGGGCTCGCTCCAATCCAGGACACGGATCGTGCCGTACTTCTCCTTCTCGAAATACCAGGCCAGTTGCGGGTGACTCAGATCCTTTTCCAGCAGGATCGCGGCGCCGGGTTCAGCGAGCTCGAGCAGCGGGACGTCCCAGGCCTCGTCGCCGAGTTTCACCCGGATCGACTGTTCTTCGGAACGCGGCTCGATCGCGATGCGGCGAGGTAGAGGAAGATGGAAAACCGGCGTTCGCTTGGCTGACGTCAGCTGCAGCCAGGCGCATCGAAGGGCGGCGGCATCGACCCGCATGTTTGCAGGGACCGCAATGGTGAGCAGTGCCGTCTTCTCCTTTGCTTCAGGCACGACGTCGGTCGCCCATGGCTGGAGGCACGACTCCTTGCGGATGTATCGCGCGCGGGGCACTGCCATGTCGGCATGCTGCTGCGCAAATCTCGTCTCGAGGGCCTTGAGAAGTTTCGCAACCTCGGGCCGGTGCGCTTCATCTTTCTTGTCGGAGATCGCCTTCCACGTACGGTCTGCCGATTGCATGAAATGGTAGTCGGTGGCCGCAAGCTGCGCGATCTCCTCGGTGCCTTCCAATCTTCCGACTGCGGTAATGGCCTGGTCGATATTTCCTTCCTCGACGAGATGGGCTTCCCGCATGTCGCTTATGTGGCGGGAGACGGGCCACGCCATCGCCCCGATCACCACCACGGCAAGCGCCGCCCGCTTGAGCCATCGCTTCAAAGCCATCCGATGCTTCTTGTCCGCTACGCGCTCTTCGATCCACGGTGTGAGAATCCGGGTGTAGGCATCGTGGTAGAGCTCGAACCAGTGGCTGTTGCCGACGAGGCGATCGCGCAGCACTCGATTGCGCTCGAAGTGTGCAAGGATCTGGGTCACCCGCTCGAGCGACATTCCGGTCAGCTCGGCGAGTTGCGCCGGCTCGTAGGCCTGCTTGATGCCACTGCGAGGGGCCAGCCACTTCAGGACGTCGGCCGCGTCCTGCTGCAGCGACCTCGGCAACGAGTTCGTAAGGTTCTTGAGGTACCTGTGGATGATGCCGTCGCGCCCGCCCAGGCTCGTATACTCCTCCAGAGAAAGGGACTTTTCGCCGGGCTGTCGCGATTCCCAAAGTCCCTTGCAGATCAGCTGGAGGAAGGGAAGTTCGATGCCGGTCGTGATCGCCGCCGTCGAGCTCGTCGCGCCTTGCTGCTTCAGGTCCACGAGCAGGCGATCGATCAATGCCGGGTCGACGGATACTCCGAAGCTCTCGGCCGGCTGCACGATGGCTTCTCGTGCGCCGTCGCGGTTCAGGTGCGCGAGGCGGAACTTCGAATCGTAGATCGTCACGATGTCGTGCGCGAACACTTCGAGCCCAGCCAGGAACTCCTCGCGCAGGGAGATCACGACATGGACATCGACTTGGGCGCGCAGCAGGGCGGCGAGTTCCGTTCGCAGCGGATCGGGATGTTCGCCATGGATGATCAGGAACTGTTCGAACTGGTCGAGCACCAGGACGAGGCTCTTGTTCGTGCGCCGGTTCAGCCGGTCGGCCAGATCGGCAAGCGTCTCCTGGCGATCTCCTGCGGCAGGACCGTCCTCGAGCGCTTCGATGATCTGCTGCTTGATAGCGGTATCCGGCGCCTGCTCGCTCCAGCGATCGAAGATGACGACGATGGAATTGCCGATCCGTTTGTCGCGAAGATCGGGAGCGACCCGGGCAAGCAGCAGCGAGGATTTGCCGACACCCGAGGGTCCGTAGAAGAGCGTCAGGCGTGACGAGAAGATCTTGTTGATCAGCCGCTTTGCGTCGTTGTCGCGTCCAAAGAAGAGCGATCGCTCCTTTTCCGAATAGGGTCGCAATCCGATGTAGGGAGACTGCATGTCGGCCGGCTGCGCGGCCGCGGCGACAGCGGCGCCTGCTGCATTGACACTCGTGGAGTTGCTCGGCATTTCAGGCCTCCCGCCTGGCAGCCACGAGCCTGCTCACGAACGTCTCGGGGTCCACGTCGATCATGCGCGCACGCAGGCTCGCCCAGAACAGATCTTCGATCGGCGACTTTGCCTTTCTGACGGCATAGGGCTCCTGGTCGCTCTGCAGCTTGCGCATTCGCTCCCTCAGAACCGTCGCGATCAGACGATGATTCCAGCTGTCGAGATTGACGCCGAGGAAAACCACCGACCTTCGCTTGAAAGGCAGGCTGAACTCGGTTGGGACTTCCGTTC
>JAEZIF010000426.1 GCA_023416135.1 Pseudomonadota bacterium
CTCTACACCGGCGATCCGCGCAGCGACGCCTCGGCCGTCCTCATTCCCGAGATCCGCGAGATCACGCCGGCCATCGAAGCGATGGCCGGCGCGGCCGCTTCCCCGCTCAGCAACGGCGGCATGGTCACCAAGCTGATCGCCGGCCGCATCGCCATGGCGGCGGGCTGCCGCATGGCGATCGCCGACGGCCGCGGCGTCGGCGCGCTGGGCAACCTCATCGACGGCAAATCGCGCTGCAGCTGGTTCCTCCCCGAGGCGTCGCCGCTGTCGGCCCGCAAGAAGTGGATCCGGGGCTCGCTCAAGACGGCGGGCGCCCTCACCGTCGACGACGGCGCGGTGCGTGCGCTGTCGGCCGGCAAGAGCCTGCTGCCGGCCGGCGTCACCAACGTCGACGGCGAGTTCCGCCGCGGCGACGTTGTCGACGTGAAGGACCGGTTGGGCCGCCTGCTGGCGCGCGGGCTGGTAGCCTATGCCGCCGAGGACGCCCGCCGCATCGCCGGCCGCAAGAGCGCCGAGATCGAGCGCCTGCTGGGCTTCCACGGCCGGGACGAGATGGTCCATCGCGACGACCTGGTGGTCGAATAGGGCTATACTGGAGCGGCCAATGAACGTCTTGACCAAGCCCGAAGACGCCGCGGCCATCGTCGCCGAGCTAGGCCGGCGCGCGCGCGAGGCTGCGGCCGCGCTGCGCAACGCCTCGACGGAGACCAAGAACCGCGCGCTGGCCGACGCGGCCCGGCTGATCCGGGCCGAGAGGCCGGCGATCCTTGCCGCCAACGCCAAGGACATCGAGGCCGCGCAAGCCGCCGGCATGACGGCGGCGCTGCAGGATCGCCTGCTGCTGAACGACGCGCGCGTCGAAGGCATGGCCAAGGGGCTCGACGACATCGTCGCCCTGCCCGATCCGGTGGGTGCCGAGATCGAGAGCTGGACGCGACCCAACGGCCTGTCGATCAGCCGCGTGCGCGTGCCGATCGGCATCATCGGCGTGATCTACGAGGCGAGGCCCAACGTCACCGCGGATGCCGGCGCGCTCTGCATCAAGTCGGGCAACGTCGTGGTGCTGCGCGGCGGCTCGGACAGCTTCCACTCCTCGCGCGCCATCGTCGACCTGCTGCGCCGCGCGCTGAAGGATGCCGGCCTGCCCGAGGATTGCGTGCAGCTCGTGCCCACCACCGATCGCGCCGCCGTCGGCGAGATGCTGCGCGCCACCGGCTGGCTCGACCTCATCGTGCCGCGCGGCGGACGTTCGCTGATCGACCGCGTCACCGAGGAAAGCCGCGTGCCGGTGCTGCGGCACTACGACGGCATCTGCCACGTCTATGTCGACCGCGATGCCGACATCGCCATGGCGACGGACGTCGTCGCCAACGCCAAGATGCGCCGCGTCAGCGTCTGCGGCGCCGCCGAGACGCTTCTGGTCGACCGCGCCGCGCTCGACACGCACCTGATGCCGGTGCTGGCCAGGCTGCACGAGCTCGGCTGCGAGGTGCGCGGCGACAGCGAGGTGCGGAAGCGCGACCCCAAGGCCACTCCTGCCAGCGAAAAGGATTGGCGCACCGAGTACCTCGCGCCAGTGATCTCGGTCGCCACGGTCGACGGCGTCGACGGCGCGATCGAGCACATCGCGCGCTTCGGCAGCCAGCACACCGAGTCGATCATCACCGGCAACGAAGCCACCGCGGGGCGTTTCCTGGCCGAGGTCGACAGCGCCATCGTCATGCACAACGCCAGCACGCAGTTCGCCGACGGCGGCGAGTTCGGCCTGGGGGCCGAGATCGGCATCTCGACCAACCGCATGCATGCGCGCGGGCCGGTCGGCCTGGTCGAGCTCACGACCTACAAGAACGTCGTGCGCGGCAAGGGCACCACGCGCCCGTGAGCTCATCCCTCCATCCGATGCCGGGCGTGCCGCGGGACACGACGCGCCGCATCGGGCTTCTGGGCGGCTCGTTCAATCCCGCGCACGAGGGCCATCGTCACATCAGCCTCGAGGCGCTGAAGCGGCTCGGCCTCGATGAGGTGTGGTGGCTGGTCTCGCCGCAGAACCCGCTCAAGAGCGACGACGGCATGGAGCCCTTGGCCACGCGCGTGGCCCGCGCCCGCCAGATCGTCGGACATCATCCGCACATCCGGGTCGATGCACCCGAGCTGGTGCTGGGCACGCGCTATACCCTCGACACGGTGCGGGCGCTGCGCCGCACCTACCCCAGGGCGCGCTTCGTCTGGCTGACGGGCGCCGACATCCTGCCGCAGTTCGCCCAATGGCGCGGCTGGCGCGAGTTGTTCGATTCCATACCGATCGCGGCCTTTGCCCGGCCGGGCTGGAGCTATCCGGCCCTGGCCGCGGCAGCGCCGCGCACTTTCGCTCGTTACCGGCTGGACGCGAGCCAGGCGCGCATGCTGCCCTCCTGCGAGCCGCCCGCCTGGTGCTTCATCCCGAGCCGGCTCGACAGCCATTCTGCCACGGCGATCCGCGCCGTACGGCCCCGCAAGCGCAAAGCGAAAGGACAGACCATCCCCGAGATCCGCACGCTTCCCGACCGGAGCAAAGACGCCGAGGCGCTGCTTGCGCTGGTGCGCCGTTCGCTGGACGACGACAAGGCCGAGGACGTCGTCGTCATCGACCTCAAGGGCAAGTCGGCCTTCGCCGAT
>JAEZIF010000434.1 GCA_023416135.1 Pseudomonadota bacterium
ACGACGTCGGGCAGCTTCGGCATGTCGCTGGCCGGCGTGCGGCCCTGGAGCTGCGAATCGAGGCGACGCACGAAAGCCTGCATCAGGGTTTCGAACATCAGCACGCCGACCACGAGGACGAGGGTGAGCAGCATCGCCTTGCCGACATGGGTCAGCCCCGAGACGGCGCCGTAGACCTGGGTGAGGCCCAGGACGAGGAAGAACGTCGTGGCGACCGGCACCCAGTGGCGGCCGATCACGCCGGCCAGGGGCGCCACCTTGCCGAGACCGCCCAGCCACTGGGCGGCGGCGTCGCGCGAACGACGAACCAGCCAGATGAAGGCCGAGACGTAGATCACCGAGACGATCACCTGGTAGGCGCCGATGGCGGCAATCGGTGTCTGGATGGCGAGCAGCACCTGGGCCAGGATGCGACCCAGGATGATCATCAGCATCACCAGCTCGAGGCGGGCGTACATGCCGCGCGCATCGTGGTCGGCGACCTCGCAGAGCCGGGCCTGCGGCAGCGCCGGCCGCAGCACGATCAGGAACAGCAGCACATAGAAGCGCCAGTAGAAGATGCCGTCGAGGATGGCGGCAGCGAGCCTGTCCTGGCCGGCCGGGCCGGTGAACCAGGCGCCGATGGCGGCATTGCAGATCAGCCAGACGGCAACGACACCGAGCCCGTCGAGCACGGCCAACGCCGTCAGGTTCACCAGCGATCGCAAACCGTGCTCAGGCCTGGCGCTGGCCGCAAGGCGATGGCGGAACCGGGCCATGAACGCGCGCAGCACCGCTTCGGCCGCGAGAGCCGCCACGGCGACGAGGCCCAGCAGCAACAGGAAGGTCGAGGTGCCGCGCCCGCCTGCCGCACTCTGATCGAGCAGGACGGGAATCGAGGCGAGCTTGGCGCCCAGCGTCGGCACGGCGCGGACGACGTTGCCGGCGCGTTCGATGAAGACGGCGAAGGGGCCGGGCCCCTCGGGGAGCCCCGTGCGCACGATGGAAGGCGGCGGCGGCTTGGCCTTCGACTTGGAGCTCGCGCTGGTGGCGGGTGCGGCGGCTGCAGCCGGCGGGGCTGCGGGGGCGGGATGCGCTTCCTCCGCCTTGAGCTTCTCCGCGACGGAGTTGCTGATGGCGTCGACCAGCGCATTGAACTGGTCCTGCGTCATGCCGGCTGGCGGCGTTGCCGGCGTCTGGGCGCCAACGCCTGCCGCACTCAAGAGAAGGACAACCGCCAGGATCGTTGTGCCAATGGCTCGCATGGAAGTGGGCATTGAATTCTCCCTCTCGCCGATACGCTGGCAACAAGGCAGGCGTCTACGAGGCCCTGTCGAACACTTAAGTTGGCATTATATCTACCATCAGTAATTGAACCTCAAGTGCAAATATTAGCGCCAGAACTGTTCAGGAGGTGCGCTCCTCGCGGACCCATAACAGCAGGACGAAGCCGAGCACCAGGAAGAACAGCACACATGCCACGCCAAGACGATTGGACTGGGTCGCCGTTGTGATGATGCCGATGGCCAGCGGCGCCATCCATGCGGTGGCCCGGCCCGACAGGGCGAACAGGCCGAAGAACTCGCCGACCATGCCCGGCGGCGCCAGACGCCCGATCATGGTGCGGCTGGCTGCCTGCATCGGGCCCATGCAGAAGCCCAGCAGCAGCGCGAAAGCCATGAACACCTGCTCCTGCAACGAGCCGAACAACCCGCGCGAGGGCGAGAGCTCAGGCGCCGGCACGACGAACAGAACGCCTTGCCTGCTGAGGCTGACGATGCCGATCGTGGCGATGATCACGCCCAGCACGGCGAGCTGCACCGTGCGCTTGCTGCCAATCAGGTCGTCGAGCCGACCGCCCAGAAAGGCGCCAGGAATGGCGAAGACAGTGACGATGATACCGAAGATGCCGATGGTCACCGTGTCCCAGCCGAAGATCGCCGCGGCATAGACGCCGCCGAACGCGATGATGGCGGCGAGGCCATCGTTGTAGAGCATGAAGGCGATCAGATAGAGCAGCACGTTGCGGTAGTGGCGCAGCTTCAGCACCGTTTGAAGCAGGGCCCGCCCGCCGCCCCGCGCGGCCTCCATCAGCGACACCCGTCGCGGCTGGCTGCCGTCCGGCGTGAACAGGAACATCGGGATCACGAAGATCGCGAGCCAAACCGCCGAGGCGGGACCGACAAGCCGTTCGACCGTGTAGGTGTGCGGATCGAGACCGAACAGCGGCCTGTCGTCGGCCGCGAGACCGAACATTGACGGCCGGCTCACGATCAGCACAGCGAACAGCGCCAGCAGACCGCCGCAGTAGCCAAGGCCCCAGCCGAAGCCGCTCAGCCGGCCCATGCGCGCGGGCGACACGATGTTCGGCAGCAGCGAATTGTTGAATACGATCGACATCTCCGCGCCGACGGTGGCGATCACCACCGCCCAGCTTATCAACGACACGAGATCGGGCCGCTGCGGATACGCCCACCACAGGGCGATGCAGCCAATCGCCACCAGGCACTGGAACAAGAGGATGTAAGGCTTGCGTCGGCCGCCGGCGTCGGCCATGGCGCCGAGGAAGGGGCTGAGGATCGCAATGATCACGCCCGACGTCGACTGGGTGAAGGCCCATTCGGCCTGGCCCTTCACCGGATCGCCGATCATGACGTTGGCGAAGTACTGGCCGAAGATGAAGGTGGTGACGACGGTGAAGAAGGGCTGGTTGGCCCAATCGAACAGGGCCCAGCTCACCTGGCCGAGCTTGGAGGCTTCCTTGGGGGACGAGGCGGTCATCTGCTGGGGTGTCATACGAGCTCGACTGTGACGTGCCGCCGTGCAGCGACGGCAAGACGGCGGTCGTGGGTCATGAACGTCGCCTCCAAGATCTCCGCCAAGGCAATATACGCGGCGTCGTAGGCCGTCATATTC
>JAEZIF010000459.1 GCA_023416135.1 Pseudomonadota bacterium
CGCGGCGGCTTCGGCTTCGAGTGGCGACCGGTCGCCGGGGATTATTCGGTCGACGTCATCGTAACAGGTGAGATGTGGGGTACGCGCTGGACGTACGCCATGGTCTGCCCCCGCTGAGAAGAGAGTGTTGAGGATCCGAGATGGCTGCTGGTCCCCTTCTCGTCAGTGAACCGCTGCAGCGCTATCGCGCGCTGGGCCTGGCGGGCGACCCGGTGTGGCGCGCCGCGGGCCAGCTGCGCGCGGCCATCACCCAGCGCTTGTCGCGCCGGCACGCCGATCTTCTCGCCATTCCCGAGGTCGATCCGACCGGCCGGCGCATCGACTGGTACGCGCCGTTCGAAGGCCAGGTGCGCAAGCTCTCCGAGCTCGACGATGGCCAGCGCCACGCGATCCTGAACGAAGTCCATCGCCTGCACGGCGAGATCACCGGCCTCGCCGATTCGATGGACGAGCCGCAGCGCTCGACTGCCGAACGCAACTTCGCCCGCCTGCTGCGTCATGCGCTGACCGCGCCGGGCGAGGACACGCTCTATGTCGTCGACGGCAAGCCCGTCATGACCTTCTGGGGCTTCTCGGCCGACGCCAACCTGCCCGGCGTCTTCCTGGCGAGCCCGCCTGTGGCGCCGCGGCCGGCGCTTGCTGCGCAGCCGATCCCGCAAGCCGTGATGGCCTCGGCTCCCGCGGTCGCTGCCGCCGGCACGCGCTCGGTGTGGTGGCAATGGCTGCTGCTTGCCGTGCTTCTCCTGCTCTTGCTGGCGCTGCTTGCCTGGCTGGTGCGGCCCTACCTGCCCCGCCTGGAGCCGTGGCTCGAAGCCGAGGCGCGCGACCGGGCGCTCAGTCTTGCGGTACGCCAGCCGGTCGAGCTGCAGAAAGCGCGCTCCGACACGCTGCAGCAGGAGAATGAGAACCTGCGACTCGAGCTCGCCCGCCTCACCGACGAGGCGGCGCGGCGCGGCGGCGATTGCGCGGCCGCCGTCGTCGTGCCGGGTGGTGTCGTCGTCGCCGACTCCAATGCGCCGATCGAGCGCAGCGCCGCGCCGGACGCGTCGGTGGCCGGGGCTGACGTCAACGTGACCGACAAGGCGGCCGACAAAGGAGCGGGCAAGGATCAGCCGGAGGGCAAGGGTCCCGACGACAAGAACGTCGACAAGGGCAACAACAGGGGGCCCGATCCTCAAGACAAGGCCCCTCAGGACAAGGGCGGCAACGACAAGAACATGGCCGCCAAGGACGAGCCCAAGAAGGACGAGCCCAAGCCCATGACCGTGCCGCCGGAAGCCAAGCAGAAGGGCGACCTCGCCTTTCTCAAGGGCGACTGGCGTTCGCGCACGGGCCTTGCAACGGCCACCGGCGAGCGCGACCTCAGGCCCAACTACAATCTCGACGACAAGGGCAAGGGCAAGGTCACCTTCGTGCAGAAGAACGGCACGACCTGCGAGGCCCCGGCCGAGGCGCGCTGGGACGGCTCCAAGCTCGTGATCGAGGAAAAGGCCAATCCGAAGTGCGCCGACGGCAAGACCTATGCCCGCAATACGGTAAACTGCGAGGTGGGCCAGGACGGCGTGGCGAAATGCACCGGGAGTCAACCGGGTGACAATCGCAGCTACAATGTCCAGTTCGGCCGTTGATTCATTGGATTCGTGCCACACTTGACCTGACATGAGCGACCTTGCCCGACTGCCGAGCTATCCCAGCCCGACGACGCTGATCGCCCGTTCGGGCATCCAGTTACTCGACTTCGGCTTCGCCCCCGTGCGCCTGAAAGTGCGCGAATGGGGCTTCCACGACGCCGCGGCCACCAAGGCCGTCGACGACCTGGTGCAGCTCGACTTCGACGAGGTGCGCGGCCAGTACGAGGTGGTCGAGAACGGCCGCCGCCGCGCCGCCGAGCCCAATCTCGTGGTTACCGCCAAGGACGCGCTGGCGCCCTTCCTCGACAAGTGGGTGCCGGTGCCCTTCCTGCAGGTGCGTCCCAACAACCAGTTCCGCGAAGGCCCGGCCGACTGGGCACGCGTGCGCGTGGTCGATCTCGAGACCCGTTACGGCGCCGGTTACCGCGACGAGCAGGGCAACCGCTATCGCTGCGTGCTGGCCTTCGATACCGGCCTGATCGCCGAGGCCGAGGGCCGCGCCTATCTCGCCCCCTCGCCCAAGGACGTGACGTCCGGCGCGCTGTTCGCGCTGGCACCTCAGCAGCGCGCCAATCACTGGCTGCTGCGCCAGAGCTGGATGACGCAGTGGCTGGAGGAACTGTTCCGCGAGCTAAATCCGCGCGCCACGCTCGAAGAGATAGAAGGCGACATCAAGCAGAAGCCGCAGGAAGCGGTCGCCCGCTACCTCGCCTTCCTCGGCCTGTTGGCCGAGGCCGTTCACTTCCCGCCGATAAAGCTGGTCGGCGACGCCGAGCGGCCGGGCCGCGGCGCCATCGAGGTCGATCTGGTGCTCGACGTCGGCAACTCGCGCACCTGCGGCCTCCTGATCGAGGCGGCGGGCGAGCTGGGCGTCAACCTCAACGACTCCTATGAGCTGGCGCTGCGCGATCTCTCGCATCCCGAGGTCGTGCACACCAAGCCGTTCGAATCGCGTGTCGAGTTCGCCCAGGCCTGGTTCGGCAAGAACCACCTGTCGCGCCTCGGCGGCCGTGCCGACGCCTTCGTCTGGCCAACCATGACGCGCGTCGGTCCCGAGGCCACGCGGCTCGCCGCGCGCCGCCGCGGCACCGAGGGCAATACCGGCATGTCGAGCCCCAAGCGCTATCTGTGGGACGAGGAGCCGCAGGCGCGCGAATGGCGGTTCAACATCGCCTATGCCCAGGACCAGACGGCGATGCCCGCCGCGGCCGGCCCGATGGCGCAGCTCGTCAACCAGAAAGGCGAGCCGTTGCACCTGGTCGAGCCCGAGGCCGACAGCGCCGATCACCTGCCGGTGTTCGAGCCGCTCTATTCCCGTTCTTCGATCATGACGTTTGTGCTGTCGGAGATCCTGCTGCAGGCGCTGACGCTGATGAACTCGCCGCAGCAGCGCGGCCGCCGCGCCCACGCCGAGACGCCGCGCCGGCTGCGCCGTATCGTGCTGACATTGCCGACCGGCATGCCGCTCGCCGAGCGCCTGATCTTCCGCAAGCGCGCCGAGGCCGCACGCGATCTCGTCTGGATGATGCTGGGCTGGAAGCTCGACGATTCCGCCGCCCCTGCGCCGCGCGTGCTGACCGACTGGGACGAGGCGAGCTGCACCCAGCTCGTCTATCTCTATACCGAGGTCGCACGCAATTTCGGCGGTGACGCCCGCCGCTTCTTCCAGGTCACCGCCAAGCCGCGCGGCAAGTCGTTCGACGGCAAGCTCTCGATCGCCAGTATCGATGTCGGCGGCGGCACGACCGATCTGATCGTCAACTGCTACGGCCTCGAAGGCGCCGGCACATCGGTCACGCTCTTCCCCGAGCAGAAGTTCCGCGAGGGCTTCAACGTCGCCGGCGACGACATCCTGCTGCGCGTCGTGCAGGGCCATGTCCTGCCGCCGATCGAGGCGGCGATGCGCGCCGCCGGCATCGCCAACCCCACCGACCTGATGGCCGAGCTTCTGGGCGGCGACCGCGGCGGCGAGGATGTGATCCAACGCAATCTGCGCCAGCAGTTCGCCCTGCAGGTCGCCCATCCCATCGCGCTCGAATTCATGCGCGTCGCCGAGGACTACGATCCGACCTCGGGCGTGGTCGCCGCGGAGCCGCGGCCCTACGAGTCGTTCTTCCCCAATGGCTCCAAGCCTTCGGAAGAGGTCATCACCTTCGTCAACGAGGCGGCGCGCAAGCGCGGCGCCAAGGACTTCGACCTCAAGGCCACGGTGTTCCCGGTCGACCTGCCGGGCATCGACAAGACGGTACGCGCCGAGATGGGCCGCGTGCTGGCGCCCTTGGCTGAGATCGTCCACGCCTACGATTGCGACGTGCTGCTGCTGTCGGGCCGGCCCTCGCGCCTGCCGGGCATCCGCGCGCTGCTGATGGAGCTGCTGCCGCTGCCGCCCGAGCGCGTGATCTCGCTGCACGACTACCGCGTCGGCGCCTGGTACCCGTTCCGCGACGCCCGGCTGCGCGTGGAAGATCCCAAGACCACCGTGGCGGTGGGCGCGATGATCGCCGCCCTCGCCCAGTCGCAGCTTCCCGACTTCTCGTTCCGCTCCGACCTCCTGCGTTCGCGCAGCATCGCCAAGTTCATCGGCAAGCTCGATGGCGGCGGCCGCCTGCAGCGCGAGGACCTGGTCTATCGCGACGTCGA
>JAEZIF010000487.1 GCA_023416135.1 Pseudomonadota bacterium
CGAAGAGATTCCATAACCGTCCCTCTATTTGCGCCATTTTGGTAAGCTCGCCGGCAAAGGCAACCGTCGTAACGTGGCGAAAGGTTGCTTTCCATGGATCGGAGGGCGTTTTGATGCAGTACAACCGGCTCGGCCGCAGCGGCCTCAAGGTCTCCGAGGTCTGCCTCGGCACCATGACCTTCGGCAATGGCGCCGACGAGGCCGAATCGGCGCGCATGGTCCATGCCGCGTTCGATGCCGGCGTGAACTTCTTCGACACTGCCGACGCCTATGTGAACGGCGTTTCGGAGACCATGCTGGGCAAGGCGCTGAAGGGCCGGCGGTCG
This sequence comes from Pseudomonadota bacterium, assembly GCA_023416135.1. Classification (GTDB taxonomy): domain Bacteria; phylum Pseudomonadota; class Alphaproteobacteria; order Reyranellales; family Reyranellaceae; genus Reyranella. The sequence goes on from JAEZIF010000487.1 coordinate 327, forward strand.
GACGCCATCGTCGCCTCCAAGGTGTTCAATCCCATGGGCGGACGGCCCAACGATTCGGGCATGTCGCGGCTGCACATCATGCAGGCCGTCGAGGCCAGCCTGAAGCGGCTGCAGACCGATTACATCGACATCTATTACATCCACCATGTCGACATCCAGACGCCGCTCGAGGAGATGCTGCGCGCCTTCGACGATCTCGTACGCCAGGGCAAGATCCTCTACACCGCCTGCTCGAACTACGAGGCGTGGCGCCTGATGGAGGCGCTTTGGCTCGCCGAGACGCGCGGCTGGACGGGGTTCGCGGCGTACCAGCCGCAGTACAGCCTGGTGGTGCGCGACATCGATGAGGAGATCGTGCCTGCCTGCGAGGCGAAGGGGCTGGGCGTCGTCGCCTGGTCGCCGCTTGCCTCGGGCTATCTGGCCGGCAAGTACAAGCCGGGGGATCTCAAGGCGGACGGCACACGGTCGGCCGAGGGCTGGGGCTTCCAGAGTCGCTTCTTCGCACCCAATCACGCCGCGATCCTGCAAGCGCTGCTCGACACGGCGCGCGATATCAATCGCTCGCCGGCCCAGACGGCGCTGCGCTGGGTGATGGACCAGCCGTTCATGACCAGTGCGATCGTGGGCGCGCGCAATGCGCGGCAGCTCGGCGAGACGTTGGCCGCGGGCGGCTGGCGCCTGCCGGAGGAGGCGCGGGCCAGGCTCGACGAGGTCTCTGCCCAGCCGCATCGCTATCCGCGCGCCTTCGAGGAGCCGATGGTCGGCCGCCGCAATGCCGCGGTGAAGATGCCGTCGTTGAACAGGTAGAGAGGCCGCTGGCCGCAACGCCGGTTGCGGCGTGGCGTTGGAGGACGATGACGTTCCAGCCGAATGTCGGCTCACTGAAGGAGCGCTTCAGCGCATTGCGTACGCTGAAGCCCTTCATCGCGATGGTCTGGAAGGCGAGCCCCGCCTCTATGACCACGTCGCTGCTGCTTCGGCTCGTGCGGGCGCTGATACCGGTGGCGGCGCTCTACGTCGGCAAGCTCATCATCGACGACGTCGTGCAGTTGGTGCAGATGCCCAATCGGCCGGAGACGCTGGAGGGTTGGCTGGAGAGCGGCCATCTGAACCGGCTGGCGACGCTGCTCGGCGCTGAATTCGCCCTGGCGGTCCTGTCCGATGTGCTGATCCGTGTCGTCACCCTGGTCGACGGCCTCCTGGCGGAAAAGGTGACGAACAGCTCGAGCGTCCGCCTGATGGAGCATGCCGCGACGCTCGACCTCGAGGACTTCGAAGATGCGGAGTTCCAGGACCAGCTCGAGCGGGCGCGGCGGCAGACCAGCGGGCGTCTCACCCTGATGGCGCAGTTGCTCGCCCAGGCGCAGGCCGTGGTGACGGTGACGACGTTCGCGGCCGGCCTGCTGGTCTACGCCCCGTGGCTGATCGTGCTGTTGCTGGTGGCGCTGCTGCCCGTGTTTCTGGGCGAGCAGCACTTCAACGCGCAGACCTATTCGCTGGATTTCGGCCGCACGCCGGAGCGGCGTGAACTCGACTACGTGCGGCAGACGGCGGCCAGCGTGGAGACCGCCAAGGAAGTGAAGATCTTCGGCCTGAACCGCTGGCTGATCGACCACTACCGGCGGCTGGCCGACAGCTTCTACGCCGCCAATCGCCGGCTCGCGGTGAAGCGCGCCGGTTGGGGCAGCCTGTTCGCCGCCGTCGGGACGATCGGCTATTACCTCGCCTATGCCTACATCGTGTGGCGAACGCTGGGCGGGGCCTTCTCGATCGGCGATCTCACCTTCCTAGCAGGCTCCTTCGCCAGACTCCGGGGCCTCCTGGAACAGTTGCTGACGACCTTCTCGACAACGGCGGCACAGGCGCTCTACCTCAACGATCTTTTCTCCTTCTTCGACATGCGTCCGGAGATCCTGGCGCCGGCCAATGCACGGCCCTTTCCCAAGCCGGTCCGTGAGGGCTTCATCTTCGATGATGTCGGCTTCATCTATCCGGGTGCCGAGCGCTGGGCGGTGCGGCACCTGAGCTTCACCCTCGAGGCGGGCGAAGTCGTGGCCCTGGTGGGCGAGAACGGCGCCGGCAAGACGACGCTGGTGAAACTGCTGACGCGGCTCTACGACCCCGACGAAGGGCGCATCCTGCTCGACGGCCACGACCTGCGGGAATACGACCTCGACCAGCTGCGCGGCAGCATGGGCGTCATCTTCCAGGATTTCGTGCGCTATAACTTCACTGCCCGCGACAACATCGCGGTCGGCCGCATTTCGGCCCAGCACGACCAGGCGCGCATCGAGCGGGCGGCGCGGTCGAGCCAGGCCGATGAGGTCATCGCCGGCTTGGCCGGGGGCTACGACCAGCGCATCGGAAAGCGCTTCAAGAACGGTATCGAGCTGTCGGGCGGCGAATGGCAGAAGATCGCGATCGCCCGGGCCTACATGCGGGAGGCCGAGGTGCTGATC
>JAEZIF010000026.1 GCA_023416135.1 Pseudomonadota bacterium
GTGCCGGCGGCGCTCGGCGCGCCCGCCAACATCAGCGTGCTCACGACCTACATCTTCAAGCTCACCGCCTGGAGCCCGCCGCTCTACAACACCGCCGCCGCGGTCGCGATCCTGCTGATGGTCGTCACCGCGATCCTTGTGTGGGCGCAGCAAAGGGTGCTTTCGGGCAAGAGCTACGCCACGGTCGCCGGCAAGGCGTTCCGCCCGCGCGCCCTCAATCTCGGGTCGTGGCGCTGGTTCACCTTCGGCCTGGCGCTGGTCTACCTGTTCGTCGTCGTGGCGCTGCCGACCCTGGCGCTGGTCATCGCCGCATTCCGCAAGTTCCTCTTCTTCAAGGACTTCGGCGCCCTGTTCGACTGGAAGCAGTACAGCTGGGTGCACTTCAACAGCGTGTTCGACAATCCGCTGACCATGCTGTCGATCTGGAACACGCTGAAGGTCGGCGTCATCACGGCGGTGGTCGGCGGCGCCCTGGCCTTCGCCATCGGCTACACGGTGAACCGCACCATGGTCAGCGGCCGCCGCTCGATCGACCTTCTGGCCACGCTGCCGGTCGCCATTCCGGGCCTGGTCGTCGGCGTCGCCTACCTGTGGGCGTGGATCGGCCTGCCGGGCGGACTCTACGGCACGATCTGGATCCTGGCGCTGGCCTTCGTCGCGCGTTTCATGCCCGACACGGTGAAGGCGCTGTCGACCTCTTTCCTGCAGATCCACAAGGAGCTCGAGGAGGCCGCCTGGATCTGCGGCCGCGGGCTTCTGGGCACCATTCGCACCATCGTGCTGCCGCTCGCCAAGCCCGGCGTCGTGGCGTCGATGACCTTGCTGTTCGTGCTGGCGATCCGCGAGCTCGGCTCCTCGCTGTTCCTCTACACCAGCGACACCACCGTGATGGCCGTGCTGCTGCTCGACTACTACGAGGGCGGTAACGTCGGAAAGACCGCGGCGTTCAGCCTGGTGCAGACCGTGATCCTGGGCGTCCTGCTGGGACTGACGACCTGGATCTCGCGCGAGACGACGCAGAACACCCGCTTCAACTGAACATCGAACCTGGAGGGAACACGACAATGAAGAGGCGTACGTTTACCAAGACCGCGGTCCTCGGAACCGCCGGCATCCTGACCGGCGGGACGCTGCTCGGCCGGGCGGCGATGGCGCAGCAGGAGAAGTTCGGCACCAAGGAAGAGATCGCCGCCGCCGAAAAGGAAGGCGGGCTCACCTACTACACGGCGAACTTCGCCGAGACCGAGCAGGAGGTCATCAAGGAGTTCAACAAGACCTTCCCCAAGATCAAGGTGGCGATGGTGCGCGCGCCGGGCGGCCAGCTCATCACCCGCATCAAGACCGAGGCGGCAGCCGGCAAGCTCGGCGCCGACGTCGTCAATCATTCCGACCGCGGCCTGATGCTGGAGCTGCAGGACCTGTTCGCCGACTACAAGCCGCCCAACGCCGCCGACTACCGCCCCGATGCGCTCGTATCGCCCAAGCTGTGGCCGGGCGTCACCCTGGGCTGGGCGATCGCCTACAACACCCAGCTCGTGAAGACCGCGCCCAAGACCTGGAAAGACCTGCTCAACCCCGAATACAAGAACAAGCAGATCGGCCAGGTGGTCGGCCCGTCGGGCGGCACGACCTGGACCCGCATCATGTTCGAGCGCCAGGTGCTGGGCGAGGACTACTGGCAGAAGCAGGCCGCGCTCGGCATCGCGCTCTATCCGTCGGGCGCGCCGCTCTCCGACGCGCTGGTGCGCGGCGAGGTCTCGATCGCGCCGCTGCTCTACAACATCATCTACACCAAGATCGTGGAAGGAGCGCCGGCCGAAGCGATCTTCGCGCCCGAGGGCGTGCCGATCATTCCGTACGCCGACGGCATCACCAAGACGTCGAAGAGCCCGAACGCCTCGAAGCTCTTCATGAACTGGCGCCTCAGCAAGGAAGGCCAGTCCTTCCAGATCGCCAAGCTCGGCAACATCACCTCGATGAAGGAGCCGCCCTCCTTCCCCAAGGGCTGGGACCCCAAGACCATCAAGGTGTGGGTGCCGAATTTCGAGCAGTTCGAGAAGCTGCGCGAACCCTGGCTCAACGACTGGAACAAGACCTACAACTACCGGCAATGAGCAGCGCACTTCACATCACGGACCTGGTCAAGCAGTTCGCGACGGGCAAGCCCGCCGTGGACGGCGTCAGCTTCGACGTCCCGGCGGGCGAGATCGTGGTGTTGCTGGGCCCATCGGGCTGCGGCAAGACCACGACCTTGCGCTGCGCGGCGGGTCTGGAACATCCGACGGGCGGTCGCATCTCGATCGGCGACCGCGTCGTCTCCGAGCCGCAACGCGGCCTGCTGGTCAGCCCGCGCGAGCGCGACATCGGCATGGTCTTCCAGTCCTATGCCGTGTGGCCGCACATGACGGTGCGCCAGAACGTGGCCTATCCGCTGAAGCATCGGCGCAACAGCGGTGGTGGCGACATCAACGCCAAGGTCAACGAGACCCTGGCGCTGGTCGGTCTCGGCGACTACGCCGAGCGGCCGGTGACGTCGCTGTCGGGCGGCCAGATGCAGCGCGTCGCCCTGGCGAGAAGCCTGGTCTATCGCCCGCAACTGCTGCTGCTCGACGAGCCGCTGAGCAACCTCGACGCGAAGCTGCGCATCCGGCTGCGCGACGAGTTGCGGCGCATCTTGAAGCAGACGGGCATGACCGGGCTCTACGTCACCCACGACCAGGCCGAGGCCGTGGTGCTGGGCGACCGCATCGGGGTCATGAAGGACGGCAAGCTGCTGCAGATGGCGGCGCCGGCCGAGATCTACAATCGTCCGGCGGATCACTTCGTCGCCAACTTCACGGGAGCGTCCAACGTCCTGCTGGGCAAGGTGCTGGCCCGCAGCGGCGAGAAGGCGACCATCGATCTCGGCGCCGCCGGCCGCATGGAGGCCTGGACGCCGCAGCCGCTCGCCGCCGGCGACAAGGCGCGCGTGGCCCTGCGCGCGGAGAACATCCGGCTGGGCGAGCGCGGCCCGGCCAACGCCTTTGCGGCGCGGGTGATCGAGCGGCGCTACCAGGGCATGCAGACGCTCTACGACGTGGAGTTGGGCGGCCAGCGCCTGGAAGCACTCGAACTCGGCACGGCGGCGCGCCATCAGGACGGCGAGATCTCCGTCACCCTGCCGCCCGATACGTGCTGGGCCTATCGCGACGAGGGCGCGATCGCCGACTGATCGAGAGCGCGGGCCACCTCCTCTGTCATCCCGAGCGCAGCGAAGGATCTCATGCCGATTGCGAGCGGCGATGAGGTCCTTTGTTTCACTCAGGACGACGGTGCAATTCCAATCGGCAGGCGGATAACGCCGCCCGCTTTCGGAGTCCTACGGTCATGGTGCCTGAAACACCAACCCGAAGGATCCCATCATGGCCAAGGAACAGGAAAACAAGGAAGTCGTCGGACGCTGGTTCACCGAGTTCTGGGGCAAGGACTGCAATCTCGCCGTCGTCGACGAACTCGCCGCCCCCGACATGCTGCTGCAGTACTCGCTGCACGCGCCGCGCCGCGGCCACGACGATATCAAGCAGTTCATGACC
>JAEZIF010000037.1 GCA_023416135.1 Pseudomonadota bacterium
TACGCCATAGAATACGATCATATCGACCCGCGGGAACTCAAGGCTACTCTGGAGACGCGCAAGGTCCCCGGACTGTACATGGCCGGGCAGATCAACGGCACCACAGGCTATGAGGAAGCAGCCGCGCAGGGGCTTGTTGCCGGCCTGAATGCGGCCCTGACGAAGCCGTTTGTCGTCGATCGGGCCGAGGGCTATCTCGGGGTTCTTATCGATGACTTGGTCAGCCTGGGGGTTACCGAGCCTTACCGGATGTTCACGTCCCGGGCCGAGTACCGTCTATGGCTGCGCGCCGACAATGCCGACCGGCGCCTGACGCCGCGCGGCCTGGAGATCGGCTGTATCCAGGCCGAGCGTCGGGCGATGTTTCACGTGAAACAATCGGCGCTTGTCCAAGCCCGGGATCTCGCGACAAGCCTGAAGCTCAGTCCATCGGCCCTGGCCAAGCGGGGTGTTGCCATCAACCAGGACGGCGTTCTTCGGTCGGCCTTGGAACTGCTCGCCTATCCGGACGTCGATTGGGGTCTCCTTGTCCGCCTCTGGCCCGACCTCGCGTCGACAAGTGCGGATATCGCCGAGCAACTGACTATCGACGCCCGGTACGATGGCTACCTTGACCGCCAGCGCATGGACATCGCGGCCTATCGTCGGGATGAGGCATTAGAGTTGCCTGCGGATCTCGACTACCGGGGCGTTGGCGGTCTGTCCAACGAGGTGCGGCAGATACTCGAGACCCATCGGCCGGCTACTCTGGGCCAGGCGGCCCGGATTTCGGGGATTACGCCGGCAGCCCTGGTCGGTCTCCTGAAGTACGTGCGCCGCCGGGCGGCGTAGGTGGCTCGGACCCAAAGCCATCGCCGCCTGGGGCTGGTTCTGCTTCGACTTCGACCGTTTTCGCGTCCTCTTGACGAATCGTACGAATCGCGGGGTCCGAAGGGATGGGTGTCGCAATTGGTGCCGCTGGCCCGTCGGGACCCGCCTTTGGGAAGCCCCACGGGGCGCAGTTCACAATGAGCGGCCGGAATCTGTTCCTGCGGGGCGTGCGGGATCTTGAAGTCGATGTTTCACGTGAAACATCGGACAGGCTCGAAGCCCTGGTCACCACGCTGGTCCGTTGGCAAAAGGCCATCAATCTAGTCAGCCGAACCACGATCGAAGACGTCTGGACCCGGCATATCCTGGACTCTGCCCAGCTGGCGCCACTGATACCGCCCGAGGCTAAAAGCCTCGCCGACCTGGGCAGTGGCGGAGGATTCCCGGGCTTGGTCCTGGCGGCCTTGCGTCCGGCCCTCGACATGACCCTTATAGAGGTCGATGCCCGCAAAGCGGCGTTCCTGGGTGAGGCCGGCCGGCGTATGGGCCTGCTAAAGCAGCCCAGGGTCGTCATCGGCCGCATCGAGGAGGCGCCGGCAGCAAATGCCGATGTCGTGACGGCACGGGCCCTGGCGCCGCTCGGGCAGTTGCTTAGTTGGGCCGCTCGGCATCGCGCTGATAACGCTATTTGCCTTTTCCACAAGGGGAAGGGGTGGCAGGCGGAGTTGACTGAGGCCATGAAGGACTGGGACATTCCCTGCCAACCCCTCAGCAGCATAACAGACAGTGACGCCGTCATCCTCCGAATCGGCTCCTACACCCCCGCGACAGCAGATATTCGCGATCGCGAACCAAAAGGGCGGCGTCGGGAAGACCACGACCGCGATTAACCTCGCCACGGCGCTCGCCGCCGTCGGCGAGACGGTGCTTCTGATTGATCTCGATCCGCAGGGCAACGCCTCCACCGGGCTGGGTGTGGGTAGAAATGAGCGCTCACCCGGTTCATATGAGTTCCTGCTCGGCCTGTCGCCCCTCGCCGAGTGCGTTCGCCCCTCTCAGATTCCGGGCCTTTCGGTAATGCCGGCTTCGGTCTCCCTGGCTGGTGCGGAAATCGAGCTGATCGACGTCGATCGTCGCGAGCACCGTCTGGACGGCGCCCTCAATACCGCGGGGACCGACGCGCGCGAACGCTGGACCACCATCCTGATCGATTGCCCACCCTCGCTCGGGCTCGTGACCCTGAACGCGTTGGTCGCCGTCGATGCCATCCTGGTGCCGCTTCAGGCCGAATTCCTGGCGCTGGAAGGCATCGGCGCCCTGTCCAACACCGTGGCAAGAATCAAGAAGAGCCTCAATCCCAAGCTGCACATCGCCGGTGTCGTGCTGACCATGGTCGATCGTCGCATGACCTTGAGCCAGCAGGTCGAAGCCGACGTGCGCGCGCATTTCGGCGAGCTGGTGTTCGGAACGACCATTCCGCGCAACGTGCGCATTGCCGAAGCACCCTCGCATGGTCTGCCCGTGCTGATCTACGACAATGCCTGCGCCGGCGCCCAGGCTTACATCCTGCTGGCGAGCGAGTTCATCCGCCGCCGGCGCAATGCAACTATCGAGGCCACTCATGAGCCTGCCTCCTAAGCCGCGCGGCCTGGGCCGAGGCCTATCCGCACTTCTGGGCGACGACGAAGTCGCCGCCACGGTGGCACCCGCGCCGCCGCCTCCACCACCATCAACGCCACCGCCTTCGGAAACGCCTGCGCCGGCGGCGCGGCCTGCAGCCGCCCGGGTGCCGCTCACCCTGCCGATCGGCCAGCTCAAAGCCGGCCGCATGCAGCCGCGCACGACGTTCGAGGATATGGAGGCGTTGGTCGCCTCGGTGAAAGAGTTCGGCCTATTACAACCTATACTGGTAAGACCGGTTGCGGGCCAGACCGATTCCTATGAGATCGTCGCAGGCGAGCGGCGCTGGCGCGCCGCGCAGAAGGCGCAGCTGCACGAAGTGCCGGTCGTGGTACGCAACATGGGCGACCAGGACGCCCTGCAGCTCGGCCTGATCGAGAACCTGCAGCGCTCCGACCTCACGGTGATCGACGAGGCGCTGGGCTATCGCCGCCTGTCCGACGAATTCAAACAGACCCAGGAAGAAATTTCGAAGACAGTGGGCAAGAGCCGCCCGCACGTCGCCAACACGGTCCGGCTCCTAGACCTGCCGGGAGCGGTGCAGGACATGGTCCGGCGCGGCGATTTGAGCGCTGGTCAGGCGCGTGCCCTGATCGGCGTGCCCGATCCGCTGGTCATGGCCCAGCGTGCGATCGACGAGAAGCTGACGGCGCGAGATCTCGAGCGAATGGGCGGCGAACTCAAGTCGAAGGCCAAGGGCGACGCGCGGCCCAAGGCCAATGGCGGTGGCAGCAGCAAGAGCGCGGACACCAAAGCGCTTGAGAGGCGTATCGAGGAAGCGCTCGGTCTCAAGGCCGATCTGAAACTGCGTGGGTTGGGCGAGCAAAGTCTGCTCACCCTGGAGATCCGCGACTTCGACCAGCTCGACACGGTCGTGGAACGGCTGACGCGGCGCTAACCAGAAATTACGGTCGAGGTAATCGCCGCCATGCGCCTGGTGCTGATCATCGGCGGCGCGTGGCTCGCCATGACGCTCACCGGCAGCGTCACGCTGGCCTTCGCCGCGATTGCCGTCGGCATCGGCTCGTTCGCGGTGGGCCTGCTCATGGTAATGCGAACCAAACTCAGCCGACTGAAATCCTCGTAACACCTTCGACATGTCGCCTGACGAGTGGGCCCGGCGGTCTGGAACCTGCGTGCGGCAGGTGACGTTTACCGGTCCGGCCGGTCGCACTAGGGTGAACGTCGGAGGGTGAAGTCATGTCCAGTGAATCGCTGCACGAAGACGCCGGCAAGCTCGGCCCGGAAGTCATCGACCAGCACCGCGCCATCGTCTCGCTGATGGAGGAGCTGGAGGCCGTCGACTGGTACAATCAGCGCGCCAAGGCCACGAGCAATCCCGACCTGCGCGCCATCCTCGAGCACAATCGCGACGAGGAAAAGGAGCACGCGGCGATGGCCCTGGAATGGCTGCGCCGCAGCGACCCCACCCTGTCGCAGCATCTCAAGACCTTCCTGTTCACCGACGGCCCGATCACTGGTATCGAGGCGACGATGGACGAGAAGGACACGGCCGGAAGTGCTGCCGACACCGATGGCAGCCTTGGCATCGGCAGCCTGCGCAAGGCGAAGGGGGAGTACCGTAAATGAAGAACCATCTTTTTCGTGATCGCGCGCCGATCACCGAAGCCGGTTGGGAAGAGATCGAGAAGGAGGCCAAGCGCACGTTGCGCGGCATGCTGGCCGCCCGGCGCGTGGTCGATTTCCGCGGACCGCTCGGATGGGACGACTCCGACGTCGAGCTCGGCCGCGCGGATCCCATCGCCGCGCCGCCGAGCGGCCCGGACGTGCAGGCGCGCCTGCGCCGCATCCAGCCACTGGTCGAACTGCGCATTCCCTTCGAGGTGACCCGCGCCGAGCTCGACGCGATCGATCGCGGCGCGCGCGATCCGGACCTCGATTCGGTGATCGCTGCGGCACGCCAGATCGCCATCGCCGAGGACCGCGCGATCTTCCATGGCTACAAGGCAGCCCACATCACCGGTATTTGCGAGGCCGCGGCGTCGGCGGCCGTTCCGCTCGGCACCAGCCACGCCGACTATCCGGGCGCGGTGTCGACAGCGCTCACCAAGCTGCGCGACGACGGCATCGAGGGCCCGTTCGCCGTCGTGCTGAACGAGCAGCTCTACAAGGACCTCGCCGCGCGGACCGACAGCGGCTATCCGATCCTGAACCACGTCCAGCGGCTGGTCGACGGCGAGATCGTCTGGGCGGCCGGGCTCGATGGCGGCCTGGTGCTGTCCAAGCGTGGTGGCGACTTCGAGCTCACGGTCGGCCAGGACTTCTCGATTGGCTATCTCGACCACGACCTCGAGCGCGTGCGGCTCTACATCGAAGAGAGCTTCACCTTCCTGGTCCTGACCGACCAGGCCGCCATTCCGCTGACCGCCGACGGCAAGAAGGGCTGACCTACTTCAGCTTGAACAGCGTGCGCACAAAGTCGCCGACCGCGGCCTGTGCCGCGGCGGTCGCGGCAGCATTGAGCACGATGCGCTCAGGATCGACCCGGGGATGCCTGGCCAGGATGTCGAGCGAACGATAGATGTCGAGTATGAAGTTCAGCCGGCCGAGCTGGGCCTGATTACCCGACGTCGAGACCAGGCCGGTGAAGCCGTCGATGGCGAAAGTCGACACTCCCATGGCGTTGAACAGCCGGTTCCAGGCATCGATGTTGGGGCCCATGCCTCCATGGATCAGCACGACCACGGGCAGCCGGCCCATGCCCTGGGCGATCCGGAATTGTCCGCTCACCGTCACCGCCTTGCCGTCCCGGTCGGTGAGGAAGTCGCCATCGCTCAAGGTCATCGACGGGATGGCGTGCAGCTCGGTGCGCTGGGCAATGTCGGCGGTCGGTGTCTCGGCGAAAGCGCTTGCCGGAACGAGTGCGGCCGCCAGCAGGGCGGCAACTGCGAACGTATTCATGGTTTCCTCCCTCAGCGGCGCTGGCGGGCCGACCGGGCCGACGACGCCAGCGCCAAGCACAACCTGCGCGCAATCGTCTCGTCGGGATAGCCTGTCGATTTGCAGTCCTGCTCGGCTTTCAGGATCACCTGCAGAGCCGAGCCGAGGCGGCCGAGCGGCCAGGCGCGCAGATGGCGCTCGAAACGCTGGCGCACCGGCCCACCACGCGGCAGGCCGCGCGCCTTGAACATCGCCCCCTCGAGGTTGCCGCCGTTGGCGGCATGGCCTGCCACCAGATGGAGCTGGTCGGTGTGGCGCTGCAGGGCGCGCACGAGCTGCACGGGGTTGCCGCCTTCGGCGAACACACGGTCGAGGGCGCGGTCGAGGGCCACGAGCTCGCCGTCGAAGGTGGCGGCGACGACGTCATCGATGCCGATCGCCGCGGTGTCGCCCAGCACCGCCAGCGCATCGTCGAGCGAGACCGACTTGCTGCCGTCGCCCTCCTTGTAGAGCAGGAGCTTGTCGATCTCGCTGCGGCTCTGGCCACGGTCGCCACCCAACCGCTCGACGATCCATTCCAGCGCGTCGGGATCGACCGAGAGGCCCTGCGCCCGGGCCGCACTCTCGACCAGGCCCTCGAGGGCGGCCTCGTTGTCCATGTAACAGGGCAGCGCCGCCAGGCAGACCTCGGTCTCGGCCAGTGTGCGCAGGCCCGAGCGCGGCGTCAGGTTGCCGCCTTCGATCACGATCAGCGCATCGCCCGCGGTCGCCTCGACCAGGTTCTCCAGCGCCGCCGTCGTCTCCTCGCCGGCCGGCCGCACGCGGATGACTCGTCGCCCGCCCATCAGCGACATGGCGCCGAACTCGTCGGCCAGGCGCGCCGGATCGCCCTTCAAGACATCGCCCGCGATATCGACGACGCGGAACGGGTCCTTCAGGTCCTCGCACACGGTCTTGGCGAGCGCGAGCGCGCGCTCGGCTATGAGCCCGTCGTCGTTGCCGTAGACGACCACGCCGCGGATCCTGGGATCCGGCTTCTTGAGGAAGGCTTCGACCTGCCGGGGCTCGATCTTCACGCCGGCTTCATACCACGACGTTGACGATCCGGTTCGGCACGACGATCACCCGCTTGGGCGTCTTGCCGTCGAGCCCACGTGCCAGCTCGGGCAGGGCCAGGGCAGCCTTCTCGGCGTCCGCCTTGTCCGCGTCCTTGGGCAGCTGCAGCGTGCCACGCAACTTGCCGTTGAGTTGCACCGCCACGGTCACCGTGTCGTCGACCAGCAGCGCATCCTCGGCCAGCGGCCAAGGAGAATCAGCCAATAGCGACTTGTGGCCCAGCGCCTGCCACAGCTCCTCGGCCAGATGCGGCGTCATCGGGCCGGTGAGCCGCACGAAGATCTCCAGCGCCTCTCGCTTGGCCCACTTTTCGGTCGCATCCTTGGGCTTCAGCCCATCAATGTTGCTGGCCAGCTCATAGAGCCGCGCCACCGCCTTGTTGAAATGGAAGGCCTCGATGTCGGCCGACACGCCGGCGATGGCCTTGTGCGCGGCACGGCGCAACGCCGTCGCGGCCGCGGGGAAGGTGGCGGGCTTGGGCGTGCCCACGGCCGGCAGCTCGTCGATCGCCTCGCTGGCGATGCGGAACAGCCGCTGCTGGAAGCGCCAGGCGCCGGTGACGCCGGCCTCCGTCCATTCGAGGTCGCGCTCGGGCGGGCTGTCGGACAGCATGAACCAGCGCGCGGTGTCGGCGCCGTAGTCGTGGATGATCTGGTCCGGGTCGACGACGTTCTTCATCGACTTGGACATCTTCTCCGAACGGCCGACCTCGACCGGGCTCTTGTCGGAGACGCGCACGACCTTTCCACCCTGGGTGCGCTCGACTTCCTCCGGCAGCAGCCAGCTGCCATC
>JAEZIF010000067.1 GCA_023416135.1 Pseudomonadota bacterium
GAGCGCATCGACGACGTGATCTCGGCAAGCGAGTTGCAGGCGATCTCGGATCGATACAAGAAGGTGGCTGGCTTCGACCGCGAATCGCTGAGGACGCGGCCGTCTTTCATCTGAGAGGGAGAGTACCGTGGACCTGAACTTCGCACCGCCCGCCGAGGTGAGCGACCTTGCACGTCAGGTCACCGACTTCGTCAAAGCCAGGATCGTGCCGTACGAGAAGGACCCGCGCTGGACGCCGCACGGACCGACCGACGAGCTGCGCATCGAAATGAACGAACTCGCCCGAGCCGCCGGCGTTTTCGCGCCGCATGTGCCCAAGGAGTATGGCGGACGTGCCCTCGGGCAGGTCGGCCGCGCCTTCGTGTTCGAGGCGGCGGGCTATTCCATCCTGGGACCGACGGCGATCCATTGCGCCTCGCCCGACGAGGGCAACATCCATCTGCTCGACGTCGTGGCGCGTCCCGACCAGCGCGAGCATTTCCTGAAGCCGTTGGCCGAGGGCAAGATCCGCTCCTGCTTCGCCATGACTGAACCGGGCGGTGCAGGCTCCGACCCCGGCATGCTGCAGGCCACGGCGCGGCTCGATGGCAACGAATGGGTGATCAACGGCCGCAAGTGGCTGATCACCGGCGCCGAGGGGGCGGGCTTCGTCATCATCATGGCCAAGATCGACGGCGGCCCGCAGGACGGCCATGCCACCTTGTTCCTGGCCGACCTGCCCGATCCGGCGATCCGGATCGAGCGGACCCTGGACACGATCGATTCCAGCTTCACCGGCGGCCATGCCGTCATCGAGATCAAGGACCTGCGCCTGCCGGCCGACGCCGTGCTGGGCGAGGTCGGCAAAGGCTTCCGCTACGCCCAGGTGCGGCTGGCGCCGGCGCGGCTCAGCCATTGCATGCGCTGGCTGGGCTCGGCGGTGCGCGCGCAGGAGATCGCCGCCGACTACGCCCGGAGCCGCGTCGCCTTCGGCAAGACCCTGGGCGAGCACGAGGGCGTCTCCTTCATGCTGGCCGACAACCATATGGACATCCATCAGGCACGGCTCTCGATCCTGCACACGGCGTGGCTTCTGGACAAAGGCGAGCGCGCGTCGAACGAGAGCTCGATGTCCAAGGTCGTCTGCTCCGAGGCGATCGCCCGCGTCGCGGACCGCTCGATGCAGATCCTGGGCGGCATGGGCATGACGCGCGACACCGTGGTCGAGCGCATCTTCCGCGACACGCGCGCCTTCCGCATCTATGACGGCCCGTCCGAGGTCCATCGCTGGGCGCTCGGCGCGCGTATCGTGTCAGGGAAGCTGTAGGTACTGGCGCAGCTCGCGCTTCGCCGCCTCGAAGTCGGCCTTGAACTCGGGACGGCTCTGCAACGCCACGGCGATCGCCGTGCCGGCGAGCTTTCCACCCAAGAGGTCGTTGGGATAGTGCACGCCACCGACGACTCGGCTCTGGCTGTAGTCGGCGGCGCGCTCCCAGATCGCGTCGCGCTTCTCGGGCACGATGTTGCCCATGACGATGGCGGCCAAGGTGGCGTTCGTGGTGTGGCCCGACGGGTACGAGCCGCTGACCGACGGCCGCACCAGCGGCTTGATCTCCTTGCTGCTGAGGTAAGGCCGCACGCGCTTGAAGGCCTTCTTGGCCGGGCCGATCAGTGCGTCCTCCGTCGCACGCATGCGCGAGAACAGGCGCGCCGTCGCCGGCAATTGCTTCTCGTCGATGGTCTTTCCCAGCACCGCCCCGAACATGGTGTCGGGCGATTCATCGACGTCGCGTTTGGCCTGCTCGATGCGCTCCGGCGTCGCCGCGCGCTGGGCCGCGAGCACCAGGGCCAGCTGCTCGGGGCCGACGACGGGCGGCGGCAGGATCGTGACCAAGTCGAGGTCCTGCGGCGTGAGATAAGGCGGCTCGCGCGCCGCGGCAGGAAGAGCCGCGACCAGCGCGAGCGCCAACAGGGCGCGGCGCAGCATCACCCTTCGTATAGATGACAGGCGACGGCGCGGCCACCGCCCATGTCGCGCATCGGCGGATCGACGCTCTTGCACGTCTCCATCGCCTTGGGACAGCGGGTGTGGAAGCGGCAGCCGGGCGGCGGGCGCATGGCCGAGGGCACCTCGCCGGTGATGATCTGCTGCGGGCGCGTCGCCTCGACCTCGGGATCGGGGATCGGGATCGCCGCCAGCAGGGCCTCGGTGTAGGGGTGCAGCGGCCTGGCGTACAGCTCGCCGCGCGGCGCGATCTCGACGATGCGGCCGAGATACATCACGGCGATGCGATGGCTGATGTGGCGCACCACGGCGAGGTCGTGGGCGATGAAGATGTAGGTGAGCCCCAGGCGCTCCTGCAGCTCCTGGAACAGGTTCACGACCTGTGCCTGGATCGACACGTCGAGCGCCGATACGGGCTCATCGCAGATGATCAGAGACGGCTCCAGGGCCAACGCGCGGGCAATGCCGATCCTCTGGCGCTGGCCGCCCGAGAATTCGTGGGGATAGCGGTCGGCCATGTCGGGCAACAGGCCCACCATATCCAGAAGGCTGGCGACGCGCGCGTCGTAGGCGGCGCGACCGGAAGCGAGACCATGGACCTCGAGCGGCTCGCCCACGATCTCCGACACCCTCATGCGCGGATTCAGCGAGCCGAACGGGTCCTGGTAGACCATCTGCATGCGCCGCCGGATCGGCCGCATGCGGGAGCGATCGTAAGCCGAGATGTCCTCGCCCTCGAACTTCACCTCGCCCGAGGTGATGTCGATCATCTTCAGGATGGCGAGCCCGGTCGTGCTCTTGCCGCAACCGGATTCGCCCACCAGGCCCAGGGTCTCGCCGCGGCGCACCGCGAACGACACGCCGTCGACCGCCTTTACGCTGCCGACCTGGCGGCGCACGACGGCGCCGGCCATGACCGGGAAATGGACCTTCAGGTCCCTCACTTCGAGGACGGTGTCAGGGGCCGGCATGGGCGCCGAGCTGGGCATGGAAATGACAGGCGGAAAGATGGTCGGCGCCGCTCTTCACCAGCGGCGGCCGCTCGGTGCGGCAGATGTCGGCGGCCCGGCGGCAGCGTGGCGCGAAGGCGCAGCCCGGCGGCAGATTGGCGAGGTTGGGCGGTGAGCCCTCGATCGGCACCAGCCGCGAGCCCGCCTCCTGGTCGAGCCGCGGCACCGAGGCCATCAGGCCGATCGTGTAGGGATGGCGCGGCCGGGCATAGATCTCGCGCGCCCGTCCCGCCTCGACGATGCGGCCGCCGTACATGACGCAGACGCGGTCGGCGTAGCGCGCCACAACGCCGAGATCATGAGTGATCAGGATCAGCGCCGAGTTGGCCGCGCGCGTCACCTCCTTCAGAAGGGCCAGGATCTGCGCCTGCACGGTGACATCGAGGGCCGTCGTCGGCTCGTCGGCGATGATGAGCTGCGGCTGGCAGGCGAGCGCCATGGCGATCATGGCGCGCTGGCGCATGCCGCCGGAGAATTGATGGGGGTACGCCTTAACCCGGCTCTTGGCATCGGGAAGGCGCACGCGGTCCAGAAGCTCGGCGGCCTTGTCCATGGCGGCGGCCCATGGCGTCTTGCGATGCAGGTTGATCGGCTCGGCGATCTGCAGGCCGACTGTCAGCGACGGATTGAGCGAGCTCATCGGCTCCTGGAAGATCATGGCGATGCGGTCGCCGCGGATGGCGCGGATCTCGGCGTCCGACATCTCCAGGAGATTCTTGCCGTCGAACACCACCTCCCCCGCCGAGATGCGGCCCGGCGGGCTGGGGATCAGGCGCAGGATCGACATCGCGGTCACGCTCTTGCCCGAGCCCGATTCGCCCACGATGGCCAGTGTCTCGCCGGCCGCGAGGTCGAACGAGACGTCGTCGACCGCCTTGACGACGCCGCGCTCGGTGCGGAACTCGGTCGACAGGCCGTTTACGCGGAGAAGAGG
>JAEZIF010000088.1 GCA_023416135.1 Pseudomonadota bacterium
AGAACTCCAACGACAACAAGTTGGAAAACAGCGTCGACAACAAGCTCGACAACTCGGTTGACAACAAGGTCGACAACTCGATCGACAACAAGGTCGAGAACACTGTCGAGAACAAGGTCGAGAACAAGGTCGAGACCAACGTCGACGTCGACGTCAAGCTGGACCTCGATCTGAGCGGCCTGGACCTCCAGCCGGCGATCGACGTGGACGATCTCGACGGCATCCTGTTCCAGATGCCGGACCACGTGGAACAGGGTGCTTGCGAAAACAACTTCAACATCGATCAGGTCAACAACCTGGTCGACCGCGACTATATCGAGAACGCGCAGGTGCAGTTCAAGGCGGACGCCGGTGGTTCCGACTACTGCTGCGATACCGATGCGGCGCCGTCGGTGTTCTCGATGTCGGCCAAGGCCGAGGGCGGCTACGCCAAGATCGAAGACGCCAAGGCCGAGATGAACGATGGCACGGGTGCGTCGATTGCGGCCGATGCTTCTGCGTCTCTGACGCAGGATGCATTCAGCCAGAGCATCGTGATGGGTGCCAACATCCAGTTCAACTCGGTGACGATCAACTTGGCCGGCACGGACGTCGACACTGGGTCGGAAGGCTAAGTCTGATCTAGGGAACTCGCCCGGCTCCGGCCGGGCGAGTTTTTCCTCCCTTTCTATCCGCCTCATCGTCAGACGAGCGCAACTCGATCCAACAGCTCGGGCTTGCTGTTGCGGCCGCTGGGTTGGTTGGTTGGCTGTAAGCTGTAAAGAGCCCGGCTCGGCCTACAGGGTCGCGAGCCGCCTGCCAGCATCGGTAAGCCGCACACTGTGGCCGCCTTCGACTTCGAGCCATCCCTTCGCCGCGGCAAGTCTCACGGCATCGTCGACGTCATTCAGGCCAAGGCTATCGGCAACATCGTAGGTCATGACCCAGCTATCGGGGTTCTTGTGCGCTGTCGCCTTCCGGGCAGCGACGAGGACGCGGCGCGCCATCCGATCGGGGGCCTGCTTATCGTGTGGCATTGTCGAGCTCGCTATCTTCTGGGTTGCGTTGAGAACGATTAGGCTGGGTCGGGCGTTCCTGCAATGTGGATACAGTGACGAGAAGCCAGCCCAGGTGTCGCCAATTGTCTGGGCTTGGCCGACGGGTCGCTATCCAGGCCACCCGCAAAGCGATCGCCCGCCGCTGCATGCACTGCAGCGCGCTCGCATGCCGCACAGTGCTGGCACGTGCATGCACGAGACGGGCGCCGACCCGTGGCGTTACGTTGCCGTCATGCGCCAGCTTCCCGTCGATGCTCCCGGTTCTGCCGCCTGCGGCCGCAGCGGTCTGCCTCTGGTAGCCGTCTGTGGCAACGAACATCGCCGCCTTGTGTCCTTCCGACTGCTGCGCACGAACGATGATGACCGCTCGCCGCTCTATGCCCGACCATTCGTCTGCAAGACCTGCGGCAGCCGGGACGTGATCCTGTTCACGATCGAGGGCCAGGGCGAGCTGGACATGCTGCGGCCTGAGCTGCTGCCGACTACCAACACCGCGGCACCGTCAAATAGCGCGGTGCATGACCCTCGCGCCGACTTTCCCTGACGGGTCCCCATGGCAAAGGCCGCCAACGGCAGGCTGACTAAGCCAGTCTTCGGCTCTTCGACTGGGCCATCAAGGAAGAGTACCTGACCGTCGATCCGACCGTCCGCGTTGAGCACCTTCACGGCAAGGCCGGCGGCTGCGCACTTGCACAGTCGACGAGGTGCGCCAGTTCGAAGCCAAGTTTCCGATCGGCACCAAGCCGCGGCTCGCACTCGCAACGCTGCTCTATACTGGCACCCGTCGGTCCGACGCCTTGCGCCTCGGCAAGCAATTCGAGCGCGACGGCAACCTGCACTTCACCGAGATCAAGGGCTCGACCAGCCGGGCGATCACCAGGAAGCGGCGGTCGAACCCCAAGAAGCGGGGTCATCCCAATCCTGCCGGAGTTCCGGGCGATCATCGACGCAAGCACGACCGGCGACCTGGTCTACATCGTCTCGGCGCGCGGGACGCCGTTCAAGGCTGAGAGCTTCGGCAACTGGTTCCACGACCAATGCGTCGAGGCCGGACTACCGCGCTGCTCGGCACATGGCCTGCGGAAAAGCTGGCGCCGAGATCGCAGCCGAACAG
Organism: Pseudomonadota bacterium; assembly: GCA_023416135.1. Classification (GTDB taxonomy): domain Bacteria; phylum Pseudomonadota; class Alphaproteobacteria; order Reyranellales; family Reyranellaceae; genus Reyranella. Next base: position 2,152 of record JAEZIF010000088.1, read on the forward strand.
CGCGCCACTGCGCACCAGCTGTGGGCGATCGTCGGATGGGAGACCCTTTAAGCAGGCCGGCGTCTACACGAAGGACGCGGACCGGTTGCGTCTGGCCGAAGAGACCTTGCATCTCGTTTCCCAAAGGGGAACAACAGCGTAGGTTATCGCACCTTGGGTCATCGCCGAAAAGTGCGACACCCAACCCCCGATTTCCTTCGGTATTTCAACGCGGCAAGCGGCCTTCACGCGGCGGAGAAGCTGAGCACGGTATGGCTCTTGTAGGGAACAGTAGTGATTAGGTGCAGCAGGAACTCTCTCGAGACGGCCGAGGTGGCCGGCTCGTGCAGCTCTGTGAAGGCAATTTGAAGTCCGGTCGATCGCCACGAAGAGATAGAGCCGCCCCTCATGGGTGCGAACTTCGGCGATATCGATATGGGAGTAGCCGATGAGATAGACTTGCACTTGCGCTTGCTGGCATTGCCGCGTTCATCGTCCGGCAGCCGCGAGATGCTGTGGCGCTGGAGATAGCGGTGCAACGACGAACGGCTCAGGTGCGGTAGCGATCACGGCACGCATGTGGCGCGCATCCGCTTGCAGGCATTGATGCTGACGCAGGAACGTGTGCGGCATCGCATTCGGCTACGCGTGGGCTTTATCGCGCGGCATTGGCCAACTTATTCCCACTCTCGCCGCCATCGGCGGCACAGGAGTTTCCAAACAAGGTCAAGCCTGTACGCCTGGTACCAAGTGGACATTGTCTCCCGAGATAGTCGCAAAAGCATCACGACCAACGTCATACTTCTCAGCACTTCTTGCCACAACATCGATGGCTTGGCCGCTAATGAGGCCGTTGAGCCGCAGGCGATAGGTGTAATCCAGGCCAGCGAAGGTGCGCTGAGCAATGCGTGCGGCGAAACACTGGGCTTTGGGATCTGATGATGGGTGAGTCGTGATCGATACATGCTCGGCCCTAAACCAAACCCACCATCCGACACTTGGCTTCGCAGCCGGAAATGCTGTCGCATTGAGCTGGATACCGGCAGAGACGCCCGCGTGCCACCGGTCGCGACCTACTTGTTCAACGCTGGACACTTGAAGGATGTTGGGGATCCCGATGAAATCCGCCGTGAACCGATCGGCCGGTGTGGAGAATAGGCATTCCGGCGTCGCATTCTGAACTACCCGACCTTCGTTCATGACAATTATGCGGTCGGCCAGCGCCGCCGCTTCATTTTGATCGTGCGTCACGAACACTGCACTCGCACCGGATTTCTTCTGCAGGTCACGCAACTCTTGCCGGAGATGTTGCCTCAGTTTCTGATCGAGGTTGCTCAACGGCTCATCGAAGAGCAGTGCGGCCGGTTTGCAGGCAAGCGCACGGGCCAAGGCAACACGCTGCATCTGACCTCCGCTTAGCAGGGAAGCTGAACGATCCTCTAGGCCGGCGAGACCGACTAGCGCCAAGACCTCCCTCACTCGGGCGCGCACCCCTGCACCGCGCTGGCGTCTCGCCTCAAAGGGAAAGGCCACATTCTCGTACACAGTCATATGCGGCCACAGCGCATATGACTGAAAGATCATCCCGATATTACGCTGCTCGGGCGGCACGAAGATCCCACCATCTTCTCCGAATACTGTCGTTGCCCCGATGCGAATGGTTCCGCAATTGGGTCTTTCAAGCCCGGCTAGGCACCGGAGCGTCGTGGTCTTGCCACACCCGCTTGGGCCCAGGATGACCACGAACTCCCCCTCTGCGACGGTAAGGTCGACATCGCATACGGCGATGTGGCGTCCGTAGGACTTGTGCAGGCCAGAGACCTCAAGGCGCATGTCCTACCGCCCCGACCGAAAGATCTCGAACCATTCCTTGGTCCATTCAGCGCGGACCGGCTCCGTTTCCTGCACCGTCGGAACGACCGTGCGTACGGGCGTCCCAGTGCGTCGGCCCGGGGGCGGATCGACGTCCTTTCGCGGGCTGTCGACGCCGCGCAGCTTCACGAGCTCCGTCTGCCCCTCCTTTGAAAGGTACCAGTTGACGAACAGCCGCGCGGCATTGGGATGCTTTGCTGCCTTCAGCACTGCGATCGAGAAAATCACGCCTGGGACGCCGTCGAGCGGCAACGTTTCCACGAGGGGGGCGCCGTCTTTGATGGCGCCGTAACTCACCGAGCCGCCGACAATGCCGATATCAGCCTTGCCGGAGGCGACCGCATTCACGACAGCGCCGCCACCGTCGAACATCTGCGGCCTTACAGCGGCGAATTTCGTCCAGTAGGCGGGATCGATGTCCTTGCGCAGGAAATAGTAAAGCGCCCACGGCAGGCCACCACCGCCGATGTGAACCGAGGCAACACGGCCATTCCATTTTGAATCGAGGAGATCAGACCATCGGGTAGGCACCTCGTTAGGCTTGAGCTTGATCTTGTTGTAGGCGAGAAGGTTCACGACGTCCGCCACACCGGTCCAGTAGCCGTTCTTGCGATAAGCCGCGGAATAGGCGGCCGCCTCCGGAGCTTCCCATTCGGCAAGGAGGCCTGCTTCGCGAAGACGCTCCATCAGCGGAAGATCGCTCTGGAGATGGACATCGGCCTGATCGCGGCCCGCCTGGGCCTCGGCCCGCAGCCGCTCGAAGAGAGCGCCACCGCCTGCATAGACGACCTCAACGTTAACGCCAGGGTACCGCTTCTTGAACGCTTGGGCCATCTTCTGCTCGGCCACCGCCACTTGCGAACTGTAGAAGGTGACAGTCCCCTCCTTCTTGGCTTCCTCGTAGAGCTTGTCGATCGATTGTGCAGACGCCGCCTGCGCCAAGAAGAGGCAAGCGATAGTTCCCAAAGCACGTACGGCAGCATGTAACATTGGATACTCCTCTTGAAAGCAATCAGGCGCGTTGAGAGCCGCCGGACTGGGACCAAGGACCGGAGCCCAGCCAGAGCCGTGCGATGAATAACAACAGGATCACGAGAAGGGATTGCAGGAGTGACAGCGCCGACGCGGCGCCCCACTGGCCCGCCTGCCAGAACTCGTACATCACTACCGAGAGCACGATGGTGCGTGCTGTATAGAGCAGCACCGACGTATGGAGTTCGGTAATGGCCAGGACGAAGCAGAGGATAATCGCCGAGTAGATCCCCTGCCGCGAAAGGGGAAGGATGATGCACCACAAGCGGCGGGCCGCTCCCGCGCCGCACACGCGTGCACTTTCCTCGAGCTCGGGATGAAGGGCACGGAGAGACGAGCTGATGCTACCGGCGCCCTGCGGCATAAAGCGCGCGATGTAGCTCAGCAACAGAATCCAGATCGTGCCGTAGAGTGGCAAGTAGAGAGAAATCCAAAGGTAGCTCAGCCCCAGAACCATGCCGGGCACCGCGCTCGGCAGAGCCACCAGGAAGCGAAGTCGCGCCGACCCCCGACCGTCCATCCGCTCGGCAGCGTAGGCGAGCAGAAAGTAGAGAGCAGCACCGACAAGGGCACTGCCCGCCGCAAGGAATGCCGTGTTGAGCAGCGCCCGTGTTACCTGGTCGTATTCCAGGATGAATCGGAAGTTCTGCAGCGACATGAGCTCAGGCTTCCAAAGATCCGAAAGCTCGCCGACGAAGAAGTAGGCGCGCGTCGACCTCAGAGCCAAAGCCGCCAGCGGGACAGCGATGACGACCAGGACGTACACGACAACCGTGGCGATGCAGGCGCCGCGCCACCGGCCGAGCTCGATGATGCGGGGGCGGAAGCCCTTCCCCGTCACTGACACATAGCTGCGGCGACCGACATAGGCGCGCTGGGCAAGATAGAGCGCCAGGACCACCGCCATCAGCAGCGTGCCGGCCGCGGCCGCCTCGCTCTGCCGCGGCGGTGACATCTGGAGCTGCTGGTAGAGGAAGGACGTCACGAACTCGAGATTGGCTGGGGTGCCCAATAGCGACGGGATCGCAAAGTTTCCAGCCATCAGCGCAAACACAAGAACACCTGCGGAAAGTATGGCTGGTGCCACAAGCGGGAGGGTCACTACCCGCACGGTGCGCCAGACACCCGCACCCGAGGTCCGGGCCGCTTCTTCAAGCGAGGGATCGACGGCATGCAATGCCGACGATACGAACAGGTAGACAAAAGGTACGTGATAGAGGCCCTGCACAAAGGCAACGCCGCCGATCGTGCTGATGTCAACGCGCGCCTCAACACCAAGGACAGAGAACACCATGTTCAGGATGCCGATCGAAGGATCGGCCAGCGCGGACCATGCGAGCGCATGCACAAACGCCGACACGAAGAAAGGAACCACTGCCGCAACGGCGATGAGGCCTTTGCCCGGCACGTCGGTGCGGGTCACGAGGAAGGCAAGCCATGTTCCTGCGACAAGGGACAACACCGCACCGATCAGCGACGAGACGATCGTATTGCCAAAGGCGCGCAGGAAACTCTCTGACTGAAGGAGAGCAGCATAGTGGGTGAGGCCTAAGCCGCCGCCGTCGAGACGTACCGAGCCAAGCAGCAGCATGGCGATTGGCAAAAGGGCAATGCCCGCCAGCACGAGATAAAGCGGAGCCGACAGAAGCGGCATCGAGCCGAAGGTGGCCGCTGCAATAGTGGAGAGACGGCCCCGCAATCCGCGACTTCCTGCAATATCGCTCATAATCGTGCGCCGGCGTTAATTTCTCAATGCGACATCGTTAGTTCTATAGTGAACAACCAATGTGACGCCTGCAATAGCCTTGCCATATCGTGAACGAATTTAATAATATGGAACGTCGAAGATAGGAGAACACCGGATGACTAAGAACAGTGCTGCTCACGCGGTGGAGGTCCTGCTCGAAGACTTTCTTTGCGTCGCCAAAACGGAGCGGGTTGTCATTACCTCCGACATGATGACAGACGCCCGCCTGACACAAGCGCTTCTCGAGGGTGCGTACCGGCGCGCAGCCGAGGCGACCGCGATCATCATCCCCAAGCTGCCATCGCAGGGAGCGGGAGCCGACATTGGCATCACGGCGGCCTGTCGCGGCGCGATCTCGGCAGCCGACGTGTGGATCGACCTGACCTTCCCGTACATGGCGGGCTCAGCTCCGCATGATGCGGTAATGCACGAGAAGAAAGCGCGCTACCTCCTGCTGGGCGACGCCAACCTCGACTCGTTCATCAGGCTCTACGGCGATACCGACCTCGACCTCTACTTCGCGGCACAGGCGGAGTTCGACAAGACCTTCGGCAAGAAGGGCGCGCGCTGTCGTATCACCTGCCCGCACGGGTCGGACTTCACATTCGAGCTCTCCAAGCCAATCTTCGAGAAGCCGCGCCGTGCCCTCAATCCCGGCATGTACACCATTCCCGGCGCCTGCTCGATCGGCGCGGACACTAAGACAATTAAGGGACGCATCGTTCTGAGTGCAGTGTTCCACCAGGTCTACGAGCTCTTGCATCATCGGGTCGTCGTCGAAGTGGATGGTGCCATCAAGAGCATCACCGGTGCGGGCGCCGCCGCTATCAAGTTCGAGCGTGCCGTGCGGCGTGCAACAGGTGCCAGGGACGGCATGATCATCCACCTGACGAATGGGCTGCATCCCACTGCCCAGGTGACAGGCAAGTGCTTCAATGAGGACATGCGTGCCCTCGGCAACAATGCAGTAGGCTTCGGTCTTCCGTGGTGGGAGCCGGGCGGGGGCGAGAACCATCCCGACGGAGTGCTGATGGGTCAGTCGGTCTGGATCGACAACGAGTTGATTGTCGAGAACGGTCGCGTAGTCGGTGGTTCTGAGGAGCTCGTCCGCAAGGCCGATGCGCTTGTCGCCTGATGCCGGGTAGTCCGCGCGAGCCTGACCACGAGATCGAGAGTCTCTTCCTCGAGCGTTGGTCACCGCGCTCCTTCAGCAATGACGTGTTGCCAGAAGCGGCACTCATGCGGATGTTCGAAGCAGCGCGCTGGGCGCCCTCATCCTATAACTACCAGCCTTGGCGGTTCCTCTATGCGCTGCGCGAGGAGGCCTCGTGGCCGACCTATGTCGGGCTGCTTACGGAAGTGAACAGGGTGTGGGCATTCCGCGCCTCTGCGCTCGTCTATGTCTTGTCGGACACGCGCGTCATGCGTCCCGGCAATGACCAGCCAGTCGATTCCTTCACGCATGTGTTTGATTCGGGACTGGCCTACGCCCAGTTTGCCTTGCAGGCGTCGCGCATGGGCTGGTTCACCCATTGCATGCAGGGGTTCGACAAGGACCGAGCGCATGTTGAGCTGGAGGTCCCGCAAACGCTCCGGATCAATGCCGTTGTGGCCATTGGCCGTCAGGGGGCTCCGGAGCAGCTGACTGAGGCCAACCAATCGCGAGAAAAGCCAAGCGGCCGCCGGCCGATTAGCGAGCTTGTCAGCTCCGGGAAGATGCCGCCTGCGTGGCGTACCCCGGCGGCGCCCTGATCATTCACCACCGGGAAACTGAACATATGAGATTCTGGAGCAAACTGGCGGCTGCCGCCACCCTCTTTCTCGGTTCACAGGCTTGGGCACAGGGAGCCACTCAACCTCCCTATCCGTCTCGGCCTGTGACGGTCATTGTTCCGTTCGCAGCTGGTGGGCCTGCCGACCTAGTGGGCCGTGCTGTCACGACGCGGATATCAGGCGCCCTTGGCCGGCCCTTCATCGTCGACAACAAGGCCGGCGCCGGTGGCGCTCTGGGATCGGCGCTTGCGGCAAAGGCAGCCCCCGATGGATATACGCTGGTGATCGCCAACCCTGGCTCTCATGGCACGACCCCGCTCGTCCAGCGTGACGCCACCTACGATCCCGCAAGTGACTTCACGGCGATCGCGCAGCTGGGCTCCGCCACCTTCGTTCTCGTCTGCAATCCGGCACTGCCGATCCGCACGGCAGATGAGCTCATTGCCTATCTCAAGGCCAATCCAGGCAAGGTCCGGTACGGCAGCGCCGGCATCGGCTCGAACGTCCACTTCATTGGAGAGTACTTCAAGCAGCGCACGGGTACCGACATGCAGCACGTTCCCTACCGCGGTGCCGGCCCTATGATGAACGACCTGCTCGCCGGTACGATCGAGTGTACCTTCGATTCATCAGCCAAGCCCCATATCGACGCGGGTCGACTCAGAGCTCTGGCGGTGACGTCTGACACCCGGGATGCGTTCTATCCTAACGTCCCGACGCTTCAGGAGGTCGGTATCGCCGGTTTCAACATCACCAGCTGGCAGGCCCTGCTTGGCCCGCGCGGCATGCCGGCTCCCCTCGTTCGCCAGCTAAACCAGGCTGCCAACAGTGCCCTTCAGGGCCGCGAAACGGCCGATCAACTCGCAGGCATCGGCTTCCGCCCCGGCATGGGCACTCCAGAGGACATGCAGAAGCTGCTCGAGCGTGATCGCAATCTCTATCGGGAGATCAGCAAGAGCGCCAAGATAGAGCTCCAGTAATGACCGGCGAGAGGACTATGGGTGAGGCGCCCAATCAGCCGCTGGCCGGTATCCGGGTCATCGACGTCACGACCGTTCTCATGGGCCCTTTCGCCACCCAGATGCTGGGCGACATGGGAGCGGACGTTATCAAGATCGAGGCTAGCGGTGGTGACAGTCACCGCACCGTCGGCCAGGCCCGCTCTGCCGATCTCGGTCTCAATTTCCTGAACACTGGCCGCAACAAGCGAAGCATCGTGCTCGATCTGAAGAAGCCCGCTGCGGGGGATATCGTTCACGCCCTGATACGCTCGGCCGACATCTTCATATCGAACATGCGGCCAGGTGCGTTGAAGCGTCTTGGCTTTGACTACGACGCCCTGAAGCTGGTGAACGAGAAGTTGATTCACGTCAGCCTCGTAGGCTTTGGCCGCGGCGGACGCTATGCCGGCCTGCCAGCCTATGATGATCTTATTCAGGGGGCCGTCGGCATCCCGTGGCTTATCAACCGGTCGAGCGGCGCCGAGCCCGCCTATGTGCCACTGGCGCTCTGTGATCGCGTTGTCGGTGTCGCGGCCCTCAATCCGCTGCTCGCGGCACTCTTCGCCCGTTCCCGGCATGGTAAGGGCTGCGAGATCGAGGTGCCGATGTTCGAGACCATGGCGCGCCTGGTGCTGGGCGACCACCTGGGACAGCGTGTCTACGCGTCAAGCGAGGGAAGCACAGGATACGGCCGTCTGCTCTCGCGGCATCGCCGACCCTATCGCACGCGCGACGGCTACATCGGCGTGCTGCCGTTCGATGACAAGGCCTGGCGGAAGCTGTTTGCAATGGCTGGACGCGAAGGAGAGCTGCCAGCGACACCAATCAGTGATCGCACCGCTGATTTTGACACACTCTACGGTATGCTTGCGGAAATCATTGCCGGCAAGACTTCTGCGGAATGGCTTAAGCTGCTTCGCGAGTTCGATATTCCGGCACTACCGATGAACTCGCTGGATGACCTGGTGGATGATCCTCACCTGGCCGACGTAGGCTTCTTCCAGGATCGGCACCATCCGAGCGAAGGCGATGTCCGCATGATGGTCGTTCCGGATGGCGCCAATGATCCAGCCTCGATAAAGATTCAGCCGGCGCCGCATCTTGGCCAGCACACCCGAGAGATCCTGCGGGAAAGTGGCTTCACTCCTGACAGGATCGAGGCATTCCTTCGGGAAGATGTCGCCCGGCAGCATGAGCCATGAGCAGTACTGAGCAGACAAGTTTTGGGGATCTGACGATCCCTTTGGATCTCGGTCCAATCTGGTACGAGCCCGCCCTCGAATCGGTAAAAAAGCTTGCCTACGCTCTCGAGGACGAGAGTGGCTGGCTCGTGGGGGATCCGTCCGCCTGCATGGTCCACCCGCACTTCCTCGCGACATACATGTGGTGGCCTTCGGGCTTCTACCTTAGAGAGCCCGGCGCAAAGGGGCTCTTCGCCATCTTCCATGAACGCTACCCTTGGCTGGTCGGGCGCCCCTTCCTCCATGCCAAGACGACCGGTCGCTTCCATCGGCCATTCAGGGCGGGCACGCGTATCAGGGCAGACGTATCCGTCGTCGAGAAATACGTGCGTCGCTCGCGCGACTTCATCATCATGCGCGCTCGCTTCCACGACGCTCAAGAGCAGCTGATCGCCGAGTACGACCATACCGTCGCGATCCGCAGCCAGGCGATCAAGGGCGCTGCTTCAGGCGAGAGAAGGGCCGCCGAGCAGGCCCCCGCCCCGCTCCCAGCCGGCAGGGAGCTGCCACAACGTCACATCACGATGTCGCTGGAAAAGTCGCGCCTGTTCACGCTGCCTGTCGAGAACTATCACACGCACGATGCAGCGGCCCAAGCCATGGGCCTCCGTGTTGCCGTACCTGCCGCAATGATGTCGTTTGGCTATCTCTCAAGACATTGCGACGAATTCTTCGGTCCCGCATGGGTTAGCAGCGGTGAGCTGAATGTCGTGTTCACCCGCATGCTGGCCCGCGATGATGTCCTCACCGTCCACGGCACAGCGCGTACCGAGCCTTCCGGCTCGGGACGCTCTACAATCGACGTCGGGATCCGGAATGCACGCGGAGAGGCTGTAGCTGTTGCAAGTGCCAGTGCGTTGACGGGCCAGTAGTAAACCGCATAGACGTCTTGTTCGCGGTCGAAAGCGGTCAATGGCAAAAAGCAAGCAGCGAAAGCCCTCATCCCAGCAGGGAATTCAATCGATCGAGGTGGGAGCCGACCTCCTTCAGGTACTGTCGGATGCGTCCGCACCGCTTGCCCTGAAAGATCTGGCCGCGCGGGCTCAAATGTCGCCAAGCAAGGCGCACAAATACTTGGTGAGTCTCGCTCGATGCGGGATGACTAGACAAGACCGTGTATCCGGGCACTACGATCTTGGCCCCCTGGCCCTCAAGATGGGCCTTGTTGCTCTCAACCGGCTCGATGCCAACCGGCTCGTCGCCGAGGCGGCTATTGATTTCAACCGGCATCATGACCTTACGGTCATGGTAACGATCTGGAGCGCTCGAGGCCCGATTGTCATAGCTCTGCACAACAGCAGTCAACTCGTCGTAGGCAATGTAAGCGTTGGATCGATCTTGCCGGTGTTGAGGTCTGCGTCGGGACGGGCCTTCCTCGCCTATTTGCCACAACATATGACGCGAAGCATAGTTGCTCGCGAAATGCGGATTGCTGCTCAGCGCGGCGCTAACAATGCGTTAAGCAAAGGCGACATTGAAAACCTTGTCGAGCGTGTTCGCACATTCAAGGCAGGCTGGACCAAAGATGACTTGGTTGTAGGTCTGAATGCGTTAGCTGGGCCAATCTTCGATCATCAGGGAACAATAGTCGCCTCTTTAACTGTCCTCGACAACACAGACGTGGTTGACATCGATTCACCAAAATCAATCCTGCCAGCGCTCTTACGGGCAACAAATGAAGTATCAAGGCAACTCGGACACAGGGCGAGCTCGCCTCCTTCGGTCGCATTCAACACCTAGGGTACTGACACGCACCATCGCCGTCGTCATGATTAGGTTGTGTACTCACAAAGGGGATTCCGCGAGGGCACGATCTGTCGCCACATGGAGCGGGACGGCGTCTTGCACTTCACGGAGACCAAGGGCGCAAACAGTCGGGCCTTGGGGCTAAGAAGACAATGGATGCAAAGAAGCGTGTCCTTCCCATCCTGCCTGAACTCCGAGCCATCATTGACGCTACGTCGTCGGGCCAGCTCATCTACCTCGTCACGGAATTTGGGAAGGCGTTCACCGCGGCCGGCTTTGGGAACAAGTTTCGGAATTGGTGTGACGCCGCTGGGCTCAAACACTGCTCGGCCCATGGCTTTCGTAAGACCGGCGCGACCATCGCTGCCGAGAACGGCGCGACGCCTCACCAGCTTGACGCCATTTTTGGGGTGGGCGACCCTGCGCCAGGCCGAGGCCTACACGCGCAATGCCAATCGCACGCTGCTTGCTGATCAAGCGATGCATTTGCTGTTGCCGCGCGAGGAGAACAAATCGGGGGCCTGAATTGTCGCACTTTTCGATTCCAGAAACCGAGTGCGACAAAAACGGAAGTTAACCCATTGAATTCGTTACAACTGGAAATGTGATGGTGCCCCGAGACGGAATCGAACCGCCGACCCCATCATTACGAATGACGTGCTCTACCAGCTGAGCTATCGGGGCACGGCGCGGGTTCTAGGCGAAAGGCCCTGACGGCGCAAGCGGCTATCCGGCCGCAACTCAGGGAGCTGGACCATGACCCGCAAGGCGCGCTGCTGCTGCGGCGCCTGCAGCATCGAGGTGGAGGGCGAGCCCCTGCTCAACGCCGTGTACCATTGCGGCAACTGCAAGCGGCGAATCGGCAGCGCCTTCGGCTGGTCGGCCTACTTCGCCGACGAGCGGGTGACGGCCAGGACGGGCAATTTCGGCGTCTATGACATCGATGGAGGCAACCGGCAGCGCCGCTGGTTCTGCGCCATCTGCGGCACTACCCTGCTCTGGAAGGCCGACGCATGGCCTGCCCGGACGGGCGTCGCGGGCGGGTGCTTCACGGAAATACCCCTGACCGAGCCGACGGCCACCGTGTCGAACGGCGGCCGTTGCGCCTGGCTCGGCCTGCCGGTCGACTGGCGCACCTCGATCTAGCCATTGCGCATCGGCGTCTCCTTCAGCGCATGACGACCCTGCTCGCCCTCCTGCCGCTGCTGATGGTGCTCGGCCTGCTCGCTTCGGGCCGCGTCAGCGCCCTGGTCGCGGGTCTCGCCGGCCTGTCGGCGACGCTGGCGGCCTCCTTCATCATCATCCTGCAGAACCAAGGCAGCGCCGTCGTCGGCCCGTTGTTCCTGCACGAGACCCTGGCCGGCGCGTGGCTCAGCTGGCACGTCATCGCCATCATCGCCGCCGGCATGTTCTTCCATCGCTGCCTGCAGGCTCGCGACGGTGCCGCCGATGCGAACGGCACATTGGCGGCGAACCCGCGCCGCTTGTGGTCTGTATGCTTCCTGCTGGCGCCGTTCGGCGAGGCGGTGACGGGCTTCGGCATCGGCTACATCATCGCCTTGACCGGCTTGCGCCGCATCGGCATCGGCGGCCTGCCGGCGCTGGTGCTCGGCCTCTACAGCCAGTCGCTGGTGCCATGGGGAGCGCTCGCCATCGGGACGACCGTGGGCGCGACGCTCGCCGGCCAGACGCCCAACCAGCTCGGCCTCGGCTCGGCCATCCTGCAGGTGCCGATCCATGCCTTCTACCTGGTGCTCTACTGGCGCTTCGCGCGCGATGCCGGTGTAAGCGTCTCCCTGGCGCAGAAGGTCGACGACGCGGCGTGGACCGTCCTGCTGCTCGGCCTGGTCCTGCTGCTGAACTTCTACAGCGACGTCGAGATCGCCGGCGCCGCGGCGACCGCGCTGCTGCTCGCCATTCGCTTCTGGCGCGACGAGCGGCCCGACCGCGCGCGGCTGGTCGCGGCTCTCGAGGCCAACGCTCCCTATGTCGCCCTCACCCTGGCGCTGTGCGCGACCCGTCTGGTGCCGCCATTGCGCGATGTCCTGAAGCCTCTGTGGGCTATGAAGCCGTTCGACAACCAGCCGGCCTTCGCGCCGTTCTACGCCCCGGGCTTCTGGCTGGTCGCCATCGGCCTGGTAGTCGTGTGGCAGGCGCGTGCATCGCTCGGTCGCGTGCTCGCCGAGGCCGGCCGCGGCGCCTGGCGCGCCTGCCTGGTCACCCTGCTGTTCGTCGTGATGGCCGAGTTCTACGTCGGCTCGGGCATGGCCGATTCGATCGCCGACGCACTGCGGTCGGCCGCCGGCCGCGGCGCGACGCTCAGCGTGCCGGTGTTCGCGGCAGTCGGCGGCTTCCTCACCGGCGGTGGCGCCGCCGCCAACGCCATGCTGATGCCCATGGTGACCGCGCTTGCCCGCGCCGTCGAGATCGATCCGGCCTTCGTCGCTGCCGTCCAGAACAGCGTCTGCACCAACCTCACCATGCTGTCGCCGATCCGCGTCTCGATGGGTGCGGCGATCTTGGCGCTCGCGACGCCGGATTCGGCGCTCTATCGTCGCGCCTGGCCGCTCGCGCTGCCGCCGCTCCTCACCGGTTTCGCCGCCATCGTGATCCTGCTGGTCCGCTCATGACCGTGACCCGACGCCGCGTTACCGCCGGCGCACTCGCCGCCGCGGGCACGCTGGCAGCAGCGCCCCCGCCCTCCGGCGCCGTCATCATTCTCGACAGCACCTGGCGCGCCGAAGGTGGTTTTCGCGCGCATCTCGCCCTGGCGGACCAGCCACAATTCGCTTCGGTCATCGCGCTGTCCAACGACGACGGCCAGGTCTGGGGCTCGGCCTCCGGCACCTGGCTCGGCAATCTGCGCGGCCGCGCCCGTATCCTGACCGCCGCGCACGTCTTCAATCGCGATGGTGCTGCCGATGACTATGTCTACCGCGCTCCCGACGGCACGGTGATGCAGGGCACCGATCTCGTCTTCCATCCGCTCTACACCTGGAACAACGACGAACGCACGGGTTACGACCTCGCCATCGTGCAGCTCGACGGGCCGATCGACGATGCCGGCCCGCCGCCCGCGCTCTATGGCGGCAATCGCGAGGACGGCCAGCGCATCGTCATTGTGGGTTGGGGCAGCCGCGGCATCGGCTCGGTCGGCCAGCAGCCGAGGTACTTCATCGAGCCCGGCAAGGCCGCCGCGACCAACAAGGTCGACGATGTCATGGACGCCGTACGCCCGCCGCCCAAAAGCGGCGATGCCGGCAACTGGCTGGGCGTCACGCTTCGCCGCGAGAGCGAGGGCGCCGGGCGGCTCGACGGTATCCTGGGGTCGGGCGACAGCGGCGGCTCGGCCTGGCTCAGGACCGAGGCCGGCGGCTGGACTATCTGCGGCGTCAGCGCCAACGGCAACGGCGACACCTTCGGCTCGCAATCCTGGTTCGCGCGCGTCTCGGGCGCGCGCGACTGGCTGGCCGCCATGGTGCCCGGACTCCGCTTCGTCACCTGAGGGCCGTACCGCTCTGGCATCGGCCCGATTTGCCTCTATGATCGCGCCCTCACGGAAATCTTGCGGGAGTGGATGATGGCCAAGGTGGCGTTTATCGGATTGGGCGTTATGGGCTTCCCGATGGCAGGCCATCTCGCTGCCAAGGGCCACGACGTGACGGTCTACAACAGGACCTTCGCCAAGGCCGAAGACTGGACCAGGAAGCACAAGGGCAAGGCGGTCAGGACCCCCAAGGAAGCAGCGACGGGCCAGGAGATCGTGTTCGCCTGCGTCGGCAACGACGAGCATCTGCGTGCGGTGGTGCTGGGTGACGACGGCGCGTTTGCCGGCATGGCCAGGGGTACGATCTTCGTCGACAACACGACGGCGTCGGCCGACATCGCCCGCGAGCTGCACGCCGAGGGCAAGAAGCGCGGCGTCGACTTCGTCGACGCGCCGGTGTCGGGCGGCCAGGCCGGTGCGGAGAACGGCCAGCTCACTGTGATGTGCGGCGGCGAGCAAGGCCCGTTCGACAGGATGAAGCCCGTGGCCGACGCCTACTCCAAGGCGGTGACCCTGATCGGCCCGCCGGGCTCGGGCCAGATCACCAAGATGATGAACCAGATGTGCATCGCCGGCATCGTCCAGGGCCTGGCCGAGGCGCTGAACCTGGGGCAGCGCTC
>JAEZIF010000231.1 GCA_023416135.1 Pseudomonadota bacterium
TTCATCGACGGCCACACCCACATGGACGCGCAGGTGGCATGGGATCCGCTGGGCAGCTGCTCGTGCTGGCACGGCGTCACCTCGGTGGTGATGAGCAATTGCGGCTTCGCGCTGGCGCCCTGCAAGCCCGAGGACCGCGACTGGTATGCGCGCTGCCTGTCGGCGGTGGAGGACATTCCGACCGAGGCGATGGCGGCCGGCATCGACTGGACCTGGGAGACCTTCCCGGAATATCTCGCGACCGTCGATCGCCTGCCCAAGGCCATCAACTACGGCATGTATATCGGCCACTCGGCGCTGCGCATGTACGTCATGGGCAGGCGCGCGCTCACCGAAGCGGCGACCGAGGACGACATGGCGCGCATGGCGGCCGCGGTGAAGGAGGCGCTGAAGGCGGGCGCCATGGGCTTCTCGAGCTCGCGCGCCTCGACGCACGTCACGCCCGACGATACGCCGGTGGCGAGCCGCATCGCCGAATGGGAGGAGATCGACCGCATCTTGGCGGCGATGGCCGAGCTCGATGCCGGCATCTTCCAGATCGGGCCGGACATCGCGAGCGGAGCGCGTCATCGCGCCTTCCTCGAGCGCCTGCGCAAGGTGGCGCTGGACTACAAGCGGCCGATCATGTTCGGCGTGCTGGCCACGAAGCAGGGCGAGGATCCCACGGGCTGGCAATACCAGACCAAATACATCGACGACACGATCGCCGCCGGCGGCCGCATGTTCGGCCAGGGCACGACGCGCTCGATCAACGCCATCTTCTCGCTGAAGTCCTACCTGCCGTTCGACGTCCTGCCGGCGTGGCGGCCGATCCGCACCCTGCCGATCGCCGAGCAGAAGAAGAAGCTGCAGGATCCGGCGGTGCGGCGCGAGCTGGTCGAGGCCGAGGCCCGCATGAAGCCGCGTGACGGCGTCTTCCAGGGCGGCGGGGCGGCGACGACCGATCCGCGCAAGCCCGACTACACCAACCTGTTCGCGCTGAAGGGCGTCGACTGGGACGATCCCACGGTCGACCAGCTCGCCAAGGCGAGCGGCCGACATCCGGTCGAGGTCATGATCGACCTGTCGCTGAAGGACGAGAACCAGGTCTACGTCCAGCCGCTGGTCAATGAGACGCCCGACGACGTCCTGGGCATCCTGAAGCATCCGCGCACGCTCGCGACCTTCTCCGACTCGGGCGCCCATGTCTGCCAGGAGATGGGCTCCTCGCTGCAGACGCACCTCCTGAGCTACTGGGTGCGCAAGCGCGGCGCCTTTACGCTCGAGCAGGCGGTCAAGAAGCTGACGCACGACAACGCCGTGGCCTGGGACCTCGACGACCGCGGCGTGGTGCGCGAGGGCTTCAGGGCCGACCTCGTGCTGTTCGAGGAGAACGGCATCCGCCCGCTGCTGCCGACGGTCGAGAAGGACCTGCCGGGCGGCGCCCGTCGCCTGGTCCAGAAGGCCGAGGGCATCAAGGCCACCGTGGTCAACGGCGCGGTGGCGTTCCTGGACGGCGAGGCGACCGGCACCCATGCCGGCCAGGTGCTGAAGGGCAGGGTCGCATCATGAGAAGCCTGCTGCTCGGCGTCGCTCTTGCAGGCATAGCCGGTGCCGCCTCGGCACAGACGAAGCCCGCAACGACTCCGTCGCCGGGCAGCGCGAGCGTGAAGACACAGCTTCACGCACTGCACTACGGCAACGTCCACGACCTGCGCCGCGGCCCGAACGGCCAATGGACCGGCAAGGCGACGCAGAACGGCGTCGAGAAACAGGTCACGATCAGTCCGAAGGGAGTCGTGACGGCCCGTTAGGTCTCATTGGACCGCGGGCCTCCAGGCCCGCTCATAAGGCATCAGCTACCGAACGTACACCGACCTCCAAGGCCAATCGACTGCAGCGGCGACCAAGCCCGCCTTGACTGGATTCTGTTCGACATACTCGATCGTTCGTCCCAAGTGGCCTTCGTCCCTCATGTTCCGATCGAAGTAGTCGGGATGCCAGAATGGACCGGACCGGCCAAGGCGATGATTGGCTCGTCTTGCGGTGAATGACTTCCAGCTTTGGACGATTGTGCCCAATGAGGCGGTGCCTTGCAGCATGTCGATAATGACGTGGACGTGGTTGGGCATCAGACACCAGGCGAGCAGGCGGTATCGCTCTCCATCCGAATGAACGAGAGAGCCTTGAACCACAGTTGTCGAGTTCTCGATCGATCCGGTGAATGCCATCGTCCGCAAGCATGAGACCTTCGACGACAGCGCGAGGCAGACTGTCCGCAAGCCTGAAAGTGACGAACTGAATCGTCTCACGCGAATCGAAGTGCGGCAGGTAACCGCGCGAATGCCAGCCTTTGGGTTGAGGCATGCCATGAGCGGGCCTGGAGGCCCGCGGTCCAATTGAGCTTAACCCAATTCCTTCCGCACGATCGCCGCTCCCTCGGCCAGCGACGTCAGCTTGCCGAAGGCTGTCGCGCGCGGCAGGTATTTCATGCCGCAGTCGGGGGCGGGCAGGAGCTTGTCGGGCGGCAAGTGCTTCAGGCCGGCACGGATGCGGTCGGCCACTTTCTCCGGCGTCTCGATCTCGGGATCATTGAGGTCGATCACGCCCAGCATCACCTTCTTGGGGGCGAGGTCCTTCAGCACGCCGAGGTCGAGCTTGGGCTGCGCCGATTCGATCGAAATCTGCTGGGCGATCGAGTCCGCGAGCTGGGGCAGGAAGGAATAGCCCGCGGGCTTGCCGCCCGTGACGACGGCAGCGTAGCCGAAGCAGAGATGCACGACCGTCGGCACCTCGATGCCCTTGAGCGCGCGGTCGATCACCCTGACCGCGTAGCGCTTGGCCTCCTCGGGATTGTTGCGCAGCCATGGCTCGTCGAGCTGGATGACGTCGGCGCCGGCCTTGACCAGCTCGTGCGCCTCCTCGTTGACCGCCGCGGCGTAGTCCATGCACATCGCCTCGGCGTCCTTGTAGAACTCGTCCTTGACCTGCTGGCCCATGGTGAAGGGGCCGGGCAGGGTGATCTTGGCGAGCCTGTCGGTGTTGGCGCGCAGGAACTGCATGTCGCGCAGCTCCACCGGCCTGGTGCGCTGGATCCTGCCGACCACGCGCGGCACCGGCGTCTTCTGGCCGCGGTTGTTCACGATCTCGGCCGGATGCTCGTCGTCGATGCCGTCCAATGCGGTGGCGAAGCGGTTGGAGTAGCTCTCCCGCCGCATCTCGCCGTCGGTGACGATGTCGATGCCGGCGCGCTCCATGTCGCGGATGGCGATCAGGGTCGCATCGTCCTGGGCCTGCTCGAGGAACGGCTCGGCCACGCGCCACAGCTCGCGCATGCGGGTGCGCGGCACGACCTTGCTCAGCATCTGGCGGTTCACCAGCCAGTCGGGTTGAGGATAGGACCCGACGACGGTGGTCTGGAGGAGCGCGTCTGACATCATCACCTACTGCAGCTTGATACCGGCCTTCTTGGCCAGGTCGATGTTTTCCTTGATCTCCGCCGCGACCATCTTGTCGAACTCGGCGGGAGTCGTCGGCGCGGGATCGGTGCCGAGCGCCAGCAGGCGCTCCTTGACCTCGGGGGTGGCGAGCGCCTTGCGGACCTCGGCATTCAAGCGATTGACGATCGCGGGCGGCGTGCCGGCCGGCGCGAACAGGCCGACCCAAAAATTGTAGCCGCTGTCCTTGAAGCCCTGCTCTTCGGTCGTCGGCAGGTCGGGCAGCACCGACGAGCGCTTGGGACTGCCGTTGGCCAGCGCCATGACGCGACGGTCCTTGATCAGGGGCAGGGCGGCGATCACCGGGCAGAAGTAGATGTCCGTGCGGCCGTTCATCGTGTCGCCGAGCGCCTCGGGCGTGCCTTTGTAGGGCACTTGCACCGTGTCGATGCCGGCCGCGAACTTGAACTTCTCGGTGTTCATGTGCGTGCCGCTGCCGGTGCCGGCCGTGGCGTAGGTGAGCTTGCCGGGCTGCGCCTTGGCCGCGTTGACATAGTCGTTGGCCGTCTTCCAGCCCTTCGACGGCGAGGCCACCATGATATTGGGCTGCACGGCGAGCAGGGTGACGGCCGGCAGGTCCTTGGCCGTATCGAAGGTCATGCTGGGATAGATCGCCGGATTGACCGTGTGGGCCGAGGAGTTGGCGAGCAGCACGTAGCCGTCGGGTGCGGCCTTCGCGACCTGGCCCGCGCCGATCGTGCCGCCGGCGCCCGGCTTGTTGTCGACGATCACCGTCTGGCCGAGGTTCTTGGACATGGTCGCGGCAATGGCGCGCGCCACGACGTCAGTGGCGCTGCCCGGGGTGAAGGGCACGATGATGGAGATCGACTTGTCGGGGAAATTCTGCGCCGAAGCGGGCAGGGCGAAGAGGACCGCCGCCAGGGCCGATGCTATTGCAAGCGCAACCAGACGTTTCATGCTTCCTCCCATTCGCTTATGTCGCCGCTATTTCGCGACTGACGCTTCTTAAGTTTAGTCTCGACAGGATCCGCTCGCCCGACGCCGCCAGCCGGGCGCGCAGATCTGAAAGCTCGGGCCACGCCAGCTTACCATCGCGCTTGGCGAAGCGGCCGGCAACCAGGACGTCGCGCATCCGCGCGCCGGAGCCCTGCATGACCACGGTTGCGACCGCATCGTGCACGGGCCACATGGCAAGCGGACCGAGCGACATCACTGCAATGTCGGCCTGCTTGCCTGGCGCCAGCGAGCCGATGCGGTCGGCCATACCCAGCATCGCGGCCCCGCGGGTGGTGATCCAGTCGAAGGCTTCGGCTGCCGGCACCGCGGAGGTTGCCGGAATGCCGCCGCTTCGGGCGCGTTCCGCGGCGTTTGTCGAGCGCGCGCTGCGATGCGAGCGCCATGCGCGCCACGGTGAACATGTCGCCGCTCACCGCCGATTCGAGGTCGACGCCGACCGACGGGCCGGAGCCCAGCGCGCGCAGCCGGCCGGTGATGGGATGGCCGTGGCCCTGCGCCATCTCGTTCTCCGGCGTGATCGAGAAGCTGACGCCGAGATCGACGAAGGCCTTGAGCTGCTCGTCGCTCAAATTGTTGCCGTGCACGATGTTGATGTGCGGGCCGACCAGGCCGCGCCGCATCAGCGTCTCCCAGCCGCCCGGCGTCCTGGCCTCGCCGCCGCCCTGGTGCATGGAGGCGACCAGGCCGAGTTCCTTGGCCAGCGCGAAGTCATGGTCGCTGACCTCGAGCGTGGAGTAGTGCGGGCCGAGCACCGCCATTCCGAGCGTCACCAGGGCCTGGCGGTCGGACAACGGGCCCTTCAGCAGCCGCTCGACTTCCTGGCGCGGGTGAGGGACCTCCGAGAAGTGCGGCTCGCCGGGCCTGGGATCGGGCTTGGGCGAGCCATGAAAGAAGGCGGCGCGGATGCCGGCTTCCTTCAGGCCGGCGATGGCGGCGTCGGTGTGCTCGGGCGTCGGGTTGTTGTGGCACCAGTCGACCAGCGTGGTGACGCCGTGGTCGAGCTGGTTCAGCGCGCCGGCCAAGGTGGCGACGTGGATGTCCCCGGGCGTGAACACCGTGGCGAGACCGGCGTGGACGTGGCGGAAGTATTCGAGCAGCGTCCAGTTGGCAGCCACCGAGCGCAGCGCCGTCTGCCAGGTGTGCATGTGGGCATTGACCAGCCCCGGCAGCACGAAGTGCCCGCTGCAGTCGATCGGCTCGGCATCGGCCTGTAACGAGGGCCCGACGGCCGCGATGCGATCACCGTCGACGAGAACGTCGCCCTTCGGCAGCACGCCGAGCTTCGCGTCCTGCGTGACGACGATGCCCGATTTGAGCAGGAGCTTCATTGCAGCCCATCGCTGACCTTCACGTTCTCCGCCTCGAGCTTCATGCCGGCCGAGCGGGCGAGTTCCAGCAGCAGCACGGAGAAGTCGATGTCGCCGGGATACTGGTGCGCCAGCGAGGCGATGCTGTCGCGCGTCACCGATGCGGTCGGCATGACGACGCCGAACTGCCTGGCCGCGCCGACGCCCAGCTCCATGTCCTTCAGCAGGAGCTTGGGCGTGAAGGTTGTGGTGAAGTCGAGATTGACCAGCGCCGGCGTCTTGTAGCGGGTGTACATCGAGCCGAGCACGCTCTGGTTGATCGATTCCAGAAAGACATGGCGCGGGATGCCGGCCTTCTCGGCCATCAGCGTGATCTCGCACAACGACTGGATGATGACGCCGAACATGGTGTTGTGGGCGATCTTCCAGACGCGCGAGAGCTCTCCCTCGCCGACATACATCGCCGCCCGACCCAGCACCGCGAGCAGCGGCTGCACAGCGTCGTACTCGGCCTTCGGACCGGACGCCACCACCAGGAGCTTGCCTGCCCTGGCGACCTTGGCGTTGCCCGATACCGGCGCGCTGAGATAGGCCACACCGAAGTCGGTCAGGCCCTTGCGAATCTCGGCCGAGCCGGTATCGGAAATCGACGACATGTCGACGACGCGTTTGGGCCGGGCATTGCCGCTCAGCACGCCTCCCGCGCCGAACAGGATGTCCTTGAGATCGTCGGTGGTCGAGACCATGGTAAAGACGGTGGTGCAGTGCCCCATGGCCGGCTTGTCGGACACCACCTCGGCGCCGAGCTGGGCCAGCGGTTCGGCCTTCGACGCCGTGCGGTTCCATACCGAGAGCCCGTGTCCCGTCCTCACCAGCCGGGCCGCCATTGCTTCGCCCATGCGGCCTAGCCCGATCCAGCCGATGTCGTGGGATGCCTTGCTGCTCATTCGCGGACTCCCTGAACGGTTGGCGCGCAGTCTGGGAGGGGATCGGTTCGATGTCCATGTTTGTCAGGCCGACGTCAGGGGCTCTCGCTAGAGAGGACGGCGACGGGGGACTGAATGACGATCCGGAAAGCCTGTCTTGCCGCGGTCACTGCCGCCTCGGCGGTCACTGCGGTGCAGGCACAAGACCACG
Organism: Pseudomonadota bacterium; assembly: GCA_023416135.1. GTDB lineage: Bacteria > Pseudomonadota > Alphaproteobacteria > Reyranellales > Reyranellaceae > Reyranella. The sequence goes on from JAEZIF010000231.1 coordinate 6,899, forward strand.
ACGCCAGCTACTGCAAGGCGCTGGCCGAAAAATACGAGACCTACCTCAACAACATGACGAGTGGCCGTTCGCCCCAGCAGGACTCGGTCGATGGGCGGGTCGCGCTGGAGCAGTGCAGGAAGGGGAAGAGTGCTGCAGCCATTCCGGTGCTCGAGCGGAAGCTGCGCAACGCCAAGATCGACCTGCCGCCGCGAGGTTAGTGTTGATCGGACCGCGGGCCTCGAGGCCCGCGGTCCGCGCTTGTTAGCCCCGTTCCGGATCGATCGGCTTCACGACGCCTTCGGCCGCTTCGATGACCTCGCCGGCGTCGAGGCAGAGATCCTCGCGATTGCGCATGCTCATGATCTGCACGCCCGTGCGAAGCTTCTCATGGCTGCCGACCGGCACGGCAAGCCCGGGCAGGCCGAGCAGCGGCGCGAGCAGGGCCGAGCGCATCGCTTGCAGGACTTCCTTCTGCCCTTCGGCGGTGACGTCGGCGCGCTGTTTGGGCGGCAGGTCGCAGAGCGTCGGCAGGATCACCAGCGGCCATTGCTGGAAGAACTTCATCCAGCGCAGCATCAGGCCCTCGCGCTCGGTCAGCGCCGCGACGTAGGCCTGCAGGTCGACGGCCTTGTGGAGCTTCAGCCACGCCTCCATCGCCGCGATGGCGTCGGGGTCGCCCATCTTCTGCATCTGCGGCCACAGGCCGCCGAAAACGTCGGTGACGCAGATCATGTGCCAGAGCTCCACGCCGCGCTCCATGTCGGGCGGCAGGATCTCCTCGACGACGTAGCCCGCCGCCTGCAGGTGTTTGCCGGCGAGTCGCACGGCGGCCGCCTGGGCGGGATGGGTCGGGCCACCCGGCACCTCGGGGACGATGGCGACCTTGATGGGCCGCGCCGGCGGCGGACCCTGGATGGGGACGTCGTTCCAGCGCCAGTCGCGGCGATCGCCGCGCGACATGACTTCGAGCGCAAGCCGGGCGTCGCGCACCGTGCGGGTGTGGGGACCCTGCGTCGCCATCAGGACGGCGCCGATCGGCCGCCCGGTCGGTGCGCTGGGATTGAGGGAGGGGATGCGGGCGAAGCCCGTTCGCAAGCCGACCACGCCGTTGCAGTAGGCGGGGATGCGGACCGACCCGCCGATGTCGTTGCCATGGGCGATGGTGCCGATGCCGGTCGCCGTCGCTGCACCCGCGCCGCCGCTCGAGCCGCCGGGCGTCACCGACCGATCGCGCGGATTGTAGGTGCAGCCGTGCAGCGCGTTGTCGCTGAAGATGCGCATTGAAAACGCGGGGGCATTGGTGCGCCCGACGATGATCGCACCGGCGTGCCTGAGGTTGGCGACGACCGGACTGTCCTCCTTGGCGACGAAGTCTTTCAGCGCGACCACGCCGTTGTCGGTCGGCAGGCCGGCCTGGTCGACGTTCACCTTGGTCGTCACCGGCACGCCGTGCAGCGGCGGCAGGGCATGGCCGCGCGCGCGGGCGGCATCGGCGGTCTCGGCGGCGGCGCGCGCCTCCGGCTCGAGCACGCGCACGACCGCGTTGATCGTCGGATTGACGGCGTGCAGCCGCTTCAGGACCGAGTCGACCGCTTCGCGGGCCGAGGCCTGCCCTGTGCGGATGAGGCGGGCGAGATCGGTCGCGTCGTATTGCCAGAGTTCCATCGAAGTTCCTTCGCTTCCACGCTGTGTGAGGGGGATCAAGGGAGCGCGAGCCTCCGGGCCGCTCATGCATGAGGCGGGCCATAGGCCCGTGCTCTCATCATGACGCCTTCTGCGACTCCATGCCGAAGAAGATCATGCTGCCGTCGAGGTCGGCAACGTCGAAGTCGCGCAGGCCGTAGTCGTAGTCCTTGGGCGGCTTGAGCACGCGGGCGCCGCGCTTCACCAGGTCGGCGTGAAGCGCATCGACGTCGTCGAAGAAGATCGACACTGCGCCTTGGCCGGGCAGGCGCGGCGTTTGCGAGGCGGCGATCAGGTGCAGGCTGACCTCGCCCGAGCACAGGCCGACATAGAAGGTCGGCTCGCCGATTCGAAGGCGACCTCGAATCCCAGCTTGTCGCGGAAATAGGCGAGGCTCGCCACGACGTCCTTCACGCTGAAGATGGTGATGCTCGCTTGCATCATGGGGCCCCCGCCCCCCCGGCATGCAGCCGGAGCCTAAAGCGCGGGGACTACGGCGTCGAGAAGTTGATCGACAAAGCCGCGCGTGATGGGCGCGTGCCCCATCAGGAGGCGATAGAACAGCGGGCCGAAGACGAGGTCGAGCGCGAGATCTATGTCGGCCGGCGGGGCGACCAGCCGCTCGGCGACGCAGCGTTCGAGGAGCTCGCGGGCTGCGTCGCGGTTGCGGGCGATGAACTCGTTGCGGAACGCCTTGGCGAGCTCGGTCTCGGACTGTGCTGCTGCGACCATGGCGGCGACGCTGCGGCCCGCAGGCGCGGCGAAAGCGTCGGCCAGGGCGTGGAGCTGGGCGCGCAATGCTGCGAGTGGCGATCTCGACGTCTTGCCGGCCGCGGGAGCGCCTGACGCTTCGAGGAAGGCTGCCATCGCCACTGCCGGTGCGTTGGGCCAGTAGCGATAGATCGTCGGGCGGCTGACGCCGGCCCTGGCGGCGATGGCCTCGATGGTGACGGCAGTGAGACCGCCCTTGTCGAGCAAGGCACGGGCAGCGGCGAGGATGGCGGCGCGGGTGCGCGGATCGCGCGGCCGACCGCGACCGGGGTGGGAAGGGGCTTGACTCATCGTCCATTAACGTTACGATACGTAACGTAATATAACACAGGTGACAGCATGAGCGCAAAGGATCAGACCCTTCGGGCCCATATGACGGTTCACGACGCCAAAGAGGCGATCGCATTTTATGCCAAGGCGTTCGGCGCCACCGAGCTGTTTCGCCTGACCGAGCCCTCGGGGCGGATCGGACATGCCGAGATCAGGATCGGCGACAGCGTGCTGATGCTCAACGACGAGTACCCCGACTTCGGTGCCAAGAGCCCGGCCGCGATCGGCGGTTCGCCGGTGGCGTTCCACATCCAGGTCGCGGACGCCGACAAGGCGGTCGACCGCGCCGTCAAGGCTGGCGCCACGCTGATGCGCGAGGTGCAGGACCAGTTCTATGGCGACCGCTCGGGCATGGTCGCGTGCCCGTTCGGCTACCGCTGGTTCCTGGCGGCGACCAAGGAGGTCGTCAGCCCCGAGGAGATGCAGAAGCGTTGGACCCGGATGCTCGAAGGCGGGAAGACCGAATAGGCTTCGAGGCCCGCACCAGAGGAAAATCAACCGGCGGCGTTGTGAACGATCCACTCCGCATAGGCTGGAAAGACGTGCTCGAAGGCGAAGGCATGAATGGCGGGCAGGTCGTAGGGATGCAGCTCGCGGATCGTGCTCTCGACCAGCGCGTAGCGCTCGTCGGTGGTCTTGAACAGCACGCGCAGCTCGGGCTCCTGCTGGATCGCGCCCTTCCAGCTGTAGATGCTCTCGATCTGCGAGATCTGCGCACACGCCGCGAGCCTGCGCTCGACCAGCGTGTGCGCCAGGCGAAGAGCATCGTCGCGGTTGGCGACGGTGGTGACGACGGCGATGGGTTTCATGTGCTGCGTTCCTTCGTTCGTAACTCCAGGCGCTCGGCCGGCAGCACGACGATCTGCTTGAGCTCGCTGCCGGCGATGACCGTGAGGGGCGTGGCGACGCCGATGCGTGCCCCGCCCAACAGCCGGACCAGGTCGTCGGCGCCCGTCACCGGCTCGCCGTCCAGCGCCAGCACGATGTTGCCGGCCTCGAGGCCGGCCTTGGCCGCCGGGCCGTCGGGCTCGAGGCTGGCGATCGCCACACCGCGCGCCTGCTTCAGTCCGAGCGCCAGGGCGAGGCGACGCGGCAGGGGCACGGTCTGGCCGGCGACGGCGATGAAGGCGCGCCGCACCCGGCCGTGGCGGACGATCTCGCTGACGACATGGCTTGCCGTGTTGCTGGCGACGGCGAAGCAGATGCCCTGGGCGCCGGCGATGACGGCGGTGTTGATGCCTATGACCTCGCCGCGCGAGGAGACCAGCGGGCCGCCCGAGTTGCCGGGATTGAGCGCGGCATCGGTCTGGACGACGTCGTCGATCAGCCGCCCGCTGTAGGAGCGTAGCGAGCGGCCGAGCGCCGACACGACGCCCGCCGTTACCGTCGATTCGAAGCCCAGGGGATTGCCGATGGCGACCACGAGCTGGCCGCGGCGCAGGCCCTTGGAATTGCCGAGCCGTGCCGCCGGCAGCGACACGTCGTCGACCACGCGCAGCAGCGCCAGGTCGGTGTGCGGATCGTCGCCCAGCACGCGCGCCATGACGGTGCGCGTGTCGGCCAGCGCCAGGCGCACGGCCGACGCGCCCTGCACGACGTGGCTGTTGGTCAGCACCAGGCCGTCGGGCGAGATCACGACGCCCGAGCCGGTGCCGCCGCGCTGGCGCTTCTCGCGATCGGCCGGCGTCTCGACCCGCACGACGGCAGGCCCGACGCGATCGACGACGTCGACCACCGCCTGCGAATAGGCGTCGAACAGCGGCCGTTCGTCGACATTGGTTTCTGAGGGGATACTTGCTTCCGACGAATTCAGCTCGTCGGAGACGAGGAGGGGCTGGAAGTCGAACATGCCCCTATATGGGGAGGGGGGTGCGATACCCAAAGGTCCCTCGCTGCGCTCGGGATGACAGCGGGTGTTGAGGGCAGACCACCTGTCATCCCGAGC
>JAEZIF010000297.1 GCA_023416135.1 Pseudomonadota bacterium
CGGCCACATCGATCTCCGGTCCGACGCCGCGACGACGGCGGTCGACCGCTCGGTGTCGAACCGGATCGGCCTGTCCTCGGAGGCCTCCGCCTATGGCATCACCGAACTCGTCACGGAGACCATGGCCAGCGCCGCGCGCGTGCACGCCGTCGAGAACGGCAAGGACATGGCGGACCGCACGATGATCGCCTTCGGCGGCGCGGCACCCCTGCACGCCGCGCGCCTGGCCCAGAAGCTCGGCGTCTCGCGCGTGCTGATCCCGGTCGGGGCCGGCGTGGGCTCAGCGCTGGGCTTCCTTCAGGCGCCGATCTCCTACGAGGTCGTGCGCACACGGCTGGTCTCGCTGCGCGCTTACGATGCCACCCTGGTCGCCGGCCTCTTCGCCTCGATGCGGACCGAGGCGGAGGCCGTCGTGCAGCTCGGTGCGCCGCAGGTCGCGCTCGAGGAGGAGCGCATCGCCTACATGAGGTATCGCGGCCAGGGCCACGAAGTCCGCGTGCCCGTGCCGGCCGAAGCGTTCGCGCCCGGCGGTGAGGAGCCGCTGCGGGCTGCGTTCGAAGCGGTCTACCGCGCGCTCTACGGGCGCATCATTCCCCGGCTCGAGGTCGAAGCCGTGAGCTGGGTCCTATCGCTGGGCGAGCGGCGCAGTCTTCCCCCGCGCGTGCCGTCTCCGGACGCGCTGCCCGAGCCGAGCGCCGCCGCGACACGCCAGGTGGTCGACCCGGGCACGGGCAAGGCGGCGACGGCGCGTGTCTTCCCGCGTGACCGCCTGCGACCGGGCGAACCCTGCGTGGGACCGGCGATCATCACCGAAGCCGAGACCTCGACGCTGGTGCCGGACGGCTTCGTCGCGGCCCTCAACCGCTCGGGGCACATCGTCATCGACAGGAGGGCGTCATGAGTGAAGAGATCGGCGAGATCGCGATCCAGGTCCTCTGGAATCGCCTGATTTCCGTCGTAGAGGAGCAGGCGCAGACGCTGATCCGCACCGCCTTCAGCACCGCCGCCCGCGAGGCCGGCGACATTTCGGCCGGCGTGTTCGATCGCCGCGGCCGCATGATCGCCCAGGCCGTCACGGGCACGCCGGGACACGTCAACTCGATGGCGCGCTCGGTGGGTCACTTCCTCGACGAGTACCCCATAGACACCCTGAAGCCGGGCGACGCGCTGATCACCAACGATCCGTGGAAGGGCACCGGTCACCTGTTCGACCTGACGGTGGTGACGCCGACCTTCCGCGACGGGCGGGCGGTCGCGCTGTTTGCCTGCACGACGCATGTCGTGGACATCGGCGGCATCGGCCAGAGCCCGGCCGGCAAGCAGATCTACCACGAAGGCCTGCAGATTCCGATGATGCACCTGGCCCGCGAGGGCCGCATGAACGAGGATCTGCTGCGTATCGTGCGCGCCAACGTGCGCGAGCCGGTGCAGGTCGTCGGCGACATCTATGGCCTGGCCGCCTGCAACGACATCGGCGGCGCGCGCCTCCTCGAGATGATGGAGGAATTCGGCCTGGCCGATCTCGAGGCGCTGGCCGACCGCATCATCGACCGCAGCCGGCAGGCGATGGCCGAGGCGATCGACCGCCTGCCGAAGGGCAGCTGGACGTCGCGCATGACGATCGACGGCTTCGAATCGCCGGTCGAGCTGGTGGGCACGCTCACGGTCGCGGACGGCACCATCCGCGTCGACTATTCGGGGACGTCAGGGATCTCCAGTTTCGCCATCAACTGCCCGCTTTGCTACACCGATGCCTACACGGCCTTCGGCGTGAAGTGTGCGGTCGGGCCCTGGATTCCGAACAATGCCGGCACGCTCGACGCGGTGATCGTAACGGCGCCCGAGGACTGCATCGTCAACGCCCGCCATCCCGCGGCGGTCTATTCGCGCTCCATCATCGGCCACATGCTGCCCGACGTCGTGTTCGGCTGCCTCGACCAGGCGATTCCCGAGGCGATGCCGGCCGAGGGCACGTCGTCGCTGTGGAACCTGAGCTTGGTCGCCGCGCACGGCCTCACGGGACGCGCGGACGAGATCCGCACGACCTTCAACGTCACGACCTTCCATTCCGGCGGGGCGGGTGCCCGGCCGCGCCTCGACGGCCTGTCCGCGACGCCGTTCCCGAGCGGCGTGCGCAACGTTCCCGTCGAGGTGACCGAGGCGATCACGCCGGTCGTGATCTGGCGCAAAGAGCTGCGCGCCGATTCCGGTGGCGCCGGCCGCTATCGCGGCGGTCTGGGGCAGATCATGGAGGTAAGCAACCGCGAGCCTTCGCCGATGGGCATCTACCAGCGCTTCGAGCGCGTTCGCTTTCCGGCACGCGGCCGTGCCGGCGGCAGCAGCGGCGCGGTCGGTCGCGTGCGCCTGGCGTCGGGGCCGGAGTTCGCGGAAAAGGGGCTGCACGTCGTCCCGGCCGGCGACCGGGTGATCATCGAGATGCCGGGAGGCGGCGGCTACGGCGATCCGAAGGAACGCGACCGGGCGCTCGTCGAACGGGATGTCGAGTACGGCTTCATCACGCGCGAGGAGGCCGAGAAATCCTACGGCTTCGCGCCGGACAACCGATGAGCGGAGCGAACATGCTGCACGTCAATTCCAACATCCGCGCGATATCGGTCTCGCCGGCCTCGATGATGACGGCCAAGGCGCGCGAGCTGGCCGGGCGCGGCGTCAAGGTGGTGAGCCTGTCGACCGGCGAGCCCGACTTCGACACGCCGGAGCACGTCGTCGAGGCGGCCGTGCGCGCCGCCCGATCCGGCGACACGCACTATCCGCCGCTCGACGGCGTGATGAGCCTGAAGGAGGCGGTGCAGCGCAAGTTCCAGCGCGACAACAGGCTGGGCTACGCCCTCAACGAGATCATGGTCGCCAACGGCGCCAAGCAGATCATCTTCAATGCGCTGATGGCCACGCTGGAGCCCGGCGACGAGGTGATCGTTCCGGTCCCGGCCTATGCCAGCTACGCCGACATGACGCGATCGGTCGGCGGCGTGCCGATCACGGTCACCTGCGGTCAGAACAACGGCTTTCGCCTGCGGCCGGAGGATCTCGAGGCCGCCATCGGGCCGCGCACGCGCTGGGTGATCCTGAATTTCCCGAACAATCCGACAGGCACGGTGTACAGCCGCGAGCATCTCCAGGAGATCGCCGCGGTCGTGCTGCGCCATCCCAATGTCTGGGTGTTGACCGACGACATCTACGAGCACCTGACCTATGCCGATGTCCCGTTCCGCACCATCGCCGAGGTCGAGCCGGCGCTGAAGGATCGCGTGTTGACGGTCAATGGCTGCTCCAAGGCCTATGCCATGACCGGCTGGCGCGTCGGCTTCTGCGGCGGCCCGCGTCCCCTGATCGAGCAGATGCTGAAGGTCCAGAGTCAGGTATCGTCCGGCATCTGCACCATCAGCCAGGCGGCCGCGGTGGCCGCTCTCGATGGACCGCAGGAAATCCTCGAGCAGTGGCGGCAGGTCTATCGCGAGCGCCGCGATCTGGTCATCGGCATGCTGGGCCAAGTGCCGCAACTGTCCTGCCACCGGCCCGATGGCGCGTTCTATGCCTTCCCCAACGTCGCCGGCTGCCTTGGCCGCACGACCGCCGGCGGTGCACGGCTGCAGGCCGACGCCGATGTCAGCCTCGCCTTGCTGGCCGAGCAGCACGTGTCGACGGTGCACGGCGCCGCCTTCGGGCTCAGCGGATACATCAGGCTGTCCTATGCGACCGACATGGACAGCCTGCGCATCGCCTGCGAGCGTATCCAGGCCTTCTGCGAGTCGCTGCACTGAGGGGGAACGATGTACACGCCTCGCTGGGACGGAACCGATCTTCCCCGGACACCGTACCGCGTGCGCGGCGGCGACCCGCTGAACCTTCCGCCACTCGGCGGGGACGTCGATACCGACATCGCCATCGTCGGGGGCGGCATCGCCGGCTGCTCGGCCGCCCTGCATGCCGCCGAGGCCAGCGCGCGCGTCGTCCTGGTCGAGGGCCAGGCAATTGGCTGGGGCGCCTCGAGCCGCAATGCCGGCCATCTTCCGGCGGCGACCAAGCACGAACCCGAGGAGGTCGTGCAGATCTACGGCAAGGCGTTCGGCGAGCGCATCCTCGACGCGAGCGAGAACGGGCCGCGCATGGTGGCCGACATCGCCCAGCGCCACGGCATCGACTGCGAGCTGTTCTTTCCGGGCATCATCACCGCCGCCCACACGCCGGAGGCCTTGCAGGGCCTTCGCGATCGCGCGGCCTTCTGGCAGAAGCGCGGCCGGCCGCTCGAGACGCTGGACCGCGGGCAGCTGGCCGCGATGCTGGGCAGCCGCTTCTACCTCGGCGGAGTGATCGATCGGCGCGGTGGCAGCATCAATCCGCTGGCCTATGTGCGCGGCCTCGCGCGGGCGGCGATGAAGGTCGGCGCGCGGCTGCACGAGCGAACCCCCGCCACGAAGCTGTCGCGCGACGGCCAGCGCTGGGTGGTCGAGACCGCGCGTGGCCGCATCCGCGCCGCCAACGTGTTCCTGTGCACCAACGCCTACACCGACGACCTGTGGCCGGGGCTGCGTCGCACCATCGTTCCCGTCCGCACCGTGCAGTTCACCACCAAGCCTCTCTCCGACAATCTGCTCAAGACCATCTTGCCGGGCCGTCAGCCGATGATCGACACGAGGCGCGTCCTCATATCGGTGCGCATCCACCAGGACGGTCGGCTGCATTTCGGCTGCGGCCCGTCGATGCGGGTCGGCAGCGCGCCGACCTGGAAGCAGGCGCTGGCGCGCCTGCAGGAAGTCTTTCCGCAGGTCGGGGACATCGAGGTTGACGACTGGTGGCCGGGCTGGATGGCCTTCAACAAGGCCGACTCCTGGCAGATGCACACGCTGGCGCCCGGCCTTTTCGCCACGCTGGGCTGCAACGGCCGCGGCGTGGCGCTGGCGACGATTTACGGTCGCGACCTCGCGCGCCATGCGGGCGGCACGCCGGCAGAGGAGCTCACCCTGCCGATGACGCCGCTCGATCCGGTCGGCCTGCACGCCTTCTCCGGCATCGGTGCGGCATCCATCGCCCGGTGGTGGCGCATCCGGGACTCGATCGAGATGCGCCGCCTGAAGGCGATCAACGCGGCCGGCTGACCGGCTGCGTGCTCCTCACGCGTCCTCGGGCACCGGCACCGTCATGTTGAGCGCGCTGCGGCCGCCATCGATGTAGAGGATCTGGCCTGTCATGTAGGCGGCGTCGTCGCTGGCCAGGAAGGAGATCACCGCCGCGACCTCGGCCGGCATGCCCAGCCGGAGCATCGGGATGCGCGACAGCACGCTTTTCCGCGCCGCCTCATTCTGCAGCACGCTGCGCTTGCTCGCCTCGGTCAGGATCGTGCCGGGACCGACCGCGTTCACCCGCACGCCCTTGGGGGCCAGCGAGACGGCGAACACGCGGGTGAGCTGGGTGATGGCCGCCTTGCTGGTGCCGTAGGGAAGCTGGTTGGGGATCGCCAGCATGCCCTGCATCGAGGACATGTTGACGATGGCGCCCTTGCCCTTCTTCACCATGCGCCTGGCGGCTTCCTGCGTGCCGTAGAAGGCGCCCATGACATTGATGCCGAACAGGCGCTGCATGTCGGCGTCGTCGACTTCGAGCACGTCCTTAGGAAGCGATCGCCCGGCATTGTTGACCATGATGTCCAAGCCGCCGAACGACTCCTCGGCGAGCGTGATGGCTGCCACGACCTCGTCACGGCTGGCCACGTCGCACTTGATCGCTCTGGCCGTCAGCCCGGCGGGATCGAGCGCCTTCGCCTCCTGCTGCACCTGCTCGAACGCGATGTCGGCCAGCACGACCTTGGCGCCTTCCTGATGCAGCCTCTTCGCCGTTGCCAGGCCGATTCCATTGGCGGCGCCGGTGACGACGGCGGACTTGTCCTTGTGACGCACGATCTTCCTCACGAGCTACAGAACCACCTCGATCAGGTACGGGCCGCGCACCGAGAAGCCGCGCTTGAGATGGCGCACCAGCTCGTCGAGATCGGTGGCGACGCCGGCCTCGACGCCGTGCGCCTTGGCCATCGCCGCCCAGTCGACGTGCGGCCGGTCGAGCGTCAGCATGTCGATCGAGCGGCGGCCCGGATTGGCGATGCCGACGCGCGGCAGTTGCGCCTTCAGGATCTGGTAGGCGCGGTTGGCCAGGATCACGACGGTGATGTCGAGGCCTTCGCGCGCCATCGTCCAGAGCGACTGGCTCGTGTACATTGCGCTGCCGTCGCCTTCGAGGCAGAGCACCTGCCGGTCGGGGCAGGCCAGCGCCGCGCCGATCGCCGCCGGCATGCCGTAGCCGATCGATCCGCCGGTGTTCTGCAGCCAGTCGTGCGGGGCGGCGGTGGCCGTGATGCCGGCCCAGCCGCGGCCGGTGGTGACGGCTTCATCGACCACGATCGTGTCTTCCGGCAGCAGCGCGGTGATGGCGCGCGCGATCCCCTCGGGCGACAGCGGACCGGTCGGACGTTCCGGCCGTTCGCCGGCCGGCAGCGGCACGCTGGAGACTTGCGCGCCGACGGCGTCGGCGAGCGCCTCGAGCGTCCCTATAAGATCGTCTTCCGGACCGGCCAGCGGCACGAAGCGGCAGTCCGGCCGGGTGAGGACGTTGGAACGGTCCGGGAAGGCGAAGTTGGAGACGGGCTGGCGCGCGCCGCACAGCACCACCTGGTCGATATCCTTGAGCGCCTCTATGGCCTGATCTCCGGCATAGGGGACGCGCGCGACCTCGACGCGGCCGGCGCCGCGCTCCGTGCGCGGGCTGGAGATCGGCGACCGCAGCCGGCATCCCGTCGCCAGCGCGATCGCGGCGGCGAGCTGCTTGCCCTTGGCCGTCATCGCCGTGCCGCCGATCAGGAGCAGGCTGCGTGCCCCGGCGCGCAGGGCAGCCGCTGCGGCAGCGATCGATTCGGAGGAAACGACACGCAGCGGATCGGGTGCGCGCACCGCCACGGTGCGGCCGGCCGAGGTGGACCAGGCGACGTCGGCCGGAACGATGAGGGTCGCGATGCGGCCGGTGCCCTGGCGTGCTTCGGTGACGGCGTCGGCGCCGTCCTGCGCCAGGCTCGCAACGCCTTGGTTTGTCCTGACCCAATGGGACACGGGCCGCGCCAGCCCTTCGATGTCGGCGGTGAGCGGTGCGTTGTAGGCGAGGTGGAAGGTCGCGTGCTCGCCCACCACGTTGACCACCCCCGACCCCGCCTTCTTCCCGTTGTGCAGGTTGGCGGCGCCGTTGGCGAAGCCGGGCCCGAGATGCAGCAACGTGGCGGCCGGTCGGCGACTCATGCGGTAGAAGCCGTCGGCGGCGCCCGTCGCGACGCCCTCGAAGAGGGCGAGCACGCAGCGCATGCCGTCGGAGCGGTCGAGCGCGGCGACGAAATGCATCTCGGAGGTGCCGGGGTTGGCCAGGCAGAGGTCGATACCCCCCTCGACCAGGGTCGCAACCAGATCGTCGGCGCCGGTCCGCGAACCGGGCGATACGTCCATCGCAGCCTTGGTCATTTCACAAACTCTCCCGACATTTAGGACGGCGGCATCTTCCTCGCGGCCCAGACCTGAGTCTACAAAAATAGAACTCCGTTCTCTTTTTCATTGATGCCGCGCCCATCCTGCGCTGTAGTCGGCGTTACAGGGGGCTCGCATGTACTTGACGATGCAGGACGACGGCCGGCTTCAGCGAACGGTCTTCAGCGCCACCGCCGGTTCCGAACTCGGCCTGTCCGGGCTGAGCGGCAGGCACGTCGCCGACATCGCGATCGTCGGCGGCGGCATCGGCGGCTGCTCGGCGGCTCTGCATGCCGCCGAGGGCGGTTCGCGCGTCGTGCTGCTGGAGGCCAACCGGATCGGCTGGGGCGCGTCGGGCCGCAACGGCGGTCACGTCGCACCGGCCACCAAGCACGATCCCGACGAGGTCATCGCGCGCTACGGACAGGCAGCGGGCCAGCGCCTGATCGACGCGGCAGAGCAGGGACCGGCGCTGGTCGGCGATCTGGTGGCGCGTCACGGCATCGACTGCGAATACTCGGTGCCCGGCATCATCTCGGCGGCACACACGCCGGCCGCGATGACGACGCTGGCCAGGCGCGTCGACTACTGGCAATCGCTCGGCCGCCCCGTCGAGCTGCTCGATCGCCGCCGTACGGCCGAGATGATCGGCAGCGACTACTATCTCGGCGCCTGGATCGATCGTCGCGGCGCCAAGCTCAATCCGATGGCCTATGTCCGCGGACTGGCGCGCGCGGCGGTGAAGGCCGGCGCTGCGCTCTACGAAGGCACGCGCGCGACGCGACTCGAGCGCCAGGGAAGCCGCTGGAAGATCACGACGCCCAACGGCGAGGTCGAGGCCGACATGGTCTTCCTCTGCACCAACGCCTACACCGACGATCTGTGGCCGGGACTGCGCCAGACCTTCGTGCCCGTGCGTGCCTTCCAGTTCGCCAGCCGGCCGCTGCGCGACAACATCCGAAAGACCATCCTGCCCGGCGGCCAGCCGATGACCGATTCGCGGCGCCTCCTGTCCGGCATTCGCCTGCACTCCGACGGCCGGCTGCAGTTCGGTGGCCAGGGTCCAGCCTTCGGGCCCCAGGGCGAGCCGGCCTGGCGGTCGACGCTGGCGCGCCTGCGCAGCATCTTCCCGCAACTCGGCGATTTCGAGACCGACTTCTGGTGGTCGGGCTTCATGGCGATGAACGGCGACAATTCGTGGCACATCCACGAGCTGGCGCCGGGCCTGCTGGCGATGGCCGGCTGCAATGGTCGCGGCGTCGCGCTCGCCACCATCTATGGCCGGGAATTCGCTCGCTATGCCCACGGCACGCCCGCCAGGGAGTTCGTCCTGCCGCCGACGCCGCCGCGCCGCATCTTCGCCCATGGATTCGTGCGTCCGTTCGTGTCGGCGCTGATCCAGTACTACGCGATCCGCGACGCAATCGAGGTTCGCCGCCTGGAGCGCGAGCGTCCCAAGCCGATCTGAGGAGACGACGATGCCCCGAGCTCCGCGGGACGATCCTCCGTCGACGCCGCCATCGTACTGGGCGGCGACGGCCGCGCCCGCACCTGCGATTCCCGAGTTCGACGGCAGCGAACGCGCCGACTTCGTCGTGGTTGGAGCGGGCTATACCGGCCTCTCCGCGGCGCTGCATCTGGCCGAGCGCGGCCTGTCGGTGCTGGTGCTCGACGCCAACGAGCCGGGGTGGGGCGCCTCGGGCCGCAACAACGGCCAGGTCGTCGCGGCGCTGAAGCACGAGCCGCACGAGATCGAGCAACAGTTCGGCAAGGAGCGCGGCAGCGAGCTGATCCGCATCGTCGGGCAGGGGCCCGATCTTGTCTTCGGACTCATCGAGCGCTACGGCATGCAATGTGACGCGCGCCGCTCCGGCATCCTGACGGCGGCGCATTCGCCGGCCAGTCTCGCCGACCTGCAGCGCCGCGTCGATGTGTGGCGCGGCCGCGGCGCGCCGCTTCAGATGCTGTCGCGCGCCGAGCTGGAGAGCCGCAGCGGCACAGCCTACTACTTCGGCGGCTGCCTCGATCCGCGCGGCGGGGCCATCAACCCGCTGGGCTATGTACGCGGCCTCGCGGCGGCAGTGCTATCGCGCGGCGGCGCGATCCGGCGCGGGGCGCATGTGCGCCGCATCGTGCGCGCCGGCGCGCGCTGGCGGCTCGAGCTGCAGCGCGGCTCGGTCGATGCCGACAAGGTCATCCTCGGCACCAACGCCTACACCGACGATCTCTGGCCCGGTCTCCGGAAGACCTTCCTCCCGGCGCGCACGCCACAGCTCGTCAGCCGGCCGCTGCGCGACAACATCGCGCGGTCGATCCTGCCGGATGGGCAGATCATGTCGGACACGCGCTACCTGACGGTCGGCGTCCGCATGCATGCTGACGGCCGCATGCATCTCGGCGGCGGCAATGGAACGGCGGGCGCCGACGTGCCGGCGCTCTACGAGCCGCTCGCGCGTCAGGCCAACATCCTGTTTCCCAATCTGGGCGACGTGGAATGGGAGTATCGCTGGACCGGCTGGATGGCGATGACAGCCGACCGCTATCCGCGGCTGTTCGAGCTGGCGCCCAATGCCGCGGCCGCGCTGGGCTACAGCGGGCGCGGAATTTGCACCGCCACGATCATGGGCCTCGAACTGGCGCGCTGGGCGGCCGGCGAGGCGAAGATCGACGAGCTGGCGCTGCCGGCCTCGAGCTTCCGTCGGTTGCCGTACTACGCGTTGCGCGGACCGCTGGTCGACGGCGCCGTGCTCTACCACAGCCTGCGCGACAGGCCGTCCCGCTATGCGCGCGCACGCTGAAGTCAAAAATAGAATGGTGGTCTATTTTGCTGTCAATGCGACTTCACTCGATGTTATCGTTCTCCCGACTGGCCTAGTGCAGCGGGGCGATGCCGTACGATTGGAACTTCCTCGTCATTCTCAAATATCTGCCCAAGATCATCGAGGGCGGCCTGCACACACTCGCTCTGGCGGGGGCATCGATCGCCATCGCCGCGCCATTGGGCGTCTTCCTGGGCATCGTGCGGCACCAGCGCATTCCGGTCCTGCTGCCGTTCGCCGTCGTCTACATCGACTTCTTCCGCACGTCCGTCGCGCTGGCGCTGATCTACTGGTGCTACTTCGCGCTGCCGGTGCTGCTCGGCGTCAATCTCAGCACCTTCACCGCGGTCACGATTGCGATCTCGCTGCAGGCCGCAGCCTACATGGCCGAACTGGTGCGCGCCGGGCTGGGCTCGATATCGCGGGGCCAGTGGGAGGCGGCGCGGGCGCTCGGCATGCCGGGCCATGTGCGCATGCGCTACATCATCCTGCCGCAGGCGGCGCGGCGGATGATCCCGCTGTTCTTCCTGCTCATGATCGAGATCGTGAAGACCACGACGCTCGCCGGCGTCGTCACCTATCCGGAGATCGTGTACGAGGCCTACCGCGTCGCCACCGAGATCTACCGCCCGATCGAGACGTTCACCCTGGTCGGCCTGGTCTGCTTCGGCTTCCTGTTCACGGCCGGTCGCGCCGCGACCTGGCTGGAACGCCGCTTGGCGATCGTGGAGCGCTGATCGCCGATGACCTACCAGTGGAACTTCGACTTCCTGTGGCAGATGGCGCCGCTGCTGCTGCAGGGCCTGGCCAACACGGCGAAGCTCTGGCTGGTGGCTCTTTCCTGCGGCCTGCTGATCGGCCTCGTAATGGGCATCTTCCGCACCGCGCCGTCGCGCACGCTGCGCACCATCGGCACCTTCTATGTCGAGACGATCCGCAACACGCCGGGCATGGTGCAGCTCATCTGGATCTACTTCGCCCTGCCGATCCTGACTGGCATGCAGAGCTCGGCCTGGGTGGCGGCTGCCGTGTCGCTGTCGATCTACACCGGCGCCTATTCGGCGGAGATCTATCGCGCCGGCATCGCCTCGATCGAGAACGGGCAGTGGGAAGCGGCGCGTGCGCTGGGCTTCGGCTATCGCGACCAGATGCGCTACGTCATCCTGCCGCAGGCCTTGATGCGGATGATCCCGGCTTTCGGCAACCGCGCGATCGAACTGGCCAAGGCCACGACGCTGGCCTCGACCATCGCCTTCGGCGAGCTGCTCTATACGGCGAAGACCATCGCGGAGGACCAGATGCGGCCTCTCGAAACCTACACCGCCGTCACCTTGATGTTCACTGCCGTCCTGCTGCCCGTCAGCTACTTCTTCATCTGGCTCGAGCGCCGGATGGCCAGCCGTGGAGGGCAGCATCGTGACTGAGGTCCTCCGCCTCGAAGGGCTCACCAAGTCGTACGGCACCGTTCCGGTGCTGAACGGCATCGACCTCACGGTGCGCCGGGGCGAGACGGTCTGCCTGATCGGCGCCTCCGGGTCGGGCAAGAGCACGCTGCTGCGCTGCGTGAACTTCCTCGGCTATCCGACCAGCGGGCGCGTGTATCTCGAAGGCAAGCTCGTCGGCCGGGAGAGCCGTGACCGTTCCGGCAAGCCTGTGATGACCTATCGCGAATCCGAGCTCTGCGCGGTCCGCGCCCACGTCGGCATGGTGTTCCAGCAGTTCAACCTCTTCCCGCACATGACGGCGGAAGAGAACGTGATGATCGCGCCGATCAAGATCCGCGGCCGCTCCAGGGCGGAGGCCCGCGACCTCGCGGCCCTGCACCTGGGCAAGGTCGGCATCCTCGACAAGGCCAAGAGCTATCCCGGCCAGCTCTCCGGCGGCCAGCAGCAACGTGTCGCCATTGCACGGGCGCTGGCGATGGAGCCGGCCATCATGCTGTTCGACGAGGCCACGTCGGCACTCGACCCCGAACTGGTGGGCGAAGTGCTGCTGGCCATGCGCCAGCTGGCGCAGGACGGCACCACGATGCTGGTCGTCACGCACGAGCTGGGCTTCGCCTACAACGTGGCGCATCGCGTCGCCTTCCTGCACGAGGGGACCATCCACGAGGAGGGGCCGCCGGAGAAGGTGCTGGCCGATCCAGAGAAGGCCCGGACGAAGGACTTCCTGCGCGGGCATACGACGTTCCGTATGCCCGAGCCCAAGCTTTGACCGCATTCAGTTTTCAGATGGGAAGAGGAGATCGGCGATGAGCGACATGACGAGACGGGGAATGGGGGCGGTGGCCGCCCTCGCCGCAGTGGGAGCGGGCCTGGTGGCGACCTCGCGTTCGGCCCAGGCACAGGCCGGCAAGTCGACCTGGGAGCGCATCCAGGAGACCAAGACGCTGCGCATGGCAGCGCCGATCTCCGAGCCGTTCCTCTGGAAGGACGTCACCAACAGCGACAAGCCCGGCTCGGTGAAGGTCGGCGACGTCCTGTGGCGCGGCCTGGCCGTCAACGTGTGCAAGCAGCTGGCCGACGCGCTCGACGTCAAGCTGGAGATGGTCGACACCACCTACGGCAACGGCGTCGCCGGCCTGCAGGCCAACCAGTTCGACCTGATCTTCGCCCTGGACGGCACGCCCAAGCGCGCCGCCGTCGTCGATTTCGTGCCGCAGGCGCTGCTGTGGTACGGCACGGCCATCCTCGCCAAGGCGGGCACGGTGATCGACACCTGGAAAGCGATCGAGGACGCCAAGCTTCAGATCGGCGTGCCGGTAGGCACGACCATGGAAACCGAGATCATGCGCCGCGCCCCCGGCGTCAAGCTCGAGCGCTTCCAGAACATTCCCGAGATGATCGCGGCGTTCCAGGCGGGCCGCGTGGGGGCGATCTCGTCGTCGTTGACGGGCATGACGCTGGCCAGCGCGCGCCTGCCGAACTCGATCGTCGCCATGCCGAATCCGCCGGCGCTCTTTCCAGCTACGGCGTCCATTCGTCAGGAGCTTGATCCACGCTGGCGCAACTTCCTGACGACATCGTTTGCGTACTTGGCCCATTCCGGCTTTGTTCAGAACGCTTTGAATGAAGCGTACGCCTTTCGCGGCGTCGACATAAGCAAGCTTCAACCTATAGTTGTTCGCTAGTCTGCTTTGTTGCGAGGGCACCGCATGGTGTCCTCGCCGACGCGCCTGCTATGGAGATCCTGTCTCTGTCCACTTGGCTGCCGACATCGCACCGTTCAACGAGATGATGAGCGCCCGCTGGGCGGCAAGGTCGACGTCGGCATCGCGATCACCGAATGAGCACGGCCAACCTGCAGCATCACCATGCCACTGCGCTACGGTTCGTGCTGGCGGTGCCCAGGGATCATAAACTCGCGCGCCGCAAGCGGTGCCGATCCATCAGCCGACCGAGATCAGGGGCTTGGTCTACTTCAAGCGCGAGACGCTCGACTCTTCCAGCGCCCGGCGGGTTCTGGACGCACTGTCCCGAGGCTTTGACGCTTGCTAGCGGGTCTCTTGGCGCGAATGCTGCGGTTACCCATCGCCGACTTGAGTGCAAGGGCAGCGGCATCGCGCAAAGATATCATCGCTTGCGCGATGTCCTTGGCAGCCTTGAACGCAGACATGGCTCCGGCAATTGCTGAAATAATCTGGCATGAAAACCTCGGTCGTTTAGCGCCGCGTCGCCCGCCACCTCAGGAACCGGCCCGCGAGTGGTTCGAGGCCGCCCGTTGGCGGTAGGGTCGGTCTTTGTGCCACCGGCTCCACTGCGAGCCGGGTCGCCAGTACAACACCGCATGGTTCATCCACCATCGCGTCATGCAGACGATGCGCCGCGCCGTCTCGACGGGTCGCGCCATATCGAGGACGGCTATGTCGAGAACGTGGCCAAGATCGTGCGCGACAACATCGCCAAGGAAAGCCGTCTGCACATCGACGAGAGCGCGCTCTACAAGAAGGTCTGCGCCGAGTTCCCCTCTCATGAGCGCGTCAGCATGGCCAGAGGAATACGTTCGCGGTGACGTGACCACGAACACCATCGAAGGCTACGTCTCGATCTTCAAGCGCGGCATGAAGGGCATCGATCGGCACTGACGAGAAGCACCTGCACCGCTGCGTCGCGGAGTACGATTTCCGATACAACCACCATGAGGCGCTTGGCTTCTATGATGACGCCCGGATGGTGGCCGTGGTGAGCGGCGGTGAAGGCAAGCGGTTGACCTATCGACGGCCTCACTAAGGCGGACTTCAAACATCGCGCCGCACGCTGCTTCGTTGCTGAACTTCGGGTCTTTGAGTTTGTTTGTCACGGTCGAACCCATTGGATGCCCGTACTTCTGGGGGTTGTGCGTGTGGTGTTAACTACGTAGCTCCCCTCTTGTTGGTTGGCGGCATCTGGGAGTTCCAGTGACGAGAGCGTAGCACCGGCGAGCAACCGTTGCTCGAATCAGCACGCAGTGGCCGATTATTGCTACTTGTACGAATGCTGGTCGTTTTCTACGAATTTTTGTCGTGATCGCCACCCGGCTGCGCGGCGTCGCCTTGTGATGGTGGCGGGTCCGCCTCGCGTAGCGAAGCGACAAAGCGGGCGTTGTTGACGGGAGTTGTTTTCAGTGTTTCACTGAAAAAAGTGAAAAACTGAATGCCAGCGCGGAGACCAGACGACGTGTACACGATAGCGGTCGATATCGGCGGCACCTTCACGGACGTGATCGCGATCGACAATCGCAACGGCGATACCGCCATGGGCAAGGCGCTGACCACGCCCGGCGACCTGCAGCAGGGCGTCCTCAACGGGCTCGCCGATGCCGCGGCGAACCTGTCGACCAGCGTGCCGGTGCTGCTCGGCAAGACCGAGCGCATGGTCCACGCCACCACCCAGT
>JAEZIF010000301.1 GCA_023416135.1 Pseudomonadota bacterium
GTAAGAGGGCCGGTCGAACGTGCAGTCGGTGACCGGGCAGACCAGAAGCTGGCCGGCGATCGCCGGGCCGCCGCGGTCGCGCGCCAGTTGGCACGTGACCGCCGCGATGTTGGCGCCGGCGCTCCAGCCGGCGACGAGAACCATGCCGGGCTGGCCGCCCAGCTCGGCGGCGTGCTCGGCGACCCAGCGCAGCGCCGCGTAGCCGTCCTCGGCGGCCGCGGGAAGCGATGCTCCGGGGCGTGCCGGTAGCCGACGCTGACGAAGATCATGCCGCTGCGCCAGCACATGTCGCGGCAGAACGGATCGTCGGACTGCTCGTCGCCCAGCACCCAGCCGCCGCCGTGGAAATAGACGACGATCGGCAGCGGGCTCCCCTTCTCATTGGCTCGCGTCGCCGGCCGATAGAGACGATAGGGCAATGGACCATCTGCGCCTTGCAAGGTGCCGTCGACGACTTCTCCCACCGGCCGGCCGGCGGGCCGGGTCGCGTTGAACTGGGCGAGGAAGTCGCGCGCGCCCTGGGCGCCGAACGATTCCAGCGGCGGGAGGTTCAGGTCGGCCAGCATGTTCAGCACCAGCCGCACGTCGGGCTGCAGCCGGACGATCTCGCCGTCATTGCACTGCGCGGCGCCGTTGGGGCCGCTCAGCGTGAAGCCCAGCATGCCGCGGCTCACGACCTCGTCGCAGATGGTGCGGTAGGGACCGACGCCGCCCGGATAGGGCATCAGACCCGGCGGCTTGCCCGGCACGTTCGCCCCCGTGTACCAGGTGTTGGCCAGCCGATGCAGCGTGAGCTGCGAGCAGTCGGCCATGTGCCGCGCCCAACCGGCCTGGGCCGCTTCGGTCGCCTCGATGGCGGTGAACCCAGCCTCGCGCATCGCCACCAGGCGATCGACGACCCAGTCGGCGTGCTGCTCGATCGACACGACCATGTTCGAGAACACCGACGGGCTGCCGGGCCCCGTGATCAGGAACAGGTTGGGGAAGCCCGCCACGGTGAGCCCGAGATAGGTCGTGGGTCCGTCGGCCCAGACGTCGGAGATCGATTTTCCACCGCGTCCCGCGATCGGATGAACCGACGTGATCGCGCCGGTCATGGCGTCGAAGCCGGTGGCGAACACGATCACATCGAGGTCGACGCGGCGCCGGTCGGTCTCGATGCCCGACGCCGTGATCGTCCGGATCGGCTCGCGCCGCAGATTGACCAGTGTGACGTTGGGCCGGTTGAACGTCGCGTAGTAGTCGGTCTCCAGGCACGGTCGCTTCGACCCGAAGGGGTGGTCGCGCGGCGTGAGCGCTTCCGCCGTTTCGGGATCCTTCACGATCGACCGGATGCGCTCGCGCAAGAGATCGGCCGCGAGCGCGTTGCCCTCGAGGTCGCCGCCCTGGTCGGCCCACAGCTGGGTCAGCATGGCGACGAGATCGCCGGCGGCCAGCGCCTTCTCGAAGCGCTGGCGACGGTCGGCATCGCTCAGCTGCCAACTGAACTCGGTGGCCCGCTCCAGCGGCACGCCGGTCAGCGACAAGCGGGCCTGCGCGCGATACTCGGCGCGGTCTTTCTCCAGCGCCGCGACCCGATCGGCCGGCGACGGGCCGTTGTGCGCCGGGAAAGCAAAGTTCGGCGTGCGCTGGAACACCGTGAGATGGGCCGCCTGCTCGGCCATCTTCGGAATCGTCTGGACGCCCGACGATCCCGTGCCGATGACCGCGACGCGCTTGCCGGCAAGCTCGACGCCGTCATGCGGCCAGCGGCCGGTGAAGTAGATCTCGCCCTTGAAATCGCCGACACCGTCGATCTCCGGCGGCTTGGGCGCGGAGAGGCAACCGCTCGCCATGATGTAGTAGCGGCACGATACGGACTTGCCGGTGTCGGTCGTGAGCAGCCAGCGTTGCGCGGCCTCGTCCCAGCTCGCAGCCTCGACCGTGGTGCCGAAGCGAATGTCGCGTCGGAGGTCGTAGCGATCGGCGACGTAGCCCAGGTAGCGCAGGATCTCGGGCTGGGTCGCGTACTTCTCCGACCACTGCCAGGCGCTCTCCAGCTCCGGATCGAAGGTATAGCTGTAGTCGGTCGTCTGGATGTCGCAGCGCGCGCCGGGATAGCGGTTCCAGTACCAGGTGCCGCCGACATCGTCGGCCGCTTCCAGCGCTACCGCCGTGAAGCCCGCCTTGCGCAGGCGAATGAGCAGATACAGGCCGGCAAAGCCGGCACCGACCACGGCGACGTCGACCCGTTGCGCGTCTTGCACGCCCGCGGCGGTCCTCTGCGAAGCACTTGGTGTCTGCGAAGCACTCTGGAGTGGCATGGCGCTGCTCTCCTGTCGCGTCCTGTCAGGATGGAACCCGTCGGTTCCGGCCGCAATAATGCTCCTGTTTCGTCACGACGTCGATTCATCGGAGAACAGCATGAAGCTTGCGGGAAAAATCGCCCTGGTCACCGGCGGCTCGCGCGGCATCGGCCGCGCCACGGCGCTGGCCTTCGCCGCCGAAGGTGCGGACATCGCCTTTTGCCATCTGGACGACGACGCCAAGGCCGACGAGACCACCGGCGAGATCCGCGCGCTCGGCCGGCGCGCCCTGCACCGCTCGGTCGATGTCGCCGACATTGCGGCCGGGCGCGCCTTCGCCGACCAGGCGGCGCGCGAGCTGGGGCCGGTCGATATCCTGTTCAACAATGCCGGCATCAACATCCGCAAGCCGTTCGAGGCCTACACCGAGGATGAGTTCGACCGGATCTTCTCCGTCCATGTGAAGGGGATGTTCTTCATGGCCCAGGCCGTCTACCCGGCAATGGTGGCGCGCGGGCAGGGCTGCATCATCAACGTCGCCTCGCAGCGCGGGCTGAAGGGCGCGGTGAACTCGGCACCGTACTCCTCCGCCAAGGCAGCCATCATGGGGTTCACGCGCGCCCTGGCGTGGGAAGCGACACCGAAGGGCGTCCGGGTCAATGCCATCGCACCCGGCCCGGTCGTCACCGACCTGACGGCGACCATGACGCCCGCGGATCGCCAGGCCTTCATCGATGCCCTGCCGGTGGGCCGCTTCGGCCGCCCCGAGGAAATCGCCGCGACCGCCCTGCTGCTCGCCGGACCGGACGGCGGCTTCTACGTCGGCGCGACGCTGTCACCCAACGGCGGCGACGTGATGTACTAGGGGAGCTCGAGGGATAGGGCTTTGTCGCGGGAGAGGAGGTCCCCACTGCGCCAGGGTGCGGTTCACGAGGATTTTCCGGCATTCCCGGCATTTCCGACGGAGAGCGTGGTAGGCCTTCGGCATCGCACCCCCTATCGGTTGTGGTTCTGCCCTAGTTTCGATAGTTACGATAGTTAAGATGTTGGAATCGCCAAGGTCGGAGAGCGCCATTGCGCCAGCCCGTCCAGCCCCAAGCCGACGGGCGGGCTGCGTGCGGCTCCCGCAGCCTCTGGCCTCGGATCAACGATGCATAGAGCAGGAGCGCGTGGAAGGCAGCGCAACGGGCAGAATGATATAACTAAAGTGTCTTACCGTCAATAACTACCGTCAAATCGCCCTTGTGTCGCCGATGGTGAGTGCCGGCAGTGCTTTCAACCCGCTGCCGAGACCTCCGCGACGTCGAAGCCGTAGACGCGGGCGGCGTTGCCGCCGACGATCCTGGCCCGTTCATCGTCCGGCACGCCGGCCAGGATCTCCGCCAGGATCTTCTGCGACTGCGGGAACGTCGATTCGCTGTGAGGATAGTCCGAGCCCCACATCATGTTGTCGACGCCGATGACGTCGCGCAGGCGGATGCCGATGGCATCCTCCTGGAAGCTCAGCACGACGTTGCGATGGAAGAAGTCGCTCGGGATCATGCCGTCCTTGAAGCGGTAGATCGCCTCGCCGTGACGCTCGCGGTAGGTATAGTCCATGGACGAGAGCACGTGGGGCACCCATGACAGCTCGAACTCGACGATGGCGAGCGTGAGCTTCGGATGGCGCTCGAAGACGCCGGAGAAAATCAGGTCGCACATCGAGAGCGCCGGATAGTGGGCCTTGGTCGAGCGGCTGCTGGCGTCGCGCAGCGTCTTTTCGCCGAAGCCGCGGATCTTGCCCTGCCGCCGCGTCGCCGTGTGCAGGCTTATAGGCAGGCCGAGCGCCGCCGCGGCCGCCCAGAACGGCTCGTACTCGGGCTGGTCGTAGCGCCGGTCCTCGAAGGGATATTCGGTGATCATCGCGCCGGCGAGGCCGAGGCGGGCGGCGCGCTCCAGTTCCCCGATCCCGTCCTTTACGTCGTCCAGGTTGATCATGGCGATGCCCTTTAGCCGCGCGGGATCGGCGCGGCAGAACTCGGCCAGCCAGTCGTTGTAGGCGCGGAAGATGGCGGACATCAGAGCCGAATCGGCCAGCCTGAAATAGAAGAGCCCCTGCGAGGGATAGAGGACCTCGCCCGCCACCCCGTCGAGCGCCATGTCCTTGAGATGCTGCTCGGGGTCCCATCCGCCGCTGTGCACGTCTTCCATGCGGCCCTGGGCGGAGATGGTCTCGGGCGCCTCGAACCGTGCACCGGCGTTCGAGATCAGGCCGATCCCGGAGAGGACCTGATCCGCCTCGACCACGATCTGGTCGGCGCCGTCGATGCGCTCGATGCGCGGCGCCCGATCGCGGAACGCCGCATCGATGCGGGTCTGCCACAGATCGGCCGGTTCGAAGACATGCGAGTCGGACGAGAGAACCAGGGGCGGCACCGGCTACTCCTCTGATTTGATCGAGCGGTAGCTTTGGGTGCCAAGTCATCGACGTCAAGGAGGGCCTCGCGGACATGGCGGGCACTTGACTGCCGCGCCCTGAATCGCGCGCCCATGCGCTGTCAGGGTATTGAAAGACCGTTACCGCGCAGCGCCCACGAGCTGATAGGCGCCTCGCTCGAACGCGTCGTAGACGCTCAACGCCTTGGCGTCGGCGAACGGCAGGTACTGCATCATGATGACGCCGGCGATGCCGCGCGTGGGATCGATCCAGAAATAGGTGTTGTTGATGCCGCCCCAACTCAGGCTGCCGGGGGAACGCTTGCCGGGAATCTGATCGGCAGTGATGAGAAAGCCGAGCCCCCACTTGTCGCGGCCGTCGGCAATGAAGGTGAAGTCGGCACTACGCGGCAGTGCACTCTCGTGCGCGGGCACC
The DNA here is from genome assembly GCA_023416135.1 of Pseudomonadota bacterium. Taxonomy (GTDB): domain Bacteria; phylum Pseudomonadota; class Alphaproteobacteria; order Reyranellales; family Reyranellaceae; genus Reyranella. The sequence goes on from JAEZIF010000301.1 coordinate 5,137, forward strand.
GGCATCGCACCGATGTGGTTCTGGCCCATCAGCGCCACCGTCTCCGCCTTGAGCACCCGTACGCCGTCGAGCGCGCCGCCGTTCAGCAGCATGCGCACGAAGCGCCCGTAGTCGCTCGCCGTCGCGGCGAGGCCGCCGCCGCCGATCGGCGAGGCGATGGTGAGCCCGGGCTGGGGCTCCTGAAGCTCGATGGCCCCGTCCATGCGCGCGCCGGCGCGCTGCTGTTGCGCGACGAGGCGCGGCGCCTTTGCCTCGGGCACGTCGTAGGACGTGTCATCCATCCCGAGCGGGGCGAAGACATGCTGGCGAAAATAACCCTCGAGCTTCTGGCCGGACACCACCTCGACCAGCCTGCCGACCACATCGGTGCTGGTGCTGTAGTACCAGCGCTCGCCCGGATCGAACAGCAGCGGCCCGCCAAACGGGTAGGTCTCGCCGCCGCGCGGTTTGAAATCGCGCCAGATCGCGCTCGTGAACGGGTAGGCCAATCCGGAGGTGTGCGTCAGGAAGTGCCTGACCGTCGCCGGCCTCGATGCCGGACGAAGCCGATAGGCTCCGGTCGCCGCGTCGAACGATTCGAAGACTTTCAGGCCCGCCAGCTCAGGCAAATATTCTTCGGCCGGGTCGTCGAGACCGACCCGGCCTTGCTCGACGAGCTGCATCAATGCCAGCGACGTGACCGGCTTGGTCATCGAGGCGATGCGAAACAATGCGTCGGTCGCGAGCGGACGCCCGGTCGAAACGTCCGCGACGCCGAAGGCGCCCTGATAAAGCACGCGCTCGCGATCGGTTATCAGCGCGACCACGCCCGGCACGTCCTTGCGCTCGACGGCGCCGCGCAGGCTTGCATCGAGGGCTGCACTCGCAGGCGAATTTCGTGCGATCGCGGTGTCGGCCTGCGCCGCAAGCATGGTGCCCATGGTCAAGACGACTCCGGTGGTCCTCGCTTCGAGAAAGCTTGCCTGTCTCGCGGCGACGCTAGCACCGGCAGGGCGCCTTGTCTCGAATTGTCGACATCGCAAGCGGATAGGGCGATACGCCCAGCTCCTGCGCGACCGCGTTCTAGATCAGGCCGATTCCGGAGAGGACCTGATCGGCCTCGACCACGATCTGGTCGCGCCGCCGATGAACTCGATCCGCGGCGCCCGTGGGCCTCTCAGCGCCGTTCGCTCGAGACGGTTGGTTCGCCCGCTTCGGTCCAGCGACGCATTCCGCCCGCCAAACTGTACGACTTCCATCCCATCTCCTGCGCCGTCCGCGCGGCCAGCAGCGACCTGCCTCCGCTGCGGCACACCATGATCAGCCTTCGTGCATCGTTGAGTTGCTTGAGGAAGGTGGGCTGCGAGCGATCGATATAGAACTCCAGCATGCCGCGCTGCGCCGGCACCGCACCATCGATATGGCCCTTCGAGAATTCCGACGAATCACGGACGTCGAGCACCACGCTTCCAGGGAGCTCGCGCAGCGCCTTGAACTCATCGAGCGCGACTTCCTCCACCTGCCCGCGCGCGCTGGCAAGCAACCGGTCCGCCGTCATCGCCTGGCCGGTTCCCTTTTGCGCCACCGCGGCGATCTCGATCAGCAGGCGGGGATCCAACAGCTGCGCCCCGACGCTCGCACGCGCGGGCACGGTGCCGTCCGGCAGCCACTTCCGCCAGACCTCATTGTATGCGCCGTAATTTGCGAAATCCGTGATCCAGACGGTGCAACTCAGCAGGCTTGCCTTGTCCGAACCCACGGTCGCCAGCAGGCGATCGATCTTCTCGAGGACCTCCTCGGTCTGCTGCCTGATGTCACCCTCCGGCCTGTCCGCCACCTGACCGGCGATGAAAACGAGATTGCCGGATGAGACGGCTTGCGCATATCGAGCGTTGACTTCATGCCTTTGAATCATCATGGGAGCTCCTGTAAACCTTCATTCGCCTGAGGCAGGCCAATACTTCGCGAGCGGCCTCTTCAGCATCGACCTCGAGCAATCGACGTTGGCGTTGCGGGGCTACTTCGAGCCTCGCCTTCCAACGCTGTGCCGCCGTCAACGAGTGGCTCGGGCCGCCGAGCCAAACAGGAGGTCTCGAAAGGCCCGGCACGGGCCGCATCGGAGCGCGATCGAGCTCGCCTGCACCGTCTTGGACCCTGTGCAGGACGCACTGGCTTCGCCGCCCGCTGCTGCCGGTGGACTGCCCGCCGGATGGATCGTGGACCGTGAATACGGCGCCCGGCGGACAGAGGACGACCTGCTCGAGGCCCCTGCTCGTCTTGCGTTCGCACAAGGTTCCCTGCGGATCGGACGCGACTCCGATCACGTCCGATACCACCCCGTATCCGAGACCAGCGGCGAGAACATAAGGGACCAGTCCGCTCGACTCGCCGGTTTCCGCGCGCGATCCACTGAATACGTACGCACCCTTTAGCCTATGCACTTGGCGCAGCAGCGGCGCCACGATGTCCACGTCCGGAGCCGTATCGACCAGAACCAGTTGCCGCAGTCCCAGCGCCTTTACTTCTTCGAAGTCGCTCGAGCACGACCGACCTGCATGAAGACCGATGCAATCGGCATCAAAGGCCAGCGCCAGGGCAGCCGCCGCGAGTTCATGCGGGCTCGTCCGCGGGCGACCGCTTTCGGGATGCCGGCCGGACGATAGAAGGACCACGCTCGCCATCTCAGGTCCCTAGCGCACCGTGCAGTGCGGTCATGAACGCTCCCGAGTCAGCCACGAGCGCGATGTCCGCCTTTCTCATGAGAGGCGCATAGGGATCAATGTTGACCGCAATGATCTGATCACAGCGCTGCAACCCCTGAAGGTGCTGAGGGGCGCCCGAGACACCGATCCCCAGGTACACCCTTGGCGCAACGAACCTGCCTGAAGTGCCGATCTGCCTGTCGCGTGGCAGGATCTTGCGATCGCAAACGGCGCGCGTACCGCCGACGATTGCGCCGATCCTACGCGCGAGCCGGTGGAAACTATCCCAATCGCTCACACCATTGCCCCCGACCATCACGAACTCGGCATGCTCCAATGGCGTTTCGCCCTTGTCCCTCGACGTGCTCAGAACGCGAAAAAGGCATGCCGCGCGCACCTCGGATACGAACAGGTCGGCGCCCCCTTCACGGGCGGTCGCCTCGAAATAGTCCGGCTTCAGAAAAACGGTGCTGCCGAGCGGTCGCCAATCCAATCCGGCGGAGCCCATCCGAAGGGCACGTCCATTGCGTATCGCCACGACGCCGGAAATGGGCCGCTCTCCCTTGGCCGCTGCGAAGCGGCGGCCACAATCCGCGCCGCGCCCGACCGTATCCGGGAAGACATAGCAACCACACCCGCCCGGCAAGGCAAGAGCGACCATTTCGGATTCGAGCACGTGCTCGGCCGGCGGCATGACGAGGACGACGTCTGCGCCCGCACGCGCCAGTTCCTGCGGATCTGCATCCTGCCAAGCAACGGCAAACAGAGAGCCGCGACGCTCGCTTGCGATCGCGCGCGCGGCACCGACAAGCCGTCGGTCGAGCTCTGAAAGCGCGCCTCGGTCGGCGTCTGCAATCACAAGCACGTCGAGCTCGCCACACGCGGGCAGCGCTGCGCTCGGTGCGGCATTGAAGATGTCGGCTACCATGCGCGGGCCTCCGACACCGACGCCGGCGCCCGCCCGGAGTCGAGCAATCTGGCGGTCAGTACCGCGATATCGACGACCTGCAGCCGCTCGACCGAGGCCGACGCGAGCATCGCGGAGCAGCCCGGGCACGCCACCGCAACCTTCGTGCAGCCCGTGGCAGCAACATCGGCGGCGCGTATGTCCGATATCCGGACCTGGCCCGGAACGTCGACCACCGGCGCCGCTCCACCTCCTCCACAGCATCGCGATTGGATACGCGATGCCTCCATCTCGACAAGGCGATAGCCGAGCTGGCGAAGTACTTGCCTGGGCTGCTCGAAGATCCCGTTGTAGCGACCGAGGTAGCAAGGGTCGTGGTAGGTGAGTTCCTCGTCGGCGCGGAGTGCCGGCCTTATCGAGCCGGAATCGAGCTCCGCTGCGAGAAATTCGCTGTGATGCTGGATGGGCGGCAACGAACCCACGACGGCATACTCATTGCGCAGCGTGTGCAAGGCGTGGGGATCGACGGTGATGATGCGCTTGATCCCCCGCGCGGCAATCTGCCCGTGCACCTGCCTCGCAAGGGACAGGAAGAGTTCTTCGTCACCCATTCGGCGCGCGAGGTCGCCGCAATCCACCTCGTCGGCTCCGAGGGTCGCATAGTCGAAGCCTCCGGCATCCAGCACCTCGACCAGCGCTCGAAGGGTCTGCCTCCCGGTCGCACTGAAGGCTGCCTCGCCCTGCCATATGAGAATGTCGACGGAACCACCGCTTGGCAGCACGGGCACAGGCAACCCGGTGGTCCAAAGCGTACGTGCCGACGGCTTGGCCTCCGAGCCGTTTCCCGTCTGGCGGAGCGACCGCAGCACCCGCGCCGCCTGGGGCGGAACGCCTTCGCCAACGAGCGCCGCATGGCGCCGATACGAGACGATCGTGTCGACGTGCTCGATCAACATTGGGCAAGCCTCCACGCACGCCCGACAAGTCGTGCAGGACCACAACGTGTTCTCCGTCACGAGCTTCGTGAGCGCCGCTTCGCCGGGATGCAGCGAGCCGGCATAAGCAGGCGCCGATAGCCCCGCCTCATCGGCGACCTGCGCAATGAACGCTTTCGGATTCAAGGGCTGGCCGGCCGCGAACGCGGGACATGCCGCCTCGCACCTTCCGCATTGGACGCAGGCGTCGACTCCGACGATCATCCTCCAATCGAGGAGGCCTACCCGCGAAGGCCGTTCGGCGAGCGCCTCGACATCGATAGCCGCCAGGGCTGCGCCGGCGTGTCTCGACCGGAATCTCTCGGGCCTTGGATGTGCAATGAGGTGCAACGCGCCGATGGGCGCATGCCGCATTGGTCCGTACGCGAGCCCCCACGAAAAGTGCAGGGCGCCGAAAGCAGCGACGGCCAGGCTGAGAGCCCGTACGTCGGCGCCGACCATATCGCCAACGGCGGCGGTCGTGCCGGCGAGGCCAATGCCGAAGAGTGCGTACGGCAGTGCGCCATACCAACCGCCCGAAAGCTTCGTGCTCCCCAGCAAACGTCTCGACACGTCGAGGAGTGCACCGGTCATGAGCGCTGCTCCCGCGCCGGCGGCGCTCACCTGCGCGATGTGTGGAAAGCTCCGCGCGACGATGGCAGAGATCACCACTCCAATGAAACCCAGGGCGCAAAGCACATGCATCGGCGCCGCACCAGGCTTGCGAGAGACGCGATCGTGAACGTCGAACAGGTATGCACGCGGCAGCCGCTTGAAACCGGTCAGCCAATCCACGGCCGCCGCAGAGCCCACGCGCCAACGTCTTGCTCGCCACAGCAGCGCGACCCCGCCAGCCGTCAGCGCGACGCCAAACAACAAGCCGAGGCACTCGAGATTCCGCACTAGAGCACCATGCAGAGGCGCCGCGCTTCATAGATTGCAGCGTGGATATTCCGGCTGGCTATCGCGTCGCCGATGCGGAAAAGCCTGTACTTCCCCTGCTCGTTCGTGCGGATTTCCTGCGGCCGTCCATCGACAAGCGCGGCATAGTCCCATGCGCCGCCGTTTACGGAGGCGTCGCGCAGCTCGAAGTACAGCCGGTCTGCGGGTGTCGTTCCGTACTCGAGCACGACAAGGTCGACGTCCCTCGTTTCAGGTTGACGCGTATATTCGTTCTCCAGCTCGACCCTGATCTGGTTTGTCTTGTGCAGCTTGCGAACGCGCCGATCGGCGGTAAACGTCGCGCCGGCTTCGTAGAGACGGCGCAAGAAGGTTGGTCGCGTGGTGCGTTCGAGGAGCGGCGCGGCGCTGCGGTCAGCGGCGACGAATTCGATCTTCGTGCCGCGCACGGCCAAAAATTCGGCCGCGGAGATTGCCGGCTCCGCCCCGTTGTCGTCGAAGACCAGAGCGGTGGCTGGCGGGTCGACCCTTCCCGCCAGGACCTGCCAGGTGTCGACCGCGTGTTCCGCTCCTTCAATGAGCCCCTTGTCCGGAGTTCCGCCAGTCGCGACAATCACGATATCCGGCGAAAGCGACTGGACCAGCGCGGCTGTCGCCGTCACTTCCCAACGGACATCCACTCCCGCGTTGATGACCTGCCGTTCCAGCCAGCCCGTGACCATGAGCAGCGACTCACGCCACGAGAGGCGCGCCGCAAGACGAACCTGGCCCCCGCTTTCGGCCTCCCGCTCGAGCAGCGTCACCTGGTGTCCACGCTCGGCCAAGACCCGGGCGGCCTCCAATCCGGCAGGGCCGGCGCCGACGACTACCGCACGTCGACGCTGCCGAGAGAGAGACGTCAGATGCGGTATCGTCTCTTCACGCCCCGTCGCGGCGTTGTGCAAACAGTATGCCTGACCACCCGCATACAGCCGGTCGATGCAGTAGTTTGCCCCGATGCATGGCCGAATGTCGTCTTGTCGGCCTTCGATGATCTTCGTGACGATATGCGGGTCGGCCAGGTGCGCGCGCGTCATGCCCACCATGTCCACGTGGCCCTCGCCGATTGCCCGCGCAGCCGTATAGACATCCGCTACCCGCTGCGCGTGGAATACCGGCAGGCCGGTCTCTCGCTTGATCGAGCTCGCCAGCGACAGATAGGGCGCCGCAGGGAACTCCATACCCGGAAAGATGATGGAATGCGAAGGGTGGTCGTCTGCGGACCCGCCAAGCACGCTCAGGTAGTCCACCGACCCGGCTTCGGCGAGCTTGACCGCGATATCGATGCATTCCCGGGGTGTCAGGCCGCCTGCAATGAGTTCGTCGCCGGACATTCTCAGGCCGACGATGAAATCAGCGCCGACTTCGGCGCGGACTTGCGCAAGCAGCTCCTGCGTAAATCGGATGCGGTTGGTCAGCGATCCGCCATGATGATCCTGACGCAGGTTGCTCTTGGGGGACCAAAACTGATCGATGAGATGACCATGCGTGGCGGAAAGCTCCACTCCATCGAGGCCGCCTGCCTTGACCCTCGCTGCCGCACGCCCGAATGCTTCCAGAAGCCTGTCGAAATCCCACTCCTCCATGACCTTGGGAAACGAGCGGTGGGCGGGCTCCCTGACCCTCGACGGCGATACGGTCGGAAGCCAATGCTGGTTGTCCCAGTTCGCGCGTCGCCCCATGTGCGCGATCTGCGAGAACACGTGCGCGCCACGCTGATGGATCCGATCGGCCAGCTCTCGATAGTACGGGACTATTCCGTCCGTGCTTGCATCCAGATGCATCATGTCGGCGCCCGGCGTGTCCTGCGCGACGGCGGTGGAGCCACCGATCATCGTCAGGGCAATGCCGCCCTTCACCTTCTCTTCGTGGTACAGTTGGTACCTGCGTTTGGGCATGCCTTGTTCGCTGGCACCGGAGGTGTGCGCGGTACTCATCACGCGATTGCGAAACGTGATGCCCTTCAGCGTGAAGGGTTCCAGCAAAGGCGCCAGGCGAGGGTCCGTCAGCATGAGCGTTGCCCTATCCGCATTTCCGGCTCAGCGCATGCCGACGGGATCACGGGCTGCGGTCTGCCCGATCTCGGAAAGAACCTCCGCCGAATGCTCGCCGAGTCGCGGGGCATGGCGCCCAGGGTCCGCCGGCGTCTCCGACCAGGCATGCGGCGCGGTCGCGGAAACCAGGCGACCTTCGGAGGGATGCTCGAACTCCCGATAGAACCCGATCGCGCGGAGATGCGGGTCCTGCATGAGTTGCTGCAGATCGTTCAACGGCGCCGAGGGAATGTCGTGCGCGGAGCACATCTCGATCCACTCGTTCGTCGTCCTCTTGGCGACTTCCTCGGCGACGAACGCATAGAGCTCGGAGATATGAGCGTTGCGACTCTCCATTGACGCGAACCGCTCGTCCGTTGAAAACAGTTCGCCCTTGCCGACCAGATGCAGAAACGACCGCCAGTGCTTCGTCGTGTAGAGCAACAGGCACACATGGGAATCGAGCGTCCTGTACGGCCGCCTCTGAGGCGTGAGCAACCTTTCATATCCAGCGGCGCCGAGTGGCGGCTCGAAGGACATGCCCTGCTGGTGAGACGAGAGCACCACTTCGGCGAGGGCTTCGAACATTGAAACGACGAGCTTCTCTCCTTTGCCTGTGCGCGTCCTGTGAAAGAGCGCCGCGGAGATGCAGGAGACGGCGCAAAGGCCCGCCACATGATCGGCGATCGTCAACGGAACGTAAGCAGGATCGCCGCCTTGCGCCTGGGCAACCAGCGAGGGAAGGCCGACCAGCCCTTGCACGAGATCGTCGTAGGCGGGTCGCGATGCGTAGGGTCCCCGCTGATCGAACCCGACCAGGTTCACGAAGATGAGGCGAGGATTGCGCGCCGAAGCCGCTTCATAGGTGATGCCCAATCTTTCCATTGCCGCCGGCCGAATATTCGAGACGAGCACATCCGCCGTCTCGCAGAGCGTCAGGAGCGCATCCCGGTCCCGAGGCTCCTTCAGGTCGAGAACGATGCTTCTCTTGTTCCTGTTCATGTTCAGGAACAGCGCGCCCATGCCTCTCGATCGTGCAGGTCCGATCCCGCGCGTGGGATCGCCCTCCGGCCCTTCCACCTTGACGACGTCCGCCCCCATGCTTCCCAGCGTCTGGGTCGCGTAGGGTCCCATCACGACACTCGTCAGATCGACGATCTTCACGCCATCGAGCGGTTTGGCCACGTCATGCATCCTTCAACCAGAGACAGCGGAATTGGCCGTCGGCGGATTCCAGAAGATCGTCCAACGATGCAGCGCCTTGACCATGGAGGTTGCGATTACGCCCATGAGGCCAAGCACGAAAATCGCTGCGAACATGGTGGCCGTGTTCATGTCGAGCGCCGCCCCCTGAATTACGATGCCCAGACCATGCTTGGAGGAGACGAACTCGGCGACAACGGTGCCGATGAGCGCAAAAACCACGCCGACTTGCATGCCGGCAAAGACATGCGGCGCCGCCGCGAAAACCTTGACGTTGAAGAAGGTGAACGAGCGCGATGCGCCATAGGCTTGCATCAAGTCGATCAGCTCGTGGTCCGCGCTTCGCAGTCCGACGATCGTGTTGATCAGCAGCGGAAAATAGCAAATGAGCGCGACGAGCACCAACTTCGACTCGAGGCCGAAGCCAAACCAGATGATGATGAGCGGAGCGAGCGCAACCTTGGGCATGCACTGCAAGGCGACAATGATCGGAAAGATGAATTTCTCGAACAGCCGGCTTTCCGCCACCAGGGCTGCGGTGATCAGCGCAAACGTACAGCCGATCAAATAGCCGCCCGCGGCCGCGGTCAGCGTCGCCCGCACGTGCACGAGGTTCGCGCCGCGGATATATCCCGTCTCAAAGGCGGCGAAAACATCGCCAGGCTTGGGAAGCACGTAGGACGGGATTGCGAACAGCCTTACCGCGATGTCCCATGCCGCCACCAGGACCGCCAACGCGATCAGCGGATACGCCAGACGAGACAGGAAGTCTGCGCCGGTTCGTACGAAGCCGCTCATGACGCCCCCTTGTACGAATCCTGAAACATCGACCGCAGTTCGCGACACAGCTCGCCGAACTCGAGCGAGCTCATTGTGTCCATGGTACGCTCGTCCGGCAGCGGCACCTGGAAGTCGCGCACGACACGTCCTGGCCTTGCTGCGAGCACGACGATTCGCGTCGCAAGGAAGACCGCCTCGGGAATGCTGTGCGTGATGAACAGGATCGATTTGCTGGTCTTCTTCCAGATTTGCCTGATCTCGATCATCATCTGCTCTCGCGTCATGGCGTCCAGCGCCGCGAGCGGCTCGTCCATCAAGAGCAGCGAAGGATCGTGACAGAGGCTGCGGGCGATGGCGGCACGCTGCTGCATCCCTCCCGAGAGCTCGAAGGGATAGTTGGTTTCGAAACGCGCAAGCCCCGTCATTTCAAGCAGGGCGCGCGCACGCGCCACGGCCTGCGCGTCTGCTCGACCGACGGCCTTGATCGGCAGCAGTACGTTGTCGAGAATTCGGAACCACGGCAGCAAGGTGGCCTTCTGGAAGACGACGCCTGTCGATCTCGACGCCTGAACCGCGGGGACGCCGCCGACCGTGACCGAGCCCTTGGTGGGCTGCATCAAGCCGGCGAAGAGTTTCAGCATCGTCGACTTGCCGCAGCCCGACGGCCCCAGGACGCAGACGAACTCGCCGCGGGTCACCTTCAGGTCCAGCGAGCGCAGAGCCTCGATGGTGCCGTTTCTGGATCTGTAGGAGACACTGGCGGCGCTGGCTTCCAGCACCGGCAGATCACGCGCTGCGACATCCATCGCCTGCATCCCGCTCGCGTGGTTACCGGACGGTGGCGGCACGTGCATCCTGCACGACGCGCTGAAGATCGAAGTCATTGGCGCGGTCGACGAACTGATTGGTGAAGACTGCGGCGGTGTCGATCTTGTCGGTTTCGATCTCTTCGCCTTGATGGAGAACGGAAATGAAGTTGGCGATGTCGGCGGCAGGATATTCACCCAACCTCTTCTTCGCCGCCCATTCCTGGGCGAGCAGCCTCTTCTGCCGCTCCTTCAGAATGAACATCGCGGCGGCCATGGCCTGAGCTTCAGGGACGCTCTGGTCCCTTCTCTCGGGGTTGGCCTTCCAGAACGCCTTGACGCAGGCCTCGGGGTTCGCCTCGCAAGCCACGAGCGACTTGGCGAATACCCGCATCGTCTTGGCGAGCACTTCCGGCTGCGAGCGCAGGAACGACTCGCTGGTGGCCACTCCGTTGCTGAGAAGCCCCTCGTATTCCGTCGGCATGGGCAACCGGCGGATCTTGACGCCCGATGCCTCCAGCGCGGCGTGCCGGGAGTCGTTCAGGTTCAAGGCCGCGACCTGGCCATCCATGAGCGCCTTGAAAGCGGGAGCTCCGTCGCCTACGGCGGTCAACGTGAAGTCCTTGCCGTCGACCAGACCGGCTTGCCTCAGGAGCGCGCGCGTCTTGGGAACGTTGCCCCAACCCATCCCGCCTACGCCGATCGATTGCCCCTTCAGATCCTTGATATTTCGATACTGGCTGGCATCGAGCACCACCATCTCGGATTCGCTGCGGCGAATCACGTTGAAGATGAACCGAATGGGTAGCCGCTCTCCCTTGGCGAGCGCTTTGACAAGGGGGTCGGGCTGCGGCAGGCCGATCTGAATGCGCCCCGCCGCTAGCTGTTGATAGACGGCAGGCGTTCCAGGCAGCACGACGAATTCGAGATCGATGCCTTCTTGCCGGTCGAATCCCAGCTCTTTGCCGAAATAGAGATAGGCGATACCGGGGCCGGGCGCCGTCGTGAGCCCGCAGAGGATTTTCGTCTGGGCCTCGGCGACCGAAGCAAAAGCCAATGCCAAAGTGCTCAGACACCACACCAGGGGAACTCGCAAGAGCAATCTCATGGCCTCACCTCCTTGTTTGTAACATGTTATTGAGCTATATGTGTCATGTCAAAGAGGATTTGGAAGACGAGGCGCCGCATGGAATACCTGGACGACTATCAACACGCGCGACGTGAGTTTCTCGCTGCCGCAACCGCTTCCGGCGGGATGCTGCGGTCGATCCAGCATCCCCTGCGAGATCCGGAAGGGGAAAGGATCTACGTGGACGTAGCGTGGCTGGGTCGAGTCACCGCGCCCAAGGTCCTGATGGTCGTCAGCGGGGTCCACGGGATCGAAGGCCTTTGCGGCTCGAACGTCCAGACGACGTTGCTGGCATCGCAGGCGATCGCCACAAGGTCCGACGACGTCGCTCTCTGCGTCGTGCACGCCCTGAACCCCTTCGGCGTCGCGTGGTGTCGGCGGGCCAACGAGGATGGTGTCGACCTGTGTCGGAACTTCCTGGACTTTGCGGCGCCATTGCCCAGCAATCCTCAGTTCGCCGAAGTGGTCGATCTGCTCGTCCCGTCGGAGATCACGGGTGCCAGCAGGGACCAGGCAGACGCTGCGTTGACGGCGTTCGTCGAGAAGCATGGCGACAAGGACGCACTGAGCATCATCAACAGGGGCCAGTACGACTTCTGGCACGCGCCCTTCTTCGGCGGCCACCGGGCCACCTGGTCCAATCTCATTTTCAGAAGGATCGTCAGGGAGCATCTGCAGCACGCGCATGCGATCGCGTGCGTGGACGTTCACACCGGGCTGATCGAACATGGCCGCGGCGAGTTGCTCTGCTTTCATCAGCCGGGCACCGATGCCATGGCCCTCGCGCGCCGGACATGGGGCAGCACGGTACGCGCCGTGTTCGGAGGGGAGAGCAGCGCCTATCCGCTCACAGGCGGCATCATGCAATCGCTGGAAGAGCAGCTCAGCGGCCGGCTGAAGCTTGCGGCAGCGCACGAGTTCGGAACGACCGACACCGCGACCCGCAGGAACGCGCTGCGCAGCGACCACTGGTTGTGGTACAGAGGCAATCCCTGCTCCGCGGATGCCAAGCCGTTCCGAACTGCCATGAAGGACGCCTACTATCCGCCGTCGGACGAGTGGAGGCGCAAGGTTTGGGTTCAGGCGGAACTGGCGCTGCAGCAGGCGCTGGGAACGCTGACCGCCCTGTAGTCAGTTGATATTCAACTTGGCCAACGACGAGTCCTCGAGCACCACGCTGAGCACGAGGTCGCGCCCGTATTCCAGCTGCTCGCGGGCAATTCGTTCAGCCTCCGCTCCATTGCCACGGACGAGAGCATCGAGGATTTGCTCATGGCCATGCTGCCAGACGCTCGCTTCGTTGCGCAGCCAGATCGTCAAATGAAGCATCCGCATCGCTTCGTCGTGCAGCCTCTCGAGCGTCTGAGTGAGCCTCGGACTTCCGACCGCCTTGACGATTCCCATATGGAACTCGCGATTGGCGTGGAGAAAGGCGTTCTCACTGGCGCGATTGCCGGCGGTGAACCCGACCTTGCATTTCGCGTCGAGGCGCTGCAATTCCCTCAACTGGATCTTCCCCGCAGCCATCGCCGCGGCCTTCGGCTCAAGCATCAGCCTGAGCCTGAACACGTCGTGAATGTCGGCGATACTGACAGGGCGAATGCGATATCCAGTCCTCGGAATTGGTTCGGCAAGCCCTTCCTGCTGAATGCGGGCCATGGCGAAGCGGACGGAAGCAAGACTCATGGAGAACTGCTGCGCCAGGCCTGGTTGCGAGACCTCCTCGCCGGGGCGCAAGTCGCAGTCGATGATCGCCCTTCGCAGCGTGTAGAAGGCGGCGTCCCCTTGGCTCACCTCCACTACCGGCACGGTTGCAGCAGTGGATGACCGCCGCGGCAATGATTTGGGCTCGGCCCGCCTCACCTTATGCCTCGCCATCCGATTGGCTCCTCGAGCGGTTGAAGTGAAACCTGCAGGCGTCGTCCCCGAATGACAGCAGCGTGGGTCTGGAGAACTCGACGCCGTAGCGAGGCCCTTGCAACTCCTCGGCCCATATCATGTCGCTCCCGCAAAATACAGTTATGAGTTCCGGCGCACCGTTCGTCCTCATGTAGTCGTTGAAAAGACAGCGGCGAATGCTCACGTGCACCTGATGCCGAGTGCGAACGTCCTCGACATACTCGAACCGGCCGCCGAAGCGCCGCTGACCGACGTCCTTGAAAGTCAAGGCCACCCGCTCAAAAGCTTCTTCCGGATTGGCCTGCGTTATGCCGAAGCGATCATTGATGAAGTTCTTGATGTCACGCCGCGTCGGGTCCTGCCATCCCTGATGCACCAGGCGCTGCGCCAGCATTCGATCCTGCGACATCCGCCACAGCACCCGGTAGAAGGCAAGCACGAGCGATGCGGTCGTAACATGACTCCGCGAATTCGCGTCCGGAAGGTCGATCAGAGGGTGTGCAACGAGTTCGTCCCGGGTGAGTTCCACCTGCGCAATCACCTCGTCCCAGGCGAGTCGAGGCAGCGTCGTGAGCACGAGGGTCTGCATCGTCTGCACGAACGCTTCCTGACGCCGTCTGACATATTCCGAAACCGTTTCCGTCTCAGTCATGGTCTTTCCCTCTTTTGGCGTTCAAACCAAACATTCCCATCTTGGCTCGCTCGCCTGCCGCGGGCTCGATGCGAACCGAAAAGCCCCACGTGGCCGCGTGGCCTGGACATAGGAAGGACGAGGCCTTGTCGAACGCGGGCCAGCAGGGCGCGATCTTCGAGGCGCGACACGCGTCTTTCAGTATTCAGTGAGGATCAATCCCACCCGCCCGATTTCTCATGCCGGCGGCGAAGACGCGCTGCGCGCTTCGCCTGTCCTTTTCCCATCTCCTACTGAGATGTCATAAACCCTATGTAGCATGTCACATTGTCGGCAGCAATGGGCGGCGTGGAGGGAGACCGCTCAATTCGACGGTAAATCCCAGCATTGGCCCAAGTGTCTAAAAATGGGCTGACCGGACCAATGTGCCATGTCCAACCTTTTGCGAGCCGAGAGCCGGACTTAAGATCGCTTCGGTCGCAGGTTGGCGTGCCAGCGAGCGAGGCCAGAGGTGCTCGGACATGATAGAAGGCGAACCTGCGTGATCGGCCCGTCTCGCAGGAGATCACGCTTGTGGCGCGCGATAGGATGGACTGCGGCCGCTCTTGGCGTGACCGCGTTTCTGGTCATCGCCCTGATCGGCTGTCTGCTCTGGTCGCGCCTGCCGTCCTCCGCTGCCTGCCGCCGATCGCGACGTCTTCGAGGCCTACGCGCGCGGCGTGAACCACCGGTGCGGATACCCAGGACGTCTTCATCGAGACGCCGGTCGGTGACGATCAGTACGCGACGCCGGACGGGCCTCGACCGTTCACGACCCGCGAGGAGCGTATCCGCGCGCGCGGCCGGGCGGCTATCGTGCTCAAGGTGCGCGAGACGCGGCACGGGCCGGTGATCAGCGACATCGCGCCGGAGAAGGATGGCCAGGTGCTTGCTGTGTCGATGGCAAGCCTCCATTTCGGCGAGACCGCTGCGTCGGGATTCATGGCGCTCAACCGGGCGGGCAGCGTCGCCGCAGCGGGCGAAGCGGCGGCCAAGATCACCTCCCCGGTGCAGAACATGTTCGTGGCGGATGCCGAGCATATCGGCCTGTTCGTGACCGGCCGCGTGCCGATCCGTCGCGCCGGTGATGGCAGCATTCCGGTGGAGGGCGCGGACGGGATGCATGACTGGACCGGCTTTGCCTCCGGTGGCCAGCTTCCGGTGACAGTCGATCCGCCGAGCGGACGGCTGGTGAACGCCAACGAGCCGGTGGCGCCGCCCGATTTTCCGATCTTCCTGGGCCATGATCCGCGCGGCCCGTGGCGCGCAGAGCGCATCGACGAAGTGCTGGCAGCGTCCACGCGACACACAGCAGCCGACTTCGCGCGCATGCAGACCGACGCCGGCAGCACCTATGCCCGCCAGCTTCTTCCCGTGCTGCGCGGCGCGACGGTTCCGGAGGGAACGGCGCGCCAGGCGCTCATGCTGTTGCAGGGCTGTGACGGCACAATGTCCCTGGAGGGTCCGCAACCGCTGATCTTCAACGCCTGGCTTGGCCGGTTTCGCGAGGACGTGCTGCGTCGGGCCGGCGTGCCCGAGAAGTCCCCCCGCCGTGTCGCGCCTGGATTTCGTTGCGTAGCTGCTGTCCGTCGACGCCGACCCGGCCGCGCGATCCGCCTGGTGCGGCGGCCCGTGCGATACGATGCTGGGCAAGGCGTTGGAGAGCACGACGACCGAGCTCGCCGCTCGACTGGGGCCGGATCCGACGATGTGGCGGTGGGGCGCGGTGCATCGGGCGGTGTTCGCCCACCCCGTGCTCCGCTTCGTGCCGCTGCTGGGACGCTTGACCGAGGCGAGCGCACCCGTGCCCGGTGACACGACGACGATCAACCGCCAGGAAGCCCTGTTCGGTGGGTTCGAAAGCGTGCATGGAGCGTCCTATCGCGGGGTCTTCGACCTGGCCGACCTCGACCGCAGTCGATTCATCGTGGCGCCCGGTCAGTCCGGCAACCTGCTGAGCCCGACAGTGCACGCGTTCCTGGAGCGCTGGGCCAGCGGCGCCACGATTCCGCTAGGACCGGAGATTGCCACGGCGCCGGTCACCGCCCGCATCCGGCTGATGCCGGGCCAGTGAGCTCAGGGTTCGTTCTCGCGTTCGCCTCGCTCACGATGTCCTCTGCGGTCAGCTCGCCCGGCACGTACCTGATCGCGACGCGCTCCTCGGTTGCCATTGGTCACAACGGCAGCAGCCACGGCACCAGTATCACGCTCACGATCAGGACGATCAGCGAGAACGGCACGCCGATCCGGACGAAGTCGCCGAAGGTATAGTGTCCAGGCGCGACCACGAGCGTGTTCACCGGCGACGACACCGGCGTCATGAACGCGGTCGAGGCGGCCAGTGCCACGATCATCGCGAACGGATAGGGCGAGACGCCGAGCTCCTGCGCGACCGCGAGCGCCACCGGCGCCATCAGCACGGCCGTCGCGGTGTTGGAGATGAACATCCCGAGCAGCGCGGTGACGGCAAACAGCGTCGCCAGCACGACGCGCGGGCCCGTGCCGGCCGTCAAGGCGCGCAAGCCGTCGGCAGCGAGCTCGACCCCGCCGGTGCGCTCGAGCGCGGTCGAAAACGGCAACATGCCGACGATGAGGACGATCGTCTTCCAATCGATGGAACGGTAGGCGCTGTTGAAGTCGATGCAGCGCAGCGCCCCCATCAGCAGGCAACCGATGAGCGCCGCCTGGACATTGGGAATGACCCCGCTCACCATCAGGCCGACGACGAGCGCGAGGCAGGCCAGAGCGTAGACGGCCTTCTCGGGCGCCGGCAGCACCTCGCCGCGCTCGGCCGCCAAACGGCGAATCGCCAGGCCGCTGCCGTCCGATCCGAGCTTCTCGATTTCCCGCCAGGGTCCTATCAACAGCAAGGTGTCGCCGATCGCGAGCGGCTCGTGCAGGAAGTCGCGGCCGCGCGCGACGACGCCCCGCCGCAAGCCGATCGCCGTCAAATTGAAACGGTTGCGGAACTCCACCTGGGCGATCGTCCGGCCGACGAGGTCGGACGTCGCCGGCACGATGACCTCGGCCAGGCCGATTGCCTGCGAACGGTCAGCGAAATGGGCGCCGCGCAACGGCATTTCCTCGAGCCCGAAGCGGCCGCAAATCGATCGGATGTCGGGATCCGACGCACCGCAATCGACGAGCAGGACATCGTCGGTCCGCAGGTCCGACTTTGCCGTCGGCTCCATGATCTGGCGGCCGAACGGGCGACTGCGCTCGATCGCAACGACATCGACACCGGACAATTCCCCGAGGTCAAGATCATCCAGCGTCTTGCCGAGGAGCGGCGATTGCGCGGTTATCCGCAGCCGGTATTCACGGCCGGCCAGCCCGTACTCGTCGATCCACTTCGCAAAGCTCGGACGGCCTGAACCAGATGCCGGCGTCGCGGTATCCTTCAGCCAGCGCCGGGCCACGCTCATGTAGAGGATGCCGAGCAGCAGGACCGGGATCCCGAACGGCGCGAAGCTGAAAAACCGGAATCCTTCCACGCCCTGGCGTTCGAGCTCGGCATTGACGACCAGATTCGGCGGGGTCGCCACCAGGGTCATCATGCCGCTGATCAACGCGGCGACACTGAGCGGCATCATCAGCCGGCCCGGGCCGATCCCGGTGCTCCGCGAGATGCGCAACGCAACCGGTATGAAGATCGCCGTGACGGCCGTCGAGCTCATGGTCGCCCCGAGTCCGCTCACGACCACCATCAGCAGCGCGATCAGGCGGACTTCGCTCTTGCCCGCGCGGGCGATCAGCCAGTCGCCCAGCCTCTGGGCAACGCCGGTGCGGACCAGGCCTTCGCCGAACACGAACAGGGCCGCGATCAGAACGACGTTCGCGTCGCTGAAACCGGCCAGGACCTCGTCCATCGAGAGAATACCGGTGAACGGCAGCGCCACCATCATGATCAGCGCGACCGCGTCCAGGCGCGGCTTGTTCAGCGCGAACATCACGACCGCAGCGACGAGAAGCGCGAGGACGACCGCGAGGTCAGTCATGATCGCGAGGTCCGTCCCCTTTCGCCACCGGAAGAGCCTCGAAGATCACTCGTGCTCCGCCGGGAGGCGCCCTCGACACTCGCCCTATCTGACCACCAGAACGGGAACCGGACTACTGAGAAGGACCTCGGAGGTCTGGCTGCCGAGCAGAAGGCGGCGGAGCCCGCGCCGGCCGTGGGAAGCCATGACGATGAGATCGCAACCTCGCTCGTTGGCGGTGGCGATGATGGCCTCGGCGGGCAGCGCGTCGGGGACATGAACGCTTTCGGCGTCGACACCGAGCCGGCCCGCTGCGGCCTTGACGTCAGCCAGAACCGTCGTGGCCGTTTCCTTCTGTCGCACCTCGAACTCCGCCATCTCCGTCGGCCCGGGTATCCATTCGGGCCCCACATAGACCGGCCATCGCTCGGTGGCCATGACGATGGTGGCCCTGGCACCAACGCTCTTGGCGAGAGACAGTCCGTGATCGACGCCCTTCCGGGCGACCTCCGATCCGTCCGTCGCTATCAGGATGTGCTTGTACATGATCACTCCTGTGTCGGTACCGCCTTCACCCCAAATACCCGCGATATAGGTATCCCCGCACAGGTTGTTTAGCAAACCGTCGCCCGGTCACGAACAGCGCTCCCGGAGCAAGCTCTCCTTCGGTTGCAGCGGCGATGGAGAGATTGCTCGAACGGGACTACACTGGCCAAAGGGCGAGGTTTGCAGGCGAGCTGCGTCTGGGCCGACGCTCGGGGGCGGCAATGGTTCTGCGATCGCTTGCATTGGCACTGGTCGTCACTGCTCTCGCCTGCCAGCTCTCCGCCCAGCAGCTGCCGGGAGCGAGCGCGGCGCCCGAAGCGGCGCTCCACCGCGGAGAATGGCCGGCCTATGCCGGCACCAACGGCTCCCTGCGCTGGTCGCCGCTCGACCTGATCGACAAGGACAATGCGAGAAAGCTCGAGGTGGTGTGGCGCTGGCGGTCGCCGGATCACGATCTGCGCGCGACCGGGATCAAGGCGTCGGCGCCGTTCAGCCACGAGTCGACTCCGATCATGATCGGCCGGACTCTGTACACCAGCACATCGCTGTCCCAGATCGCGGCGATCGATGCCGCGACCGGCAAGACCCGATGGGTCTTCGATCCGCGCGCCTACGACACGACCGAACAGCCGGTCAACCTGGGCTGGACCAACATGGGCGTCGCCTACTGGAAGGGCGGCGACGACGAACGCATCCTGATCCTCACGGGAGATGGGTTCCTGGTCGCGGTGGATGCGCGGACCGGCCGGCCGGTCGAGACGTTCGGCAGCAACGGCAGGATCGATCTAACTCAGGGGCTTCGTCGTTCCTTTCCCCGCCAGGTCTACACCAGCCAGGCGCCGCCGCTGGTCGTCGGCGACGTCGTCGTCGCCGGTTCGTCGATCTGGGATTTCTGGCCCAACCATCTTCCGGGGCGCCGGGCGATGTCCGCGGCTTCGATGTGCGCACGGGGAAGCTGCTGTGGACGTTCCACACCATCCCGCAGGCCGGCGAGCCGGGGCTGGAGACCTGGGAGCAGGACTCCTGGCGGCGCACCGGCAATGCCAACGTCTGGGCGCCGATGAGCGCGGACGAAGCGCTGGGATACGTCTACCTTCCCGTCAGCACGCCCTCCAACGACTACTATGGCGGCCATCGGCCGGGCGACGGGCTGTACGGCGAGAGCCTCGTCTGCATCGACGCCAGAACGGGCCGCAAGGTCTGGCACTTCCAGATCGTGCGGCATGGCCTGTGGGACTACGACCTTCCGGGGGCGCCCAACCTGGTCGACATCGTCGTCGAGGGGCGACCGGTCAAGGCGGTGGCGCAGGTCACCAAGCAGAACTTCGTCTTCGTTTTCGACCGCGTCACCGGCGAGCCTGTCTGGCCGATCGAGGACCAGCCCGTGCCGCCCTCCTCCGTCAAGGGCGAGCGGGCGGCGGCGACACAGCCCTTCCCGACGCGGCCGGCGCCCATCGACTTCCAGGGCCTGCGCGAAGAGGACCTGATCGACTTCACGCCGGAAGTCCGCGCCGAGGCGATCGAGATCCTGAGCCGCTACGACCATGGCCCGCTCTACACGCCGCCTACCGAACGCGGCGCCGCCATCAATCCCGGCATCGCCGGCGGCGCCAACTGGCCGGGCGCGGCCGTCGATCCGGAAACGGGCATGCTCTATGTCGAGACGCATCGCGTGCCGTACGTCATCGCCTTGCGCCGGCCGATGGCCATCGAGCAGGAATACGACTACATCGGCAGTCCCCGCCCCTTGTTAGGTCCGCGCCGCCTTCCGATCCTCAAGCCACCCTACTCCAGCCTGGTCGCGATCGACATGAACACCGGCGAACAGCGCTGGCGGGTTCCGCTGGGGATCGGCCCGATCGACCATCCCATCGTCCGCGCGCTGGGCATCACGGAGCGTCTCGGCAATCCCTATACGAAGGGATGGGCCCTGGTGACCCGGTCCCTGCTGTTCGCCGTTCAATCCGGCGTTCTCGGAAACATATTGCCGTCATCGTCCGGCTTCGGGCGGACCTTCAGCCTGACCGAACAGGACACCAACCTCTGGGCCTACGACAAGGCGACGGGCGAGCTGCTGGCGGAGATTCCGGTGGGCAGCAACGCCAGCGGCGCCCCGATGACGTACCTGCTCGACGGCCGGCAGTACATCGTGTTTCCCGTCGGCGGCGGCCGGAACATTCCCGAGGAACTGGTCGCCGTCGGCTTGCCGGCTCCCTGACGACTTTGCGGCTCGGCGAAGAGTCGCCCGACGGGAGCGGCTTCTCGGAAAGTCTCAGAGCTTTTCAACCCCGGCGCGTGCGCAGTCTTCGTCTTCCTGCGCGGTCCCGCCGCCAACGCCGCAGGCACCGAGCAGGACGCCCTGGCGGAAGATCGGCACGGCGCCCTGGCCATAGAACATGTGGTTGCCTTCGGCCGCGGCGATGCCGCGCAAGGTCGGATGGTCGGCACGTGGCGTCAGCTCGCCGCTCGGGCGCCCGAAGGCGACCGAGGCCATCGCCTTGCCCTGGCTGCCGAAGGAGCCGGCCCACATGGCGCCGTCCATGCGCTGAAAGGCGAGGAGCCGTCCGCCGGCGTCGCACACGGCGACATTCATCTTGGCGCCGAGCTGGTCCGCCTTCGCGATCGCTCCGGCGATCACGCGGTTGGCATCCGCGAGGGTGAGCGTCATGAGTCGATCCTTTCCGGTCAAGAACTCGCCAGGATGCACTGTGATCCGCTCGACTAACCAGCTTCCTCCAGCGTCGAGCACGCTCCGCTGACGCGGGTCTGGCGCATGTAGCGGCGGTGGCGGTCGGCGTCGTAGCCGCTTCCGGCGTGCAGGAGGCAGCGGTTGTCCCAGAGCACGACGTCGCCCGGTTGCCAGGCGTGGGCGTAGATGTGTTCAGGCCGGATCGCCGCTTCGGTCAGTTCGTCGATCAGGGCGCGGCCGGCGGCCTCGCTCATGCCTTCGATCTCCCGGACGTGTGAGCCGAGGAACAGGTTCCTGGCGCCCGTCGCGGGATTGGTCCGGACGAGCCGCTGGCGCACGGGCGGCAGCGAGGCCGCCATCTCGGGCGACACGGCATCGGGCGCGACCTTCGAGCGCGAAAAGACATAATCGTGGATCGCGATCAGGGGATCGAGCTCGGCCTTGCGCTCCGGCGAGAGGCGATCGTAGGCGGCGCGCAGGGAGACGAACATCGTCGTGCCGCCCTCGGCCGGCGTTTCGTAGGCGCACATGATCGAAAGGAACGCCGGCACCGGTTTGAACGACGCATCCGAGTGCCACATGTTGTTTCCGGTGAGGAAGATGGTCTTCTTGTGCGAGCCGCCGAGCACCGTGCCGTCCTTCTGGACGTTGCCGATGGTGCCGAAATACTCGATCCGGCCGACACTGGTGTGGCTCGGCTCGGGCTTGCCGAATTGGCACGTGAGGGCGAGCTGGCGGTCGTCATCCATCGCCTGATCGGGGAAGCAGACGAACGAATACCGATCGATCGCCGCGTTGATCTCCTCGACCAGGTCAGCGGCGAGCGGCGTGCCGAGGTCGATGCCGCGGACGCGGGCGCCGAACTCGGGATGCAGCTCTTCGTATCGCAGTCGGTACATGGCTTCTCCCACATGCCTTGCGGTCGGGTCGTTACCGTCAGGTCCACTGTAATCGTCAAAGGAGGCGCCGTTTACTGCGCGGCGCTGCGCATCGGCATGTGCGATTTGAGAAACGAACGAACGCGTTCGATCGTGCGTCCCTTGAGCTCCGCCGGCTCGCGCCACGGGAAGACCGTGATCTCGGCGTTGGGCGCCAGCGACGCAACGTCGATCGAGGTCGGCAACGGATGCGACGGCGTGTCGTCCGGCAAGACCAGGATCGGCGTCCGACAGTTGCCGATGAAGTCGCGCGGCACGCTGTAGAGGAAGTCGGGCTGTGCGCGAAAGAGGCTGTGGAGATACTTCTCGATGGTCTCGGTCGACACGTCGGGGCGTCGCGCCCGGAAATCGGCGAGCCAGTTCTGCTGGCTGTGCCGCATCATGACGTCGGGGTCTTCGGGGCGATGGCCCACGGTCTGGCAGAACACGGCGGCCACGACGCGTTGAGGTGCCCGCTGCAGCAGCTTGCCGGCGAAGCAGCCTCCGATGCAGTAGCCCATGTAGAAGAATTCGCGGATCCCGAGATGGTCCATCAGCCCGAGCTGGTCGTCGGCGAATGCATCCCACGCGTTCTCGACCGGCACCGGACCGCTTGACTCGCCGCCATTGGCGTTGCGCTGGTCCATGGTGATGCAGCGGAAGTCGTGCCTGAACTCTTCCATCGCATTGAAAACGGCGGTCTGCCAGTTGCTGACGCGCGAATTCAATCCGCCGCCAGGGGTGACCAGCAGCGGAAAACCGGAGCCGCTCTCCTCGTAGCGAATGCGGACGTCTCCCCTTTCATAGAAAGGCATGCGAATCTCCCCTCGACTGCGGGGCGCAAGCTTAGCGGACTACCGCCTTCATTTCGATCTCGACCTTGGCCATGCCAACCAAGCCCATGCGTCCGGCGGTTTCGATGAGTTGCTCGAGCTCCGCCCGGGTTTGCAGCGTAAGCCGCCCGCACGCAGCATCGGCGAGCAGCATCGCCCGCTGGACCACCAGGTCGGTCACGGGCACCGCGCCGACGAGGTCGTCGACGACGCGCAAGGAGCCGGCGATGCCGAACTCCGCTTCGCCGCGGCCGACGCCATCGCCTGCCTGTGCCAGTGCGGTCTCGAAGTGCGTTCGCGCCTCGCGACACAGGGCGTACTCATGGATGCAGAACCGTCGACCCTCTATCGCTTTCGCGGACCATCGTCGGGCCGAGATCATAATTTGTCACGCCATTCAGCCGGATGCGCGCAGCGCTGAACGGACCCGTGCGCCGCCCCCGTCGGAAGTCGTGAAGCTATGCGGTGGCGTCTGCGTTCCAGCGTCATCTCGAGACATACGCATAAGACGAGCGGCGAGGCCGGCGGCCCTTCGCCAGCGAATTGTCGTGGCCGTAGCGACAAGGTGTACATCCGCGGTGGGGCGGCTTCTTCGGCGACCTCAAAGACTATTCCAGCGCCTTTCCTTTGGCTCCGCCGTTCGATCAGGACAACCTGTTGGCCGCGAGAATGAAGAACAACCTCGACAAGGAACACGGCGGAATCCGGAACACTCCGAACATCGACTATCCGGCCTGCGAGAAGAACACGATCATGAACGCCTGGATGCTCAACCTGGCTTCGAACCTGTTCGCGTGGACAGGCGAGGTCGGGTACAGGGACGCCGCTCTGGCCCAGTACAGATGGCCACCGGCAAGTACATGAACTACTCACCGACAGAGTGGCGGCTTCATACCCCGGAAGGACTGCTTCTGTGGGTTGCGGACGGGCCCTTCATCTGGTGCCCAGCCACGGTCCTTCTCTCAAGGGCGGATACCGGAGCGGTGACGAAGGCGTCTTTCTGCGAGGGCTCAGGTCGTACGTCAACGTCGTTTGTCCGCCGGGGGCCGGCTGTTTGCAACCTATCACCACAAGGGACTCCAATTCGGACTGTGCCTGGCCGACGTGAACTTCTGGGAAGAGGCGTTGAGCAGCGAGCCTGCGGACCGCCAGCTTCCCATCGGCAGGCAGCACACCGGGACGTTGGGCGCTCTGCCGCCCGGCGAGGGCGTGGGCTTCACGCAAGAGGTCCAGTGGAGGACCGACACCGTGCTGAGCTTTCGCGAGACCCGAGAGATCTCGGTGAACGAGGCGCCGGGGAAGTACGTCTGGACCTGGCGTTCGACGCTGGTCGCTGCACGGAACGTGGAAATCCTCACGAGCGTCTGGCCGGGCCCCGGCTATTGCGGCCTTGGCCTGCGTCTTGCCCGCGACCTGTTCGAGGATGGCGAGGTGTCGCCTCCCGGGACACGGTCCGGCAGCATACCGACGTCCGTTTCGTATCAGGGCAAAGGAGCAGAGGTCGGGTTCGCGCAGGACGCGCAGCAGGCCAATGCGCTCTTCGTGTCCTACTACGGCCCCGGCGGCGCCTTCGCCTTCATGAGCCTCGGGCCGACCAACCGCGAGCCGCGGGCTCTCGCGAAGGGACAGCGCCTCGAAGGGACTTATGTCGTGACCGTGGCCGACCGCTGACCCTGGCAGGCTACGGCTCGCCGGGATTACCTGCGCCGCAGCTCGGCCAGCAACCGATCGACGAACTTCGGCGAATAGCCCAGCAGCACCATCTCGTCGGACAGCTCCTTCTCGAGCTGCCCCAGCGCCTCGACGAACGGGCCGCCCTTCGCCAGCGCGTCCTCGACGAGCCTGCCGGCTCTCTGCTTGCCCATGCTCGCCGCGAGCAGGAAAGTCGCGCGCTCGGCCAGCACGGCGCCCTCGGTGGCGTCCATGTTGGCCTGCATGGCGTCGGGATCGACGGTGAGTCCCGGGGCCACCTCGTGCATCGCCTGCACGGCCGCGGCCAGCGTCTCGATCAGGGCGGCCATGGTCGGCCATTCCGCCTGCCAGCCGCCGAGCGCGCGTTCGTGCTCCTGCGGCAGGGCGGCGACGATGGTGGCGGCCAGCATCGGCGCTCGGCCTGCCGCCGACAGGACGATCGCGGCGCCGACGGGATTG
>JAEZIF010000337.1 GCA_023416135.1 Pseudomonadota bacterium
GCGCTGGCCGGCCAGCGCGACGTTCAGGTGGTCGGCGACCGCTTCGTCTTCCAGTCCGAGGTGCTGTTCCCGTCAGCGTCCGCCCAGCTCCAGCCCGCCGGAGAGAAGCAGCTCGCCGAAGTCGCCCAACGGCTGATCGAGATCGCCTCTCACATCCCCAAGGACATCCAGTGGGTGCTGCAGGTCGACGGTCACACCGACGACAAGCCGATCCGCAGCGCGGTCTATCCCTCGAACTGGGAGCTGTCGGCGGCACGCGCCATCGCCGTCGTGAAGTTCCTGCACAGCCAAGGCATCCCCAACGATCGCTTGGTGGCGGCAGGCTACGGCGAGTATCAGCCCCTGTCCTCCATCGATACCGCCCGCAACCGCCGCATCGAGCTCAAGCTCACCAGTCGCTGAGGGCGCGCCTGCCATGGGCTGGCGAGGCGTCATGGTCTGATGGAGCAGGCTCATGTCGACCGGGAGAGGCTCTCGAAACGAACCTCCTCCCGACCAGGAGCACGTGAGCCGGCTGCGCCATCTCATCATGGGCTTTCGAATCACGCAGATGATCTTCGTGGCGGCAAGACTCGGGCTCGCCGAACATCTGGCTCGAAAGCCACAGACCGCACGGGAACTGGCGCCGCTGGTGGGAGCGGAAGCGGTCCCTCTCGTCTCTTGCGCGCCCTCCCAGCATCCGGGTATTTGCCGAGTCTGCCGGCAGCGTCTTCGATCGGGCAGCTTTCTCGGGCGATGACGAGCGAAAAGTCCGTTTTCGAGCAACTGTACGGCCAGTCGTTCTACGACTATGCCGGCGAGGCGGCGCTGCTGCGCGCGCATGCGCCCAGCTGGTCTGGGCTTACAGCAGTCCCAACCTTTTCAGCTCCGCTGCCATTTCCGGCGGCATGTCGACGGTATCGCCCTTGGACAGGTCGGGCGGCGCACGTTCGGGCTCGAGGTAGCGCCAGCCCTGGAAGGCCTGGCAGGAGCGTGGCGCCGTCGGGATCAGGCTGCGTTTGACCTTGATCCGGCAGTATTTCTTGCCTTCGTCCTGGTCGATGTCCTCCTCGAAGCCGACCAGTTCCTGACGACAACGGATGACGCCGCGCACCACCCAGTAGAGCGAGCCGCCGGCCAGGAGTTCCTCGGAGCGCCGCGGTGTGTTGCGGGTATAGACCCAGTGCGGCGAGCGCGGTGTCTGCCGTCGCTGCTTGCGCCGCGCCGCCTGCAGCTTCTTCATATGTGCGAGGTCGTCGACGCCGACGGCCAGCTTGATCAGATGCAACGACATCGTTCGCGCTTAGTACGCCACGACCACTCCGCTCAAGCACGGCCTTTCCACAACGCCGCCAAAACCGTGATATGCGTGCCACACGCTGGAAGATTCGCAAGCACGGGTCCAGACTCCACAGAGTTTGCACAATCGGCGGAATACAGTCCGGGCGCTTTTTGCGGGGGTTCTCATGAATCGGTCGACGCTGGCTGCTCTGGTCGTGGCTCTCATGCTGGGATCGGGGATCGCGGGCTATTTGATCGGGAGGCCCGCCGACCGGGTCGACACGCCAGCCAGAACCGCCGCCGTAACGCAGCCGGCACCGGCCGCCCCTGCTCCGGCGCCCACTGCACCCGCACCTGCGACGCCGACCACCCCCGTCGCGGCGCCGACCCAGCCGGCACCCGCTCCTGCTCCGCAGACCTCCGCGGCTCCCGTGCCGCTGCCGCAGCCTCCCGCCGCGCCGGACGAGGCCTTCGCCTATCGCCGCTTCGCGCTGGATACCAGCCGCGCCGAGGGCGAGGCCTGTCTCGCCTTCAACAAGCCGCTGGCCACGAACAACGTCAATTATGCCGACTACGTCACCATCGCACCGGAAGTGAAGTCGGCCCTGCGCGTGGTGGACGACCGGCTGTGCATCGGCGGCCTCGACTACGGCGAGAACTACAAGGTCCGGCTGCGCATGGGCTTCCCCGGGCGCGACGGCGTCAAGCTCGACGAAGACAAGGATGTCGAGGTGGCACTGGGCGCGCGCCCGGCCGTCGTCACCCTGCCCGGCAAAGGCTTCATCCTGCCGCGTGGCAGCGCCGCCGGCCTGCCCGTCACCACCATCAACGTCTCGAAGGTCGGCATCGCCGTCTATCGCGTCAACGAGCGCGCCATCATGGGGTTCGCCCGCGACCGCTATGACGCCACCTATCCCGGCAGCCAGCCGATCACCGAGCCGTGGGGCCTCTATAGCTGGCTGAGCGGCACCAACGGCGCCCTGCAGTGGCGCGGCACCATGGAGGTGCGCAACGTCGCCAACCAGCCGGTGACGACCGCCTTCCCGATCCGTGAGACCGTGCAGGACTGGAAGCCCGGCACCTATTTCGTGGTGGCCTGGAACGCCGCCCAGCCGCCGGCCCGCAGCTACGAGGAGGCCGAAGAGCAGAACGGCAGCGGCCAGGCGACCGGCATGTGGGTGATGGACACCGACATCGCGCTCACCACTTTCACCGGCGACGACGGGCTGAACGTCTTCGCCCGTTCGCTGCAGACCGCCCAGCCGTTGGCGGGTCTCGAAGTCACCCTGCTGTCGCGCGGCAACGAGCCGATGGCCAAGGCGATGACCGATGAGGCAGGCCGCGTGCTGTTCGCCGCCGGCCTGCTCAAGGGGCGCGGCGCGGCGCGCGCCGGGGCCGTGATGGCGTCGGACAATGCCAAGCAGGACTTCACCCGGCTGGAGCTCGGCAAGACGCCCTTCGACTTTTCCGACCGCGGCGTCGGCGGCCGCGACCAGCCCGGTCCGGTCGATGCCTACCTGTACACCGAGCGCGGCGTCTATCGGCCCGGCGAGACCGTGCAGCTCATGGCCATGATGCGCGACGCATCAGCGACGGCACTCGCCAACGTGCCGGTGACCCTGATCGTGAAGCGGCCGGACGGCACGGAATTCACGCGCTTCAGCCAGGCCCTGCCGGCGGGCGGCGCTGCGTATCAGCCGATCGACCTGCCCAAGTCGTCGCGCCGCGGCCGCTGGACGGTCGCCGCCCATGTCGACCCCAAGGCGCCTCCGGTCGGCACCGTCGAATTCTCGGTCGAGGACTTCGTCCCCGAGAAGCTCAAGGTCGAGCTGACCTCGAATCAGCCGATCCTGAAGCCGGGCCAGGTCAATACCTTCGACGTGCAGGCCGATTTCCTCTACGGCGCGCCGGGCTCGAACCTCACGGTCGAGGCCGACATGCGCATCACCGTCGATCCCTCGCCCTTCGCCGACTTCGCACGCTACAGCTTCGGCGCCCAGGAGGACCGCAAGGCTTTCGAGCCGCCGTTCCTGACCTTGAAGGCGCCGGACACGGACGAACGCGGCAAGACCAGGCTCGAATGGGGCGGCGACATCAAGGACACGCCACTGCCGCTGCGCGCCCAGGTCCAGGCCCGCGTCTTCGAGCCCGGTGGCGGCCGCGCCACCAAGACCGACAAGACGCTGCCCATGCGCACCCGCAATGTCTATCTCGGCATCCGTCCGACCTTCGAAGGCCGCTACTCGCGCGAGGGCACGCAGACCGAGTTCGACGTCGTCGCGGTCGACGGCGCCGGCAAGCAGGTCGCGCGCTCCGGCATCGAATACAAGGTCGAACGCACCGACTGGACCTACCAATGGTACGAAGTCGATGGCCGCTGGCGGTGGCATTCGATCGCCAACGACCGGTTGATCACGGCTGACACGGTGTCGATGCGCACTGATGCGCCGACCAGGCTTTCCTTCCGCCTGAGCTGGGGCTCGCATCGCCTCACCATCGCCGACCGCGACAACAACACGACCAGCACGGTGCAGTTCTATGTCGGCTGGTACGGCGGCTCGGACAACGGCGAGGAGACTCCCGATACGTTGCGCGTGGCCAGCGACAAGGAGAACTATCGGCCGGGCGAGTCGGCGCGCGTGCGCATCGAGGCGCCGTTCGCGGGCGAGGCGATGCTGGCCATCGCCACCGACCGCATCATCAGCACCAGGAACGTCCAGGTGCCGGCCGGCGGCACGACCGTCGAGGTGCCGGTCTCGGCCGACTGGGGGCCTGGAGCCTATGCGCTGGTCACCGCCTGGCGTCCGCTCGACAAGCCGGCCGATCGCGTGCCGACGCGCGCCATCGGTCTCACCTGGCTGGGCCTGGACCCCAAGCTGCGCACGCTCGAGGTCAAGATCGGCACGCCCGAGAAGATCACGCCGCGCCAGCGCATCGAGGTGCCGATAACCGTCGGCAATCTCGGCGGCGAGGAGGCGTTCGTCACCCTGGCCGCGGTCGATGAGGGCATCCTGCAGCTCACGCGCTTCAAGACACCCGATCCCGCCGACTACTACTTCGGCAAGCGGCGGCTCGGCCTCGCCATGCGCGACGACTACGGACGCCTGCTCGAGACGCGCGCCGACGACCTCGGCCGCATCCGGGTCGGCGGCGACGCCGGCGACATCGGCGGCCTCGACATCGTGCCGACGCGCACCGTGGCGCTGTTCAGCGGACCGGTGAAGCTCGACGCCCAGGGCCAGGCGAAGATCCCGATCGAGGTCCCGGACTTCATCGGCCAGCTGCGCCTGATGGCGGTGGCCTACGCCAAGAACCGCGTCGGGTCGGGCGACCAGCGCCTCTATGTGCGCGACGCGGTGAGCGCCGACGTCGTACTGCCGCGCTTCCTCGCGCCCAACGATCGCGGTCGGCTGGCGCTGTCGCTGCACAACATCGACGGCCAGGCCGGCGACTATCGCTTGACCGTGCAGGCCACGGGCGCGGTGTCGCTCGACCGGCCGGTCGCCGAGACGCGGCGGCTCGCCGCCGGCCAGCGCGAGCTCCTCACGTGGCCGCTGGTCGCCGACAACGAGACGGGCTTCGGCAAGGTCTCGGTCGAGCTCGCGGGTCCCGGCAACTTCGCGGTGCGCCGCGAATGGGACATCCAGGTGCGCGCGGCGCAGACGCCGAGCGCCGTCGACACGGTGTCCCAGCTTGCCGCCGGCCGCGAGCTCACCCTCGACCGCAACGTCACGGCGAGCTTCGCGCCGGGCACGTCGCGGGTCGCGGTGTCGCTGACCCGCATCCCGGGTATCGATGTCGCCGCCCTCCTGCGGGCGCTCGACAAGTACCCGTTCGGCTGCATCGAGCAGACGACCAGCCGCGCCCTGCCGCTGCTCTATTACAACGACGTGGCGCTGCTGGGTTACGGCCCGGCCGATCCGCGCATCGGCGATCGCGTCCAGGAGGCGGTCTATCGCATCGTCGACATGCAGCTGCCCGACGGCTCGTTCGGCATGTGGGGTCCCTACTCGCCTGCCGCCGAATGGCTGCAGGCCTATGCCATGGACTTCCTGCTGCGCGCACGCGACCAGAACGTGGCCGTGCCGTCGGCTTCGTTGCAGCGTGGGCTGACCTGGCTCAACCGCACGGTCGACAAGCTCACACCCAACGCCCAGGCCTATGCCTGGTACGTCCTGGCCAAGGCGGGTTTGGCCGATCCCGGCCGCGTCCGCTACTTCCAGGACAACGAGGCTGGCAAGATCAGTGACGGGCTCGCCTGGGCGCAGTTCGCCGCGGCGCTGAACCACGTCGCCGAACCCGGCCGGGCACGCCTCGCCTTCGCCAAGGCACGCGACATGGTCAATGCGGTCGACCGCAACGACTACTACGGCTCGGGGCTGCGCAACCGCGCCGCCCTGCTGGCGCTGGCCGCGGAAGCGGGCGGCCGCGAGGGTTTCACCCAGGTCGCAGGCCTGGTCGGCGAGCGGCTGAACGCCAACGTCGACCACACCACGACCCAGGAGCAGGCCTGGCTGGTGATGGCGGCGCACGCCATGGCCGGCTCCGGCGGTGGGCTCGCCTACTCGGTCGACGGCGAGCGCAAGACGGGCACACGCGACCCGGTCGTGATCAATCCCGACCAAGGGGCGATCGCCCGAGGCGTCCGGGTGAAGAACGAAGGCGATGGCACGTTGTGGATGCAGGTCACGGCGCGTGGCGTGCCCAACGAGCCGATGCCTGCCGCGACGCAGGGGCTGAGCGTGCAGCGCGAGTTCCTGACCCTGGACGGACGGCGCGCCGACCTGCGCCGCCTGCGCCAGAACGAGCGGCTGATCGTGTCGATCAGCGGCCGCAACCTCGAAGGCGGCTACCACGAGGTCGCGCTGCTCGACCTGCTGCCGGCCGGCTTCGAGATCGAGACCGTGTTGACCGAGGAGAAGGCCAAACCCTTCACGTTCCTGCCCAAGCTCAGCGAGACGCGCATCGCCGAAGGCCGCGACGACCGCTTCTTCGCCTCGCTCAACCTCGGACGGCGGACATACCGCTCGTGGTGGGATTCCGAGGAGGAGCTGAAGCGCAGCGTCAACTCCTACCATGTCGCCTACATCGTGCGCGCCGTGACGCCGGGCAGCTTCGCCCTGCCGGCCACGAACGTCTCCGACATGTATGCCCCGCGGGTCTATGGCCGAACCGCCATGGGCCGCGTTGAAATCGCGCCGCGCTGATGCGCCTTCGCGGTCTCCTCGCCGGACTTGCGCTCGCCGCCACCTCCCTTGCGGCGGGCGCGCTGGCGCTCGACCAGCTCTTTCCGCCGGATCTGACGCGCTACCATGACCGATCGACGGAGATCGTCGATTCGAACGGCCGCCTGTTGCGCGCCTTCACGACGGCCGACGGCAAGTGGCGGCTCCGGACCGCAATCGACGACGTCGACCCGGTCTATCTCGCCCTGCTCAAGGCCTACGAGGACCGCCGCTTCGACAACCACTGGGGTGTCGATCCGTTGGCGGCAGTACGCGCCGCCGAGCAATGGATCAATCGCGGTCGCATCGTGTCGGGCGCGTCGACTCTTTCCATGCAGGCCGCACGCCTTCTGGAGCCCGAACTCTTCCGGATCGGGCCGCGCCGCACGCTCGGCACCAAGCTGCTACAGTCGGCGCGCGCCCTGCAGCTCGAATGGCGCTACTCCAAGCGCGAGGTGCTGGGCATCTACCTGACCTTGACGCCGATGGGCGGCAACCTCGAGGGCGTGCGCGCCGCCTCGTTCGCCTATTTCGGCAAGGAGCCGAAGCACCTCAACGCCGCCGAGGCAGCGCTCCTCGTCGCCATCCCGCAATCGCCCGAGCGCCGCCGGCCCGACCGCTCGCCCGCCGCGGCCCAGGCCGCGCGCGAGCGCGTGCTGGAGCGCGGGTTCCGGCACGAGGTGATCGATGCCTCGCTGCGCGACCTGGCGTCGAGCCGACCGGTGCCCAGCCGGCGGCTGGCCATGCCGTTGCATGCGCCGCATCTCTCGGCGTGGCTCGCCGGCCAGTCGCCGGGCACCGTCGTGCCGACGACCATCCGCTTCGAGCTTCAGTCGGCCATGCTGCAGCTCGCGCGCGAGGAGCGCGGACGCATCGCCGACCGTCCGGACATCGCCATCGTCGCGGTCGACAACCGCGCGGGAACCGTCGTCGCCTGGCAGGGTGGCTCCGATTATTTCGGCCGGGCCGGCCAGGTCGACCTGGTGCGCGCCCACCGCTCTCCCGGCTCGGCGCTGAAGCCTTTGATCTATGCCATGGCGTTCGACGATCGCGTTCTGCATCCGGAATCGCTGATCGAGGACGTGCCGGTGCGGTTCCGCGACTGGCTGCCGCGCAACTTCGACCGCGACCACCAGGGCGCCGTCACCGTGCGTCGCGCGCTGCAGCAGTCGCTGAACGTGCCGGCTGTGCTGGCGTTGGAGAAGGTCGGGCCGCAGCGCTTCCTGTCGACCCTGCGCACGGCAGGCGTGGCGCCAGGAC
>JAEZIF010000345.1 GCA_023416135.1 Pseudomonadota bacterium
CGGTGTGGCCGGTCGCCGTGATGCGCGCGTTGCCCTTCTGCTTGAAGGCATCGGCCGCCTGCCTGATCGTGGCCAGTGCCTGCTGGCTCAGGTTCGAGCGGTCCCAGTCGAAGAACACCATGAACGATGGCGGCGCCACGGCCGGCGGCGGCGGCGGCGGCGGCGGCGGCGCCGAGCCGAACTTCACCTGCACAGCGGCGAGCAGGGCGATGTTGTTGTTGGTCCAGGAGGTGCTGGCAACCTGCGGATTGGTGGTGCCGATGTAGCGGCCTTCGAGGTTGAAGCGCAGGTTAGGGGTGGCGTTGTAGCCTACGCCCAGGATGCCCTGATACGCGAAGGTCGTGCTGCTGAGGTTGTAGTCGGAATCGATGAAGCCAACGCCGGCGCCCGCGCCGATGTACGGCACGAACGTGCCCGTAGCGTTGAAGTCATAGAGGAAGTTGGCCATCGCCGTCACTTGGCTGATCTGCCCGGTGATCGCGCGGTTGCCAAAGAAATTCCCGTTGTTGTTCTGGCGATAGAGGCCTTCGACTTCGACGCGGGGCCCGATGAAGTCGTAACCGAACTTGCCACCGAGTGCCCATCCCGTCTGCGGAGAGACGTTCTGGCCGAGGATCGTGGTGTTGAACAGCCAATTCAGGCCGCCCTGGACACCGAAGTACACGCCGGGTGTTTGGACATCTTGCGCTTGAACAGTGGCTGGTAGTGCCGCGATGGCTGCCACCGCAATCAAGACCTTCTTCATGCGTATCTCCTGGTGGGGAATTCAGAGAGGTTTGCTTCGCGTTGGGACTGAGGCAATTGCGTAGCGCCTCGACTGTACCCTTCGCCAATTTCGGTCGCCACCAATTGGCGCCGCCGTCGACGCATTCCCGCCTCAGTGTGGTCTGCCGGTAACACTTGTTGTGGCCAAATTGTGATCGTGCGCCGGTCATTTGCCGGAAAGGCCGATTGTGTACGATTTCGGACCAAATTATTTCCGCATCGACGAAGAAACTATGGGTTGCTTTCGTGAAATGGTTACATCCGAAATGTAAAATTGGGTTGCACATCTTGTGCATCGTGCCCGTGGGCGAACAGACGTCCGTTTGCCGGTCACTTTCTCCAGGCCCGGCGGAATGCTAGAGCCAGGACGGTTTGCTGGAGTGCTCGAATGGATTTGTCTCGCTTTCCCCGCCGTCGCTATACCCATGCCCCCACGCCGATCGAGCCACTTCCGCACTTCACCAAGGCCCTCGCGACGGGCTGCCCGGGCGGGGTCGGCCCGGAAATCTGGATCAAGCGGGACGACCTGCTCGGCCTCTTCCCGGGCGGCAACAAGACCCGCAAGCTCGAATTCCTGACTGCGGACGCCCTGGCGCAGGGGTGCGACACGCTGATCACCTGCGGCGCGCCGCAATCCAACCACTGCCGCATCACCCTGTCGGCTGCGATCAAGGAAGGGCTGAAGTGCCGCTTCGTCATCGAGGAGCGTGTCCCCGGCAGTTATAAGAAGGAAGCCGGTGGCAACAATTTCATGTTCGAACTGATGGGTGTCGAGGCCATTACCGTGGTGCCGGGAGGTTCGGACATGGGGGCGGCCATGTCGAAGGTCGCGCAGGAACTCGCCTCGGTCGGCCGCAAGGGCTACGTCATTCCCGGCGGCGGCTCGAACGCCATTGGCGGCCTGGGTTACGTCGCTTGCGTGCAGGAGATGGAGCAGCAGTGGTCGGATATGCAGCTCGCGCTCGATGCCGTCGTGGTCGGCTCGGGTAGCTCGGGGACCCACGGCGGCATGGTTGCGGCCTTCTTCGGCAACCACATCAATATCCCATTGATCGGCATCGGCGTCAGCCGCGATCCCGCAGACCAGGAGCCGCTGGTCTACAAGGAGGCGCAGGCCGTCGCCGACCTTTTGGGCATTGGCAAGGTGCCGCGCGAGGCGGTGAAGAGCGTCGGCGGCTACTGGCAGCCGAAATACTCGGTGCCCAACGCCAAGATGGTTGAAGCCGTGCAGATGCTGGCACGCACCGAAGGCATCCTGCTCGACCCGGTCTATACCGGAAAGATCATGGCCGGCCTGATCGGCCTGGCGCGCCAGGGCTACTTCAAGCCCAACGCCAAGGTGCTGTTCATGCACACCGGCGGACTGCCGTCGCTGCACGTCTACGAGGATGTAATCCTCGGACGGACCACGTTGGACGCCTAGATCGGCCGCGTCGCCTCGGCGAGCCACGTCTGCGTGGCATCGTCGACCTGCGGAGCCACCGTTTCGCGAACGCGGCGGTGATACTCGTTCAACCACTGCCGCTCGGCCTCGGTCAGCAAGCCGGGTTCGACACAGGCGAGATCGATGGGGGCAAGCGTCAGCGTCTCGAACTCGAGATAGCGTCGATCGGCGCCGTCGATCCTGGCCTCTCGCACTGCCACCAGGTTCTCGATGCGGATGCCGTAGGCGCCGGTCTTGTAGTAGCCGGGCTCGTTGCTGACGATCATGCCGGGCTGCAGGGCGACGTTGTTCGGCATCTTCGAAATGCGCTGCGGCCCTTCATGCACCGAGAGATAGGCGCCGACGCCGTGGCCGGTGCCGTGGTCGTAGTCCAGACCAGCCTGCCACAGCGCATAGCGTGCCAGCGCGTCGAGCTGCGAGCCCGTCGTGCCGGCCGGAAAGCGCGCCATGGCGAGCGCAATGTGGCCCTTGAGTACGCGCGTGAAGCGGTCGCGCATCTCCGGGCTCGGCGTGCCGATCGCCACCGTGCGGGTGATGTCGGTGGTGCCGTCACGATACTGGCCGCCTGAGTCCACCAGATAGAGGCTGCCCGCCTCGAGCGTGCGCTCGGTCGCCTCGGAGGCGTGGTAGTGCACGATGGCGCCGTTGGGGCCGGCGCCGGAGATGGTGTCGAAGCTCAGGTCGCGCAGCTTGCCTGTCTCCTGACGCAGCGCCTGCAGGCGGTCCGACACCTCGATCTCCCGCAGCCTGCCACCTTTGGATTCGCGGTCCAGCCAGCCCAGGAAGCGGCTGACGGCGGCGCCGTCGCGGCGATGGGCGTTGCGGATTCCGTCCATCTCGACGGGGTTCTTGCAGGCCTTGGGCAGCGCCACCGGATCGGCGTCGCGCACCACACTGACGCTCGCGCCCTGCAGGCGGTTGGCGGCCCAGATCGGAGCCGTCGCGGTCTCGATCAAGACCTTCCTGTTCACCTTGCCCAGAGCGTCGAGCGCCTGGCCGAGTTCGTCGGTCGGCGCCAGCGTCACGGCGTTCCCCAGCCAGGCGATCGTGCGGTCGGGCACCTTGCGGCGGTCCATGTAGAGATCGACATGGCCGTCGCTGTGCAGCAAGGCGAAGCCCAGCGCGAATGGTGTGCGCGGCACGTCGCCGCCGCGCACGTTCAGGAGCCAGGCGATCGAATCGGGCTGCGTGATCAGCGCCACGTCCGCGCCCTTGGCCTTGACGATGCCGGCGATGCGCGCCCGCTTGGCCGCACTGGTCTCGCCTGCGAACTCGTCGGGATGCGGCAGCACGGGCGCCAGCGGCGCCGGCGGCCGGTCGCGCCATACGGTGTCGACGGGATTGGAATCGACCGGCACGAAATCCCCGCCGGCGCGCTGGCAGGCGCGGGCGAAGCGGTCGTGGCCGTCGACCGTCACCAGCCAGGGATCGAAGCCGAGCTTGCCGCCCCTGGGGAGATTCTCGGCGATCCAGGTTTCGGGCGATTCCTCGGGTATCTGTTGCGGCACGAAGGCGGCGGTGTCGACCTGGGCGCGCACGGCCAGCGCATAGCGGCCGTCGATGAAGATCGCCGCGCGATCGGCCAGCACGACGGCGAGCCCGGCCGAGCCGCGGAAGCCGGTGAGCCATGCCAGGCGCTGCGAGCGGCGGGGCACGTACTCGCCCTGGTGCTCGTCGGCACGTGGCACGACGAAGCCGTCGAGGCCACGCTGCTTCAGCTCCGCACGCAGAGCAGCCAGGCGCGACGTCGGCGCGGGCGAGGCGTCCAGCCCGTCATCGGCTTGCGCCAGCTCCTCGCGCCACGCCTTGAGCGCCCGGGTGAGCTCGGCATCTGCACTAGGATCGACCAGCTCGACCCATTCGGGCCCGGCAAGGCCCTCGGGGGCTGCGGCGACACCGCGCATCAGGGAATCGAGGGCCGAGGGCTCGGGGTTGCGGCCGCGTCGACGCAACAGGTGAAGGACGTCTTCTGGGGAGGAGCTCATGTCGTCACGACCCTACGCGGCGGGGTTCGGGGAGGCAATCCGAGCAATTTTATTTCTCTCGCGAGTGCGAGATACGCAACCGGCGACACTATGCGTGCAACGCATATCAGTCGTTCCAAGGCTTCACTTATTGTTGTAACTCAAGGCTCTATATTCGCTCTGTGCAGCGCAGCATTACCTACCGCGTTGCACAATAGGAGCAGATTATGATGACCCAGCCGATCCAGATGTTTGAGAATCTGACCAGCGAAACTTCGCCGGCGGGGGGAAACGACGTTGCCAAGACGACCCTGTCCTTTGAGGACCGCCGGATGCTAGAGCTGCGCGCACGCTATGCCCGCGCCGAGCTGCTTGCCAATGGCCTGGCCGACCTCCTGCTGTGGCTTGGCCGCCTGTACAACCGCGTCGTTGGCGCGATCAAGACCGACTTCAAGATGCGCGCCACCGAAGCACAGCTCTTCCGCATGAGCGACCGCGAGCTGGCCGACATCGGCCTATCCCGCGGCGACGTCCATTTCGCCATCCGGGAGACGGGGGCGGAAGGCATCGTCCCGGAGACGGCCCACGCTCGCGCTGTTCCGGCATCGAACGAGAACTTGCGTCGCGTCGCATAGGCAAAAGTAACGACAGTAGCGTAAGCGTAAGTGTACGAGGGCCGGCGAAAGCCGGCCCTTTTTTCTTGATGAGGCGCTTGCGGCGGCGCGGCATGACGCTCGACATTATGGTCCTGGGGTTCACCGGCGGGGCGCTGGGCGGTCATTTCGGCGGTTGAGGCACCGCGATTCATTCCCCACAACCAGCATGCAGCTTCACTGCATGATCGAAATGGCGAAGCTCGCCGAGCGTGGCGGCGACATGATATCCGGGCCGACGGCAACGGCGTGCGCCAGCGGCCAACAGCCCGTCCGACCGCCCCGCGGCGTTCGAGCCGTGACGCTTTTTTCCGTATCCTGCCGGCGCTCAGCGTATTCGTGGGCCGCACCTCGGCGGAGGCCGACGCGTTGTTCGACGAGTCGCAGGCGTTGATCTCGCCCGCTCTGGCCGTCAGCTGATCTCTCGAAGGTCACCGGCGGCACGGCAATCGGCCGCTCGGTGCCGGACATGGCGGCGCGTGAGGGCCTCAGTGTGCGTGCTACCTGCGAGCGCGCTGCCGAGGCACGTGGCAACATGTGGTGAAGGGCGACCCGGTCCAGGTCGCCGACATGATGGAGGGCTGGTACACATGCCGGTCGAGCCACGCGGCCTGCGCGACTTCGTCGAGTTGGCCGTCCCGGAACTGCGCCGCCGCGGTTTGAGGCCGCCCGAGTATCGTGGCTCGACGCTGCGTCACAACGTGGGCTTGCCGCATCCGCCGGACCCGTTCCTGCGGGGCGCCGCCGCCGGCTGAGGCTCAGTCTGCGGCCCGGCGCAGCAGCAGCGTGCGCCATATCGCGCCGCCGGTCTCGAGGTCGATATGGCGTTCCACGACGAAGCCCCAGCGGCGATAAACGGTGAGGATGTCGTCAGCCTGCTCGAGCAGAAGTCCGCTCAGCAGCGCGCGGCCACCTGGCCGCACGGCGGTCGAGAAGGAATCCGCCAGCTCCATCAGCGGGCCTGCCAGGATGTTGGCAACGACCAGATCGTAGGGTTTCAGCACCTTCAGCTCGTCATGCTGCAGGCCGATGGCATGGACGAAGCGGCAGAGAGCGGCGACTCCGTTCAGCACCGCATTCTCGCGGGCGACCTCGACGGCTTCGGCATCGTTGTCACCGCCGATCACCGCTCGCCGCCACAGCTTGGCCATGGCGATTGCCAAAATGCCGCTGCCACAGCCGACATCCACGGCATTGACGATATCGCGCGGATCGAGCGTCGCCAGCATTTCGAGGCAGCCGCGCGTCGTGGCATGCGTGCCGGTGCCGAAGGCCATGCCGGCATCGATACGCAACGGCAGCAGGCCTGCCGGCTTGTCGTCGGCATTGTGCGAGGGGTGGACCCAGAACGGGCCGACGGCGAAGGGCTGGAACGAACGCTGATTTTCGGCGACCCAGTCGATGTCAGGCAGCGTCTCCCATGCCCAGGCCGGTTCAGGTCGGCCGAGAGCCCGCGCTGCCTCGCGGATCGCCTCGGTGACCTGCCGATCCTCGGCCTCGCCGAACACATCTATGCGCCACGGCCCGTCGCGCGAAATCTCGCAGCTCGTGACGACGAAACCCGCCTCGGTCAACCGCTCTTCCAGGGCACCTTCCCAGGCGGCGCGTTCAGCGGCAGGGGCCACGAAGCTCGCTTTGGCGACCATTGCTCAGCCCGCCAAATACAGCGCGCGTTCGGGCGGCAGGGTGATGCCGACCGTGTCGCCCACGGCGTGAAGGTCGCTGCCCGACTGGAACGGTGCATCGACCAGGATCTCGCTGTCGGCCACGCGCACGCCGTAGCGCACTGTGGCGCCTAGAAACTCGCGATGCACGACCGGGCCGCGCAAGGCGCCGGCGGTGGACAGCGTCGCGTGCTGCGGCCGGAACACCAGCTTGGCGCCGGCGGGCAGGGTGGCGCCGGCGGGCAGCGGCAACCGCGCTCCCGCAACCTCGAACGTACCGTTCACGGCCTTGCCGTCCAGGATGTTGGCTGAGCCCAGAAAGCCCGCGACGAAGAGATTGTCGGGCCGCTCGTAGAGTTCCATGGGCGTGCCGACCTGGCGAATGGTGCCGTCCTCCATCACGGCGATACGGTCGCAGATCGTGTTGGCCTCTTCCTGGTCATGGGTGACGAAGATGGTCGTGAGCCCCAGTCGCTGCTGCAGGGCGCGCAGTTCGCGGCGCACGCTGACCCGCATCTTGGCGTCGAGGTTGCTGAGCGGCTCGTCGAGCAGCAGCACCTTGGGTTCGATGGCGATGGTGCGGGCGACGGCGACGCGCTGTTGTTGGCCGCCGGAAAGTTGCGCCGGCCGGCGGTCGGCATAGCCGGCGAGGCCGACCAGCCCCAGCGCCTCGGCCACCTTGCGCTCGATGTGGCGGCGCGGCAGGCGGCGCTCCTCAAGCCCGAAGGCGACGTTCCTGGCCACCGTCATGTGCGGCCACAGCGCATAGCTCTGGAACACCATGCCGACGTCGCGCTTCCATGGCGGCAGCCCGGCGACATCCAGGCCGTCGAGCAGCACTTGACCCGTCTGCGCCCGGGCGAAGCCCGCAATGAGGCGCAGCAGGGTGGTCTTGCCGCAGCCGGACGGGCCGAGGAAGGCGAAGAACTCACCGGGGCGGATCGACAGATCGATGCCCTTGAGGACGTGCGTGGCGCCGTAGCTCAGGTTCACGCCGCGAATGTCGATGCTGACCGCCTGGGACATGGTGCCGCTCATATATCCAGGCCGCGGGCGCGTTGCGAGCGGTCCACGGCGAGCTGCGACAGGCCCATGCAGATCGCCACGATGACCACGGCGATGACGCCCATCGCCGCGCCGGCGCCGCGGCCGGCCGGAGTCTGCATCAGCACATAGAGGCCGTAAGACAGCGGGGCGTCGGAATTGTTCTGCACCAGCATCAGCACGGCGGAGAGCTCGACCGCGGCGGTGGCGAAGCTGGTGACGAAGCCGGCCAAAAGCCCACCGGTCATCAGCGGCACGACCACGCGGCGCACGGTGCGTGACTTGGTGGCGCCGAGATTCTCCGCGGCCTCTTCCAGCGACACCGAGATCTGCTGCAGGGCGGCGTAGGCGGCACGCAAGGCGTAGGGCAGGCGGCGGATGGCGATGGCCAGCACGATCATGATCCACAGCGTCGCTAGCGGCACGCCGCCCGGCAGGGTGACGCCATAGAAGGCGCGCAGATAGCCGATGCCCAGCACCACGCCGGGAACGGCCAGCGCCGCACCGGCCAGCCAGTCGAGCATGTGCCGGCCGGGCAGCCGCGTGCGCAGCACCAGGTAGGCGATGGCACCGCCGATCGCCACGTCGATGACCGCGGCCAGACCTGAGTAGAGCAGCGTATTCTTTATATAGGTGGAGCTGTCGCCCAGAACGCGGGCATAGTGCGCCAAGGTGAAACCGTCGGGCAGAGGGCTGAACGACCAGACCGTGGCGAAAGAGAGCAGCAGCAGCCCGACATGGGGCGCGAGCACCAGGGCCAGCACCAGCAGCACCACGGCGTAGGCGATGGCCGACTGGCCGCGCGACAGGCGCCGCCGCGCCAGGCCGCCGCCGCCGCGTTGCACCGTGGCGTAGTCCTTGCCCTTCAACACCCGGGCCGAACCCCACATTGTCACGACGGCGATGGCGATCAGGACGACCGAGATCACGTAGCCCATGGGGTCGTCGATGCCGATCGAGGTGATGCGCAGATAGGCCTGCGGCGCCAGCATCTCATTGACGTTGAGCAGCAGCGGGCTTGCCACGTCGTCGAACACTTTCACGAACACCAGGCTGGCGCCGGCGACGTAACCGGGCATGGCCAGCGGCAGGGCAATGCGGCGGAACAGGCGGAAGCCGTGGCTGCCCAGGTTCTGCGCCGCTTCCTCCATGGCGCGGTCGATGTTGCGCAGCGCCGCCGACAGGTTGACCAGGATGAATGGAAAGTAGTGGATCGCCTGAAGGAAGATGACGCCGTTCAGCCCTTCCATCACGCCGATCTTGAAGTCGAACCACTCGTCGAGCAGGAGGTTCAGCGTGCCGTTGCGGCCGAACAGGAGCTGCATGGCTACTGCGCCGACAAAGGGCGGCATGATCAGGGGCAGGAAGCCCAGCGTCTGCACCAGCGCAGCGCCGCGGAACTCGAAGCGCGTAGTGAGGTAGGCGAGCGGCAGGGCAAGCACCGAGGACCACGCCACGGTCATGGCCGAGACATAGACCGAGTTCCAGAACGAGCGCACGAACAGGTCGGTGCGCGCGAAGTCGAGGAAGTTCACCAGAGTCAGGGCGCCCGTGCCCTTCTCGGTGAAGGCGACGTAGACCACCGCCGCCACGGGCACGACGAGGAAGACGGCCAGGAACAGCGCGATGGCCAGCGCGAGGATGGCGGGGCCGGAGACCAGGCTGCGCACCGAACGGAAAAGATCGGATTCCTCTCCCCCGCTAGGGGGAGAGGAGCATGAGGTGGCAGGGTGCAGCACGATCTTTAACGAACGAGCTTCAGCGCCTCGTCAGCCTTGGCCTTGGCCGCGGTGTACTTCTCCTTGGCGAAGGCCGCCCATTGCTGCTCGAGCTCGGCCTGGCGCGCCGTCTTCTGCTTGCCGCCGGTGAAGGCTGCACGCATCTCGGGCGCGGCGGCCTGGGCGTCGCTGATGGGCATGGCGGCGATGAGGTCGCGCGCTTCCCTGGCGAGCGCGCGGGCCTGGGCGTTGTCCTTCTTGACCAGCGCGGCATCGACCTGGTGCAGCGTCTTGGTGGCGGCCTTCAAGGGTTCGAGCTGAAAGGTGATGAGCTGATCGAACAGCACGTCGACAGCCTCGTTGCGCTTCTCCGACAATTCGGCGTTGAAGGTCAGTAGTCCCTGCAGGTTCTTGTCCTTGAAGGGATTGGGATAGTCCGGCGGCGCCTTCTCATAGGTCGCCGGTCGCACGGGCAGGCGACGGATGGTGGGTTCGAGCAGTGTCTCCTGGCCGGCCGGCGACAGAAGAAACTCGATGAAAGCCTCGGCGCCCGCCTTGTTGGGGGCGTTGGCGACGATGCCGACGTTGGCGGGGACGAGCGTCGTCACCGACGGATAGACGAACTTCACCGGGAAGCCGCTACCCTGCGACGAGAAGGCGAAGAAGTCGATGACGATACCGTAGCCGACCTGGCCGGAGTTCACCGCCTCGGGCACGCCGAACGAGCGATCGGTCACCTGGTGCAGGTTGCCGGCGATCTCCTTGACCGTGCGCCAACCTTTGTTCCAGCCCTCGCCCTGCAGGATCGTCTCTATGGTGAGGTGGGTGGTGCCCGAGCGCGACGGCGCCGAGATCGAGACATGATCGTAGTACGGTGCCTGGGCGAGGTCCTGCCATTCCTTGGGTGTCGGCAGCTTCTTGGCCTTCACGTAGCGGTCGTTCCACATGATGCCGTAGCCCGAGGCGGCGAAACCGGAATAGAAGCCGTCCTTGTCGTTGACCGGATACGAGCCGACCTTCTCGGCAATGCCGGTGGCCTTGGGCCTGTAGGCGTCCAGAAGCTTCTTGCCCTTCAGCACCTCGAAGGCGTCGGGCGCCGACGCCCAGAACAGGTCGACCTGGTTGTTGCCTTTGGTCTCCTCGAGGAACTTCACGCCGGCATTGGTGTTGCGGTTCTGAACTTCCAGGGTCGTGCCGGGGACGGCCTTCTCGAAGGCTTTCTTGATCGGATCGGTGACGTCCTTCGAGAAGGAGGTGACGACGGTGACCTTGCCGCCCTGCGCCCAGGCCGCTGACGCGGCGAAGACGAGGCCGAGCGCGACGGCGATCGCACGAAACATGGCGTTACTCCCCACACTGCCGAGGCTCAGGCGGCCTCGATGAAGCTGTCCAACACCTTCTTGGGCCCGGCCTTGTCGAACTCGATGTCGAGCTTGTTGCCGTCGACCGCGACGATGCGGCCATAGCCGAATTTCTGATGGAACACACGCTGGCCGACGCTGAGGTCGGGCTTGTCGCCCTCGACGGCGCGGCGGTCGTCGAACGTCTCGTCTCGCCAACGCGTCCGCGCCCGGCCCATGCCGGTGACGCCCAGACTCTCGTAGTCGAAGCCGCTCGCCTGCTCGCGCAGCCCGCCGTGGTGGCCCGCCGAATAAGTGGCATAGAGTCCGGCATCGCTGCTCTCTGCGAGCTGCTCGGTCGGCAGCTCACGCAGGAAGCGCGAGGGGATGGCGGCCTGCCATTGGTTGAAGACGCGCCGGTTGGCTGCGAAGGACACGTAGGCGCGCCGTCGCGCCCGTGTCAGCCCGACATAAGCCAGCCGCCGCTCCTCCTCGAGACCGGCCACGCCCTTGTCGTCGAGGGCACGCTGGTTGGGAAACAGGCCTTCCTCCCAGCCCGGCAGGAACACCGTGTCGAACTCCAGCCCCTTGGCGGCATGCAGCGTCATGACGCTCACCATGTCGCTGCCCGCGCGCTCGGCGTTGTCGGTCAGCAACGCCACGTGCTCGAGGAAGGAGGGCAGGGTGTCGAACTCCTGCAGGGCGTTGGTCAGCTCCTTCAGGTTCTCCAGGCGGCCCTCGGCCTCGGGCGAGCGATCCATGCGCAGCATGTCGGTGTAGCCCGACTCGTCGAGCATGGTCTCGACCACCTCGACATGGTTCATGCCGTCTAGCATGGCGCGCCAGCGATCGAAGCTCTTGATCAGGTCGCCCAGCGACTTGCGCTGGCGCCCTTTCAGTTCGTCGGTCTCGAGCGCGCGCCGCGTCGCCTCGAACAGAGAGACCTTCTGGGCGCGCTGGATGATGCGCAAGGACCGCAGCGCCGATTCGCCCAGGCCGCGGCGTGGCGTGTTGTAGATGCGCTCGAAGGCGAGGTCGTCGTCGTGCTGCACCGTGACCCGGCAGTAGGCCAGAGCGTCGCGGATCTCCTGGCGCTCGTAGAAGCGCGGGCCGCCGATGACGCGGTAGTTCAAGCCAAGCGTGACGAAGCGGTCTTCGAACTCGCGCATCTGGAAGGAGGCG
The DNA here is from genome assembly GCA_023416135.1 of Pseudomonadota bacterium. GTDB lineage: Bacteria > Pseudomonadota > Alphaproteobacteria > Reyranellales > Reyranellaceae > Reyranella. The sequence goes on from JAEZIF010000345.1 coordinate 11,775, forward strand.
CGCACGAGGATCGCCATGTCGTTGAGGTTGTGGCCGCGCCGCTGCAGCTGCTCGATCTCCTCACCGACCGCGCGCGCCTCCTCCTCCGAATCCCAGGCGGCGTGGACCTGGACCTTGGCATCGTCGGGGGAGGGATGGTCGGTGAAGAGCGTCTTGCCGAGCCGGCCCTCGTTGTGGGCGATGAGGTGGGATGCGGCGCCGAGGATATGGGCGGTCGAGCGGTAGTTGCGCTCCAGGCGGATGATGGTGGCGCCGGGGAAATCCTTGTCGAAGCGCAGGATGTTGTCGACCTCCGCGCCACGCCAGCCGTAGATCGACTGGTCGTCGTCGCCGACGCAGCAGATGTTGACTTTGGTTTCGCTCACGGCCGAGCGCTCGCGTTGTGCGCTACCCTCCCCCTTGCGGGGAGGGTGGCCCGCAGGGCCGGGTGGGGGTGGTGCCGCCTGCACGACCGAAGAAGCTGAACCACCCCCCTCTGTCGGCTGCGCCGACATCTCCCCCGCAGGGGGGGAGAATGGGCGTCCGGCCTTCGGCCGCTGCGCGAGCAGCCTGAGCCACATGTACTGCGCGGTGTTGGTGTCCTGGTATTCGTCGACCAGGATGTATTTGAAACGTGCGTGATAGTCGGCCAGCACGTCGGGATTGTCGCGGAAGATGCGGATCGGGTGGAGGAGGAGATCGCCGAAGTCGCAGGCGTTCAGGGTCTTCAGGCGCTCCTGGTAGGCGGCGTAGAGTTCGCGGCCCTTGCCGTTGGCGAAGGCGCGCGCGTCGCCCTCGGGGATGTCGCGTGGGCCGAGGCCCTTGTTCTTCCAGCCGTCGATCATCTGCGCGAACTGGCGGGCGGGCCAGCGCTTGACGTCCAGGTTCTCGGCCTGGATCAGCTGCTTCAAAAGGCGGATGACGTCGTCGGTGTCGAGGATGGTGAAGCCGGATTTCAGGCCGGCGAGCTCGGCGTGGCGGCGCAGGATCTTGACCCCGATCGAGTGGAAGGTGCCGAGCCAGGGCATGCCCTCGGCCGAACCCTCGCCGATCAGGACCGCGATGCGCGACTTCATCTCGCGCGCGGCCTTGTTGGTGAAGGTCACGGCGAGGATCTGCGAGGGATAGGCGAGGCCAAGACGCAGGATGTGGGCGATGCGGGTGGTGAGCACGCGGGTCTTGCCGGTGCCGGCGCCGGCGAGGACGAGGACGGGCCCCTCGGTGGTGACGACCGCCTGGCGCTGCTCGGGACTGAGCCCGGCGAGATAGTCGGGATCCGGCGCCTGGCCCGAGCGCGCGGCCATCGCGCGGGCGGCCAG
>JAEZIF010000367.1 GCA_023416135.1 Pseudomonadota bacterium
GTGCGCAAGAAGACGCTGGAGGACAACCAGTACAACCTGCGCCGCGTCGTCGACATCCCCGGCACCGGTCCGTTCAAGAGCAAGCGCCGCGTCGAGAACGAAGTCTGGGTGATGGAGAAGAACCCGACCTACTGGAACAAGGGCCTGCCCTATCTCGACGGCATCGAGTTCTACCACGCCCTGCCGTTCTCGCCCGAGCTCGGCTCGGCGCTGCTGTCGAACCGCGTCGATTACGGCCGCATCGTCGATCCGGTGACGGCGCGCAAGGCCAAGCAGACGCCCGGCATGTCGGCCATGGACTTCTACCAATCGGTCATCCAGGGCACGTGGATGAACAACAAGAAGAAGCCGCTCGACGATCCGCGGGTGCGCCGCGCCATCCATCTCTGCCTCGACCGGCCGGTGCTGGTCGACGTGGTGAAGGACGTGGCGCCGATGATGATGGGCGGGTTCATCTATCCGTTCTCCGACGTCGCCACGCCGATCGACCAGCTCAAGAAGCGGCTGGGCTACCAGGACGACACGACTGCCGCGATCAAGGAAGCCAAGGGGCTGATGGCCGCCGCCGGCTACGGCAGCGGTTACAAGGGCACCCTCGATTTCCTCGTGCGCGAGGTAGCGACCTTCAAGCTGTGGGCGCAGGCCGTGCAGGCGATGCTGCAGCAGGGCCTCGGCATCGAGGTCAAGCTGCGCACCGTCGTCGAATCGGTGTGGTTCGACGACATCAAGTCGGGCAATTTCGACCTCGCCATCGGCGCCGTCGTCTCGACCCTTCTCGACCCCAGCGACTACTTCAACGCCTGGTACAAAAAGGACGGGCCGCAGAACTACGGCTTCTGGAACAACGAGAAGGTCAACGCCCTGCTGCCGCAGATCGACACCGAGGTCGACACCAAGAAGCGCCTCGCCCTGATCCGCCAGGCCGAGGAGCTGATGGAGCAGGATCCGCCGGTCCTACCGGTGTCGTGGGAGAAGATCAACGACGTCTGGTACAACTACGTGAAGGGCCACAATCCGAAGGACTATTTCGGCATCTACGACGTGGTGCGCTTCGATACGTTCTGGCTCGACAAGTAGCCGGCGACCTTTCGCGAATCGGTACGGGCCGGCGGGCAATCGCCGGCCCCGTTTCGTTTTAGGCGCCGCGCAAATTGACTTGGATCGAGGCGGCGGCAAAGATTTGCGTGAATAAATGCTTATTCAAAAGGGAAGCGCCATGACACGGATCAAGCTCGGACGCCGCCGGTTCACGATCGCCGCGGGTGCCGGTGCGGCCTCGCTCGCGATGCCGGCGCTGGCGCCCTCCGCTCTTGGACAAGGCGAGCCGATCAAGGTCGGCGCGATCTTTCCGCTGTCGGGCCCGGCCGGCCCCAACGGCCAGGCCGTCGTCAGCGCCATCAAGATCGCGGCCGAGATGGTGAACGCCAAGGGCGGCGTGCTGGGCCGCAAGATCGTGGTGATCGCCAAGGACGACGAGAGCACGCCGGCGGTCGGCGTCACCCGCGCCAACGAGATGGTCGCCGAGAAGGTCGCCGTCGTGATCGAAGGCTGGAACAGCCCGGTGACACTGGCCGAGCAGCCTGTGCTGGCGCGTGCCAACATCCTCGACATCACCGCGGTGTCGAAGGCCGACCCGATCCTGTCGGGCCAGGGCAATCCCTATGCGATCCGGCTGAACAGCTCGAACGGCCAGGACGGCGCCGTCATCGCCGAGATCCTGCTGAACAAGCTCAATGCCAAGCGCGTCGGCTTCCTCACCCAGAACGACGCCTACGGCAACGGCGCGCAGGCGGTGATCGAGGCCGAGCTCAACAAGCTCGGCAAGCCCTGGGAGAAGGTCGTCGTCGCGCAGTTTCCCTTCAAGCAGACCGACTTCCGCGTCAGCCTGGCCAACGTGAAGCAGGCCAAGCCCGATGCCGTCGTCGCCATCAACGCCGCCGAGTCCTCGGGCATGCCGGCACTGATCCAGCAGTATCGCCAGGCCGGCATCGACGGCACCTTCGTCGGCGCCGTCGGCACCATCCTGCCGACGGTGTTCAAGATCGCCGGCGCCGACATGACCGGCGTGGTTTCGGCCGACATCTATTTCCCCGACCTGCCGCCCTTCGACAAGATCAAGGAGAACCTCGAGTTCGTCGAAGCCTACAGGAAGGAGCACAAGGAGGCGCCGGACAAGGGTGCGGCCCTGGGCGCAGCGTCGCTCGAAGTCTGGGCGACCGCGGCCAACGCCACCAAGAGCCTCGACCGCAAGACGGTGGCCGAGGCGATCCGCGGCAAGACGGTGGGCGGCACCGTGCTGGGCGAGGTCGGTTTCGAGGCCAACGGCCAGGCCAAGCACAAGCACACCATCTTCAAGGTCACGGACGGCAAAACCGCCAAGATCGAGGTCCTGAAGTAGTTGGCAGGCGGAGCGCTCCTCGCAGCCCGTGGCCTGACCGTCCGCTACGGCGCCCTGACGGCGCTCGCCGACATGTCGTGGCAGGTCGCGTCCGGCGAGATCCTGGGCATCATCGGCCCCAACGGCGCCGGCAAGAGCTCGTGCTTCGCCGCGGTCACGCATGCCGTGCCGCGCGAGGGCGATGTCTTCCTCGGAGGCGAGCGTGTCACCGACCTGCCGACCCATGAGCTGGCGCGGCTTGGGCTGCGCCGCACCTTTCAGCAGAATGCCTTCTTCGGCGAGCTGACGCTGCTCGAGAACGCCATGGCGGCGATGCTGCGCGAGCATTCGACCTCGCTGCCGCGCTCGATCGCCCTGCCATGGAAGGAGATGGCGACCCGGCGGCGCGCCGAAGCCGCGGCGGCCGAGCTGCTCTCCTCGTTCGGGATCGGCCCCGGCGATCACGGCAAGCGACCGGGCGACATCGCCTACGGCACGCAGCGCCTGCTGTCGGTGGTGCTGGCTTACGGCTCGGGCGCCCGCGCCCTGCTGATCGACGAGCCGGCCGCCGGCACCGGCGGCAACGACATGAAGCGGCTGGCCGACCTCCTGGTCGACCTGCGCCGGCGCGGCGTCGCCGTGGTGGTGATCGAGCATCACATGGACCTGATCATGGCGATCGCCGACCGCATCGTCGTGATCGACCAGGGCCGCAAGCTGGCCGAGGGCACGCCGGCCGAGGTGCAGCGCAACAATGCCGTGCTCGAAGCCTATCTGGGGCGCGCGGCATGACATTCCTCGGACCGGGCGATGCGCTGGAAGCGACCGGCATCTCGGTGCGCTACGGCGGCAACGTCGCCGTCGACGGCGTCGAGGTCACGGTCGGCTCCGGCCGCATGGTCGGCATGGTCGGCGCCAACGGCGCGGGCAAGAGCACGCTGATCAACGCCCTCGCCGGCTGGTCGCGCGGCCGGCCGACCGTGCGCGGCAACGTGCGGCTGGCGGGCGAATCGATGGACGGCTTGCCGCCCCATCGCCGCGCCGAGCGGGGACTGGTGCTGGTGCCGGAGGGCAAGGGCATCTTCGCCGAGCTGACGGTGATGGAGAACCTCGCTCTGGTGCGGCCGCCCGCCGACACGGCCGGGCGACACGTCTTCTCCATGGACGACATCTTCGACCTGTTCCCGCGGCTCGCCGAACGCCGCAGCCACAAGGGCGGCATGCTGTCGGGCGGCGAGCGCCAGATGGTGGCGGTGAGCCGTGCGCTGCGTGCCGCGCCCAAAGTCCTGCTGCTCGACGAGCCGTCGGCCGGCCTGGCGCCGCGGCTGGTCTACGACTTGCTCTCGACCATGCGCGCGCTGGTCGATCGCGGCCTGTCTCTGCTGCTGGTCGAGCAGAACGTGCGCGCGACGCTGGAAATCGTCGACGAGCTCTACCTGCTGGAGCGCGGCCATGTCGTCGCCAAGGGCGCCGCCGCCACCATGAAGGACGATCCGCGCATCCTCGAAGCCTATCTGGGAAGCCTGAGCGCATGAACCTCGCGCAACAGATCATCAACGGCCTGGTGCTGGGCTCGGGCTACGCCCTGATCGCCATCGGCTGGACGGTGCTGCTGGGCGCCGCGCGGATGGTGAACTTCGCCCATGGCCAGCTCTACATGCTGGGCGCCTTCCTCGCCTGGGCGGCGATGGCCAAGCTCGGCGTGAGCTACTTCGTCGCCGTGCCGCTCGCGGTGCTGGCGCTCGGTCTGCTGGGCGTGCTGCTGCAGACCATGATGCTGCCGCTGGTCATGCAGCAGAACCTGACCAGCCTGATGATCGTCACCCTGGGGTTCGGCTATGTCTTCACCGGCGGCGCCGCGCGAATCTTCGGCGGCGACCCCGAGCGCTTCATCAGCCCGCTGCAGACCGCCAGCATCCGCTTCGGCGACATCTGGTTCACCTGGCAGGATGTGGTGACTCTCGTCGGCACCCTGCTGCTGTTCGGCCTCCTTTGGCTGGTGCTGAACCGCACGCGGCTCGGCGCCCTGGTGCGTTCGGTCGCCGAGGATCCCAAGCTGGCGCAGCTCTTCGGCATCAACGCGGCCCAGGTCTATATCGGCGTCTTCGTCTTCGAATGCGCCGCCGTGGCGCTGGGGGCGGGCCTTGTGGCGCCGCGCAGCCCCATCCTGACCAGCATGGGCTTCGACGAGGTGATCCTGACGTTCGTCGTCGTCGTGCTGGGCGGCATCGGCAGCGTCGGCGGCAGCCTTCTGGCCGGCTTCGGGCTCGGCATGTTCACCGCCCTTTTCGGCGCGCTGGTGTCGCCGGCCTATACGACGGCAGCGGCCTTCCTGCTGCTGCTGGTCGTCCTGGTGGCACGGCCGCGCGGACTGGCGGCGCGATGAAGCACCTCGCCACGCCGGCGGCCCTCGTCCTCGCCGCCCTCGCCTACTTCGTGCCGGCGGTCGCCGGCGGCGCACCGGTCGTCTATGCGGCCTGCACGACCATCGCCATTCTCGCCGTGATGTCCTATGGCGCCGACCTGATCCTCTCCTATCTCGGCGAGGTCAGCCTGGGGCACACGATCTTCTGGGCCGCCGGCGGCTATGCCGCGGCGATGTTGTCGGTGAATGCCGGCTGGAACGGCTGGCAGACCGCCGGCGCCTCGATCGTCATCTCCATGGCGTTGGCTGCCGTACTCGGCCTGGTGACCCTGAGGACGCGCGAATTCGTGTTCTCGCTGGTGACCTACGCCGCCGCCGTCGTCGCCATGGAGGTCGCCTTCAACTGGTCGTTCCTGGGCGGCTCCGACGGCATCGTCGGCATTCCGCCGCTGCAACTCACCGTGTTTGGCGTCGGCGTGACCGGCGGCGGCAACGAGGAGCTCTGGCCGGTCGCCTGGGCGCTCCTGCTGCTGACCCTGCTGTTCGTGCAGCGCTTCCGCCGTTCGCGGCTCGGCACCTCGGCGTTGATGGTGCAGATGAATCCGGATCTCGCCCAGGCGCTGGGCGTCGATGCCCGCGCCGTTCGTTTCCTGGTGTTCGTCGCCTCGGCGCCGATCTCGGCCCTCGCGGGATGGCTCTACGCCTACCAGCGCGCCTATGTCGGCCCCGACATGTTCGAGAGCTACTTCCTGGTGCTGATGCTGACGGCCATCGTCATCGTCGGCCGCCGCCTGCTGCTGGGGCCGCTGATCGGCACGGCCCTCATCATCGTCCAACAGACCTTCTTTTCGATCGGCGGCGATGGCGACAAGATCATCCTCGGCACCGTGCTGGCCGGCATCCTGCTGTTGTGGCCGTCGGGCATGATTGGCGTCTGGGAAGTGCTGTGGGCGCGCAAGCGCATGACTTAGGGGATCTCGGCCATGCTGACTTTGTATTACTCACCGGGCACAAGTTCACTCGCGGTGCATATCGCGCTGAACGAGGTCGGCGCCAAGTTCGACACCAGGCTGCTGACCCTGCAGAAGGATACGCGGACGGCCGGCTTCCTGACCGTCAATCCCAACGGCAAAGTGCCGGTGCTGGCGATCGACGGCCGTCCGCTCACCGAGGTCGCCGGCTGCCTATTCTACATCGCGCGGGCCTATCCGCAGGCCAGGCTGCTGCCAGCGGACGATCCAGAGGCCGAGGCGCAGGTCGTCTCCTGGATGTCCTTCATCGCCTCGGCCATCCATCCGTCGCGGCAGGCCGGTCCCGAGCGCGTGCGCGAAGTCTGGCAGGTCGCCGAGCAGCGGCTGGGCGGCAAGGAGTGGACGGTCGGCGGCGCCTACTCGATCGCCGACATCCATCTCTTCCGCCTCTACTGGCGCTTCCGCGGCCCGCTCGAATTCAAGGACGCGGACTATCCCGGCATCCATGCGCATTACGAGCGCATGCTGGCGCGGCCGGCCGTCAAGAAGACCCTGGCGGACGAGGACAAGGCCGGGGCGTCGCTGCCGCGCTGAGCGGCGTGACCATGGGCCTGGAGCGATAGCCTGGGCCGGTAGCGTCAGGCCTCGACGAAGCGGACGACGTCGTCGAGCGCCACGCGGCGCGTACGGTAGTTGTTGAGGGGATGCGCGGTGTCGGCGTAGCCGAAGGAGATACCGCACACGAGCAGGCGATCCGCCGGCAGGTCGAAGTACTTGTGCACGAACGCCGCGTCTTGGGTCACCGACGCCTGGGCGATGGTGGCGACGCCGAGCGCATGGGCGGCCAGCATGAAGTTGCCGACATAGGCGCCGCAGTCGACCGCGCCGTAGGCACCGAGCGGCTCGTCGCTGCTGACGATCGCCACGTGCGGCGCGCCAAACAGCCGGAAATTCTCCATCGACTGGCGGATGTAGCCGGCCTTGTCGCCGCGCTGGATGCCGACGGCCTCGTAGAGCTGGAAGCCGCACTCGCGCCGCCGCGCCTGAGACGCGCCGCGGTACTCGCGCGGATAGGGCAGATCGGAGGCCGGCGCCGCCTGCTGGCCGGCGTTGGCGTAGAGCGCCTGCCGGAAGCGTTCGGTGGCGGCGCCGCTGGTCACGATCACCTGCCAAGGCTGGGTGTTGTTCCACGAGGCCGTGTGCTGTGCCATGGCCAGGATGCGCTCGATGGTGGCGCGCGGCACCTCCGTCGGCAGGAAGGCACGGGCGCTGAAGCGGCCACGCAGGGTGCGCTCCAGGCTTTCCGCCTCGGCAAAATGGGTGTCGGTCATTCGGTGCTCCGCGCTCACGAGGTTTCGGAGGCCGCGCCCAGATAGGCGCGGCGGACGAAGTCGCCCTGCTCCAGCTCGGCCGGCGTGCCCGAGCCGATCATGTGGCCGCTCTGCAGGACGTAGGCGTAGTCGGCGATCTCGAGGGCGCGCTCGACCATCTGCTCGACCAGCAGGATTGTCGTGCCGGTGGAGCGCAGGCGGACGATCACGTCCATCACCTGGTCGACGATGATGGGAGCGAGACCGAGCGACGGCTCGTCGAGCATCAGCAGCGCCGGATTGCGCATCAGCGCCTGGGCGATCGCCAGCATCTGCTGCTGGCCGCCCGAAAGCGTGCTCACCTGGTGATCGAGCTTGTCGCCGAGGATCGGGAACATCCCCAGCACCTCGTCGAGCCGGCGGACTTCGTCGCTGCGGGCCAACTCGGCGCCGAACAAGCCGAGATCGAGATTGTCGCGGACGCTCTGCGATCGGAACAGCCGGCGCCCCTCGGCCACGTGCAGGATCCCGGCCGCGACGATGCGTTGGGGCGCCAGTCCGCCGACGTCGCGCCCCGAGAAGCGGATGCGGCCGGCTGTGGGACGCAGCAGCCCCGAGATCGTGCGCAAAAGGGTGCTCTTGCCCGCGCCGTTGCTGCCGACCAGCGCAACGACGGTGCCGCGGTCGACGCGCAGGGTGACGTCCTCCAGCACGCCGACATGGCCGTAGCCGGCGAACAGGCCGGCGATCTCGAGCAGCGGCTCGCCGCTCATGCCGAGGCTCCCGGCACGCGTTCGCGCCGCCCCATATAGGCCGCCAGGACGTCCGGGTTGGCGAAAACCTGCTGCGGCGTGCCCGCAGCGAGGATGGTGCCGCGATCGAGCACCGTCACCGCATCGCAGATGTTGCCGACCAGCTCGAGATGATGCTCGACGATGATGATCGTCGTGCCGAGTCGGGCGATCGACGTGATCAGCGCGCCCAGGCGGTCGAGCTCGTCGAGCGACAGGCCGGCCGCCGGTTCGTCGAGCAGCAGCACGCGCGGCGCCGCGACCAGCGAGCGGGCGATCTCGGCCAGGCGCTGCTGGCCGTGCGGCACCTCGCCGGCGGGGATCGCCGCGCGGTCGCCGAGGCCGACGAAGGCCAGGAA
>JAEZIF010000379.1 GCA_023416135.1 Pseudomonadota bacterium
GGCCTCGCGAACTCGACCCTGCCGCCGACCTTGCACACGCTGCGGATGGTGCCTTCCATCGCCTTCTCGAGATCGGGGGACGGCGATGGCGCCTCGACCTTGAGAGTCATCGTGTCGGCCTGGTCGACCCAGTCGATCACCAGGCGCAGGCGGCCGAGCCCGGGATGTTTCCGGGCGATCTCGGCGATCTGTTCGGGGTCGACGAACATGCCGCGCACCTTGGTGCGCTGGTCGGCGCGGCCCATCCAGCCCTTGATGCGCATGTTGGTGCGCCCACAGGGGCGCGGGCCCGACAGCACCGCCGACATGTCGCCCGTGCCGAAGCGGATCAGCGGATAGGCGCGGTTGAAGGTCGTCACCACGACCTCGCCGACGTCGCCCTCTGGCACGGGATCGCCGGTGCCGGGGCGCACGATCTCGACGATGACGCCCTCGTCGACCGTCATGCCCTGGATCGACTCCGATTCGTAGGCGATGGTGCCGAGATCGGCCGTGCCGTAGCTCTGCAGGCAGGTCATTCCCGCGGCCATGAACATCTGGCGCAACGAGGGCGGCAGCGCTTCGGCGCCGACGAAGGCGTGCTTCAGTGAGGAGATGTCCTTGCCCAGCTCGGCCGCCTTGTCGATCAGGATCTTGAGGAACGAGGGCGTGCCGACGTAGCAATCGGGCCGGATGCCGGCGATGGCGTCGAGCTGCAGCTCCGTGTTGCCGACGCCGCCCGGGACGACGGCGCAGCCCAGCGCCCGCAGCGCCGATTCCATCATCAAGCCGGCGGGCGTCAGGTGATAGGAGAAGGTGTTGTAGACGACGTGGCCGGGCCGGAAGCCCGCGGCATGCATCGCCCGCGCGCCGCGGAAATAGTCGGGCTCGTCGGTGTCGATCTCGAAGATCGGACCGGGCGACATGAAGACGTGCCGCACTTTGCTCATGGGCACGGCGACCAGGCCGCCCATCGGCGGATGCTTCTTCTGGACCTCGCCCAGCATGGACTTGCGCAGCACCGGCAGCCTGGCCAGCGCCTCGCGCGAGGTCACCGCGCCGGGATCGACGTCCCTCAGCCACTCCGCGAAGAACGGGGCATTGGCCTTGGCGTGGGCGATCTGCTGCGGCAGTGCCTGCATCAGTGCCTTCTCGCGCTCGGCCGGCGTGCGGGTTTCCAGCGTGTCGTAATGCTTGGACATGGACGCTTCCTCGGACTTTTCGGCACGGTAGCCGCCGCACCGGCCCCTTGCCAAGGCAGGCGATCGCCTCAGGCGTTCAGCCGGATCTCGCCAGCACCCGAGCCAAGCGCTCGAAAGCACCCTCAAGTCTTTCCTGCACGACTTGCGAGTTCGCAAGCGACGCCGCGGTGCCGCTGGAATCCTCAGCCCCCTTACATCAGCACCAGCTTGTCGGTCTTGGCCGGACGCCTGCTGTCAGTACCCCTCGATAGCGGAAAAGCGCATCGACGACCTTGATCTCGAGAGGCTAAAGCGTGGGACGGCGCAGTCGCCATGGCGTGGCGCGTTCGTAGGCCGCCCCCGCGGCGAAGACGCTGGCCTCGTCGAAGGGCCGGCCGGCGAGCTGGAAGGCGAGCGGGAAGCCGTCGCTGCCGAAGCCGCAGCACACCGTCATTGCGGGCTGCCCGGTGACGTTGAACGGCATGCTGAGCGAGGCCTTGCCGAGGAAATGGAAGATCGGCTGCGGCTCCTCGAACTTCTCCGGCGATCCCCATTGGTTGGGCGCCAGGACCAGGTCGTAGCCACGCATGGCGGCGCGCGTGTCGAGCTGCAGCTTGCGGCGGAAACGTATCGCCGAAAGGTACTGCTCGGCCGTCAGGAACGCGCCGAGCTGGAAGCGGCGGCGCGTCGTGTAGCCGAACTTCTCCGGCGTCTCGATCACCTCCCGGCGATGGATGGCGTGTGCCTCGGCAGTGATCACGACGCGCCCGCAGATGTGGTAGTCCCAGATGTCGGGGAAGACGGCTTCCTCGACGATGGCGCCCTGGTCGCGCAGCACGCGCACCGCCTCGTCCATGCCCTTGGCCATGTCGGCGGTGAGTTCGCTCCCACGTTCGTTCTCGTACCAGGTGCGGGCGAGCGCGATGCGCATGCCCTTGATCGAACGATGGGTCGCCGCGCCGTAGGCGACCTTGGGCGCCTCGACTGAGGCCTGATCGTTGGGATCGTGGCCCGCCAGCACCTCGAGCATCAGGGCGTTGTCCACGACCGTCCAGGCGAGCGGCCCTGCCGTGTCGAAGCTGAACGACAGCGGGTAGATGCCGCAGCGGCTGACCAGGCCATAGGTCGGCTTGATGCCCGCCGTGCCGCAGAAGCCGGCCGGATTGCGGATCGAGCCACCGGTGTCGGACCCCATCGCGCCCATGCACAGCGCCGCGGCGACCGCCGCCCCCGAGCCGCTCGACGAGCCGCCGGGCTGGTAGTCGGTATTCCAAGGATTGCGCGCCGGCGGGTACGGCTGGTCGGGCGTCATCGCGCCGTTGGCGAATTCGTGCGTGGCGAGCTTGCCCAGGATCACGGCACCGCCCGCCTTCAGGCGCCGCACGGTCTCGGCGTCGATTGCAGGCACGTAGTCGGCACGCAAGTAGGAGTGACCGGTCGTCAGCACGCCGTCGGTCTCGTAGATGTCTTTGAGCGCGATCGGAATGCCGTGCAGAGGCCCGCGATTGAGGCCCTCGCTCAGCTCCGTATCGGCCTGCCTGGCGGCGATCCTCGCTCGATCGGCGGTGACGGTGATGTAGCTCGCGATCTTGTGATCCACGGCCTCGATGCGCGCCAGGAAAGCTTCGGTGAGCGCGGTCGAGGTGATCTCGCCGCGCGTCATCAGGCTGCCGGCCTCGGCGATGCCGAGCGTCGTCAGTTCGGCGGATGTTGGCTTGCTCATGGGGGCTTACTCATCGGCGCGGAAAACATGCGGCGGCTCGGCGGCCCAGGCCCAATGGGTTGGGATGCGCTCCATTAATTCAAGCAACCCGACATAGCCCTTGTGTAGATGCTCGATGTCCTCCGCCGTCAGCGGCAGGCCTGTCGCCGCGGCGCGGGCGCGAAATTCCTCGATGGTCGGTGGTGTCTTGGCGTTGGTCATGGCGCTCCCTTCCGGACTGACGATGCAAGCGATATGCCGCCTCATTCGTCGTGCCGGCGCAAGCCTTGGCTTGGCCCTTGCATGACCGAGGGGCGAGCGCCCGTCCGCAGGCGCCGAACAGTGGAGCTTCCGATGTTCAAGCGCCTTCGCATTGCCGCCATGGGCCTGGGTTTCGTCGCAGCGTCTGCAATGCCTGCCTTCTCGCAAGGCACTCTGCGTATCGGCATGACAGCCGCCGATATTCCCCAGACCACCGGCCAGCCCGACCAGGGCTTCGAGGGCTTCCGCTTCGCCGGCTACACGATCTACGACGCGCTGGTGAACTGGGACCTGTCGAAGGCCGACACCATTGCCGACATCAAGCCTGGGCTGGCGACCGAATGGTCGGCGGTCGAAGGCGAGCCGACCAAGTGGATCTTCAAGCTGCGGCAGGGCGTGAAGTTCCATGACGGCAGCGACTTCGACGCCGACGTCGTGGTGTGGAACCTCGAGAAAATCCTCAACGACAAGTCGCCCCAGTTCGATCCCAAGCAGGCGGCGCAAGCCCGCGCCCGTGTGCCGACGCTGGTCGGCTGGAAGGCGGTCGACAAGTATACGGTCGAGCTCACCACGCGCGTGGTGAACTCGCTCTTTCCATACGACATCTCCTACATCTTCTACTCCAGCCCCAAGCGCTGGGAGGAGCTGGGCAAGGACTGGGTCAAGGTCGCGCTGCAGCCGTCCGGCACCGGGCCGTTCAAGGTCGACCGCGTCGTGCCGCGCGAGCGCATGGAGCTGTCGCGCTTCGACGGCTACTGGGACAAGGCGCGCGTTCCCAAGCTCGACAAGGTGCTGCTGTTTCCCATGCCCGAGGCGGCGACGCGTACGGCCGCGCTGCTGGCAGGCCAGGTCGACTGGATCGAGGTGCCCGCTCCCGACGCCATCCCGCGCCTCAAGCAGGGCGGCATGGCCATCGTCACCAACAAGTACCCGCACAACTGGGCCTACCAGCCCGGCATGGTCGAAGGATCGCCCTGGACCGACATCCGCGTGCGCAAGGCGGCCAATCTCGCGATCGACCGCGCCGGCCTCAACAAGCTGTTGGGCGGCCTGATGATCGAGTCGAAGGGCGTGGTCTATCCCGGCCATCCCTGGTTCGGCTCGCCTTCGTTCGACATCAAGTACGATCCCGAGGCGGCGAAGAAGCTGCTGGCCGAGGCCGGCTACGGCCCCAACAAGAAGCCGAAGATCAAGATCGCGATCTCGACCTCGGGCTCGGGCCAGATGCTGCCCCTGCCGATGAACGAATACGTTCAGGAGAACCTGAACGCCGTCGGCTTCGACACGTCGTTCGAGGTGATGGAGTGGAACGCGCTGGTCACCTTCTCCTTCCAGCCCGTGACCGGCGACAATGCGAAGAAGACCGGCACCAATGGCATCAACATCAGCCGCGCCACGGTCGATCCCTATTCGGCCTTCATGCGGCTCTATCACAGCGAGTTCGTGCCGCCGAAGGGCGCCAACTGGGGCATCCTCAAGGATCCCAAGCTCGACGCCTTGATCGACAAGGCTCACACGTCTTTCGACCGCGCCGCCCAGACCAAGGCGCTGGCCGATGTGCACACTTACATCGTCGACCAGTCGTACTGGGTGTATATCGCGCACGACCTCAACCCGCGGGCCATGAGCCCCAAGGTGACGGGCTTCGTGCAGGCCCAGAGCTGGTTCCAGGACCTCACGCCCGTCACGATGAAGTAGCGGCGGGCGGGCGATGCTCCTCTATGCCCTGCGCAGGCTGATCTACCTGGTGCCGGTTGCCTTCGGCGTCTCGCTGCTGGTCTTCGGCCTGGTGCACCTGGCGCCGGGCGATCCGATCTCAGCCATCGTGCCGCCGGATGCGCCCAAGGAAGTGATCGACAAGCTGAAGGAGTATTACGGCTTCGACAAGCCGTTGCCGGTCCAGTACCTGCGCTGGCTGGGCGTGACCCTGACCGGCGACTTCGGCACCTCGATCGG
>JAEZIF010000522.1 GCA_023416135.1 Pseudomonadota bacterium
CGGCCAACTCGAAAAGTGCGCTGGCATAGCGCCCAGCAACGCCTGATGGGGCGGAAGTCGACACGTCGTAACGCCTCTCCCAGGCCGCGGCAGCGGGCCGGCAAGTGGTTGAATCCCCTCGCTTTTCGCCAAGCACACAACTGCACAACCGCCGAAAAGCGCGCGTTGCTACCATGCTGTTTTCCAAGGCGCAAGGATGCCAAAGCCCTGTATTACCGCGATTTTTCAGCGCGGCTGGCCGCCGCCTGCCCCACCGCTTCTACATGAAGGAATATGGGTCGACATCGATCTGCAGCCGCACTGAATTCGGCAATCCGATTTTCTCCAGCCAAGCCCGGAGCAGAGGCTGCACTGCGGTATCGCGCGAGGTCTTGAGCAGGAATCGCCGGCGGTGGCGGCCGCGCAGCAGGGCGAGGGGCGCGGTCGAGGGGCCGAGGATCGTGACGCCGTCCTGATGTGGCGCCCGGCGCGCCAGGGCGCTGCAGACGTTGTCGACGGCGGCCGGATCCGGCCCTGAGATGATCAGCGACGCCAGCCGGCCGTAGGGCGGCATGCCGGCGGCGCGGCGGTCGGCCAGTTCCGCCGCCACGAAGCGATCGCGGTCGCCCGAGACCAGCGCCTGCATAACCGGATGCTCCGGGACATGGGTCTGCACCAGCGCCCGCCCGGGCCGCTCCTCACGGCCGGCGCGGCCGGCCACCTGGTAGAGGAGCTGGAAGGTACGCTCGGCGGCGCGGAGGTCGCCGCCGTTCAGGCCGAGATCGGCATCGATCACGGCTACCAGAGTGAGATTGGGAAAGTGATGACCTTTGGCCGCCATTTGCGTGCCGATCAGGATGTCGATCTCGCCCGCGATCATGCGCTCGACCGCGGCGGTGGCCTCGGTGCGGTTCATCAAGCTGTCGGAGGTGAACAGCTCCAGCCGCGCCTCGGGAAACAGTTCCAGCGCCTCCTCCGCCAGCCGCTCGACGCCGGGACCGCAGGCGACGAACTGGTCGGGGGTGCCGCAATACTTGCAGGCCTGCGCCGGCGGCTCGGCATGGCCGCAATGATGGCAGATCAGGGTGCGACGAAAGCGATGCTCGACCAGCCAGGCCGAGCATTGCGGACATTCGATGCCATGGCCGCAGGCACGGCACAGCGTCATCGGCGCATAGCCTCGACGATTGAGGAACAGCAGGGTCTGCTCCTTGGCCTCGAAGGTCCGCTTCATCGCCTCGACCACCGGCGGCGACAGCCAGCGGCCGCGCGCCGGCTGCTGGCGTCGCAGGTCGATGGCCGACAGCGTCGCAAGCTCGCGCCCGCCGTGCCGGTCAGGCAGATGCACCGCCCCGTAGCGGCCGCTCGAGACATTGACGACGCTTTCCAGCGACGGCGTCGCCGAGGCGAGCACGACCGGCGCCGATACCAAACGGGCGCGCACCACCGCCATGTCGCGCGCATTGTAGGAGACGCCGTCATCCTGCTTGAACGAGCCGTCGTGCTCCTCGTCGACCACGATCAGGCCGAGATTGGCGAACGGCAGGAACAGCGCCGAGCGCGCGCCCACCACGACGCCCACCCTGCCCTCGGCGATGGCGCGCCAGGTCTCGCGCCGCTCCAGGCTGGTGAGACCGGAATGCCACGATGCCGGCAGGGCGCCGAAGCGATCCTCGAAGCGCTTCAGCCACTGCGCCGTCAAGGCGATCTCCGGCAGCAGCACAAGCACCTGCCGGCCCGAAGCGAGTGCTGCGGCGATCGCCTCGAAATAGACCTCGGTCTTGCCTGAGCCCGGCACGCCGTCGAGCAGCGTCGCCGAAAATGCATGCGCCAACACCTTGTCGACCAGGCCTTGCGCCGCAATCGCCTGCTCGGGCGACAACGCCGGCCCTTGCCGCTTGCCGTCGGGCTGCGCGAAGGAGCGCCGCATGGTGCGCTCTACCGGTTCGAGCAGACCGATCGAGGCCATGGTCTTGATCACCGACGTGCCGACACCGGCGATATGCGCCAACTCCGCCGCCGGCAGCGCCGGACCATCCTTCAATTGCTCGAGCACACGCCGTCGTGCGCTGGTGAGCTTGAGCGGCGCATCGTCGGCTCCCCCGTCACCCTCGAGGGTCGCAGCGCGATAGACGATCTCGATCTTGGGCGCCTCGAGCGCCGACGGCACGCTCATCGCCATGCGCAACACCGCACCCGGCGGCGCCAGCGTGTAGGCCGAGACCCAATCGACGAAGCGGCGCAGTGCCTCGGCCATCGGCAGGGCCGGCATTACTTCTTCGATGTCGCGAAGCTTCTCGGGCGCGACCTCGCCCGAGCCCTCGCCCCACACCACGCCGATCGTCAGCCGCTTGCCGAGCGGCACCACGACGAAATGACCGGCGGCAACCTCCATTCCTTCCGGGACGCTGTAATCGTAGGCGTCGGCGAGAGGCAGCGGCAGCAGGACGCGGACGGTGTGCTCGATGTTTTCCACCGATTGCTGCCGCGACGACGACGCCCCCTCTGCTTGTAGCTCCGAAGGGGAATCGCTAGAAATTGTGGCGACAGGCGAGTCCGAACCACTGGCCATTGGGGTAGTTTATATGAAGTTCTTCGTCGATACCGCCGACGTCGCCGAAATCAAGGATCTGGCGGCATCGGGTCTGCTCGACGGCGTGACGACCAATCCTTCCCTGATCATGAAGTCCGGCCGGCCGATGCTGGATGTGATCAAGGAGATCTGCGCCATCGTGCCCGGCCCGGTCAGCGCCGAGACCGTCGCGACCGATCACAAGAAGATGCTCGAAGAGGGCAGGAAGCTGGCCAAGCTTGCCAGGAACGTCGCCGTGAAGGTGCCGCTGACGCCCGACGGCCTCAAGACCTGCAAGGCGCTCGCCTCGGAAGGCACCATGGTGAACGTCACCCTGTGCTTCTCGGCGGCTCAGGCGCTGCTGGCAGCCAAGGCCGGCGCCACCTTCATCTCGCCCTTCGTCGGCCGGCTGGACGATATCGGCCAGGACGGCATGCACCTGATCGGCGAGATCATGACGATCTATCGCCAGTATCCGCACTTCAAGACCGAGGTGCTGGTCGCCTCGGTGCGCCATACGCAGCACGTCGTGCAGGCCGCCAAGATGGGCGCCCACGTCGCCACTCTACCGCCGAACGTGTTGCGTCAGTGCTTCAAGCATGTGCTGACCGACAATGGCCTGAAGGCCTTCCTCGACGACTGGGCGAAGACCGGTCAATCCATCCTCTGACCCGGAGCGACACATGGGGAGCGACGGCACGGTGACGGCGCCCGACGGTTCGGGCCGGCAGGTCAAGGTGATCACCGCCGACGACGTAGTCGCCTATCTCAAGGCGCATCCCGGCTTCTTCGAGAAGCATGCCGAGCTCGCCGAGATGATGGGCCTGGTGCCGCGGGTGCAGGGTCCCGGCGTGATCGACATGCAGCAGGCGATCCTCAAGCGCCTGCGCGGCGAGATCGATCGGCTCAAGACCGAGCGCACCGAGATCATTGCCAACTCCAAGCAGAACCAGATCGTCCAGAACCGTATCCAGGCGGCGGTCATCAGCATCATCCAGGCCTCGACCTTCGAGAAGATGATCCATGTCGTCACCCACGAACTGCCCGAGCTTCTGGACGTCGACTTCATCACGCTCGCCATCGAGGCCAATGCCGATGCGCCCAAGCGCGTGCCGGTGCGCGGCGTCTATGTTCTGGCGCCGGGCGCCATCGATGCGGCGATCGGTCCCGACAAGCATGCCCGTCTGCGCGCCGATATCGCGGGCGAAGAGGCCTTCTTCGGCGACATCGCCCGATTCGTGAAGTCGGATGTGCTGATGCGGCTGAGCGTGTCGTCGGGCTCGCCGGACGGTGTCATGTGCTTCGGTTCGCGCAATCCGGAGGCATTCGGGCCCGAGCAGGCCACCGAGCTCCTGTTCTTCCTCGCCAAGGTGCTGGAGAACACCATCCGGGCCTGGCTCGACCTGCCAGAGTGAAGCGCCGATGAGCGTCGAGGCGGCACGGCAAGCCTGGCGCGACTGGCTGAAGAGCGAGCGCAGGCTCGCTGCCCACACCCTGGTGGCCTACGAGCACGACGTCGCCACCTTCCTCGGCTTCATGACCGAGTACCTCGGCAAGCCGCCGACGCTCGAGGCCCTGGGCAAGCTCAAGCCCGCCGAGTTCCGTGCCTGGCTGGCCGAGCGGTCGCGCCAGGGGATGGCCCGCACCTCGACCGCGCGCGCCTTCTCCTCGGTGCGTTCGTTCTTCCAGTTCCTGGACAAGCGCGGACTCGCCCGAAATGCCAGCATCGGCGCCATCCAGACGCCCAAGCTGCCGCGCTCGGTGCCCAAGGCGCTCTCCGAACGCGACATGGAGGAGCTCTTGGAGGCGCCGGCCGAGCAGGAACGCGAGGCCTGGCTCGACCTGCGCGACGCCGCCGTCCTGATGCTGCTCTACGGTGCGGGACTGCGCATCGGCGAGGCGCTCGGCCTCACCAAGGCCGTTGTCGAGGATATGCTGAAGAACGGGCGCGACACGCTCTCCGTCACCGGCAAGGGCAACAAGACGCGCCTCGTGCCGCTCTTGCCGCAGGCGCTGGACGCGCTGCGCGCCTACGGCGACGCCTGTCCGTGGCTTCGCGCCCGCGGGCCGAACGAGGCTTTCTTCATCGGCGCCCGCGGCGGCGCCCTCGATCCCGCCATCGTGCAGAAGCGCGTGCGCGAGATCCGCCGCGGTCTCGGCCTGGCCGAAAGCGTGACGCCGCATGCGCTGCGCCATTCCTTCGCCACCCATCTGCTGGGGGCCGGCGGCGATCTACGGACCATCCAGGAGCTTCTGGGCCACGCCTCGCTGTCGACGACGCAGCGCTACACCGACGTCGACACCGCCCGTCTCACCGCCGTCTACCGCGCCGCCCATCCGCGCGCGAAGCGCACATGATTCAGCGAACCAGAGGCCCACGCTTCCAGACTGCTAATCCCGGAACGCCGCGAGATGGAACGGCCGCTTGGCGGGCTTGCCCGCCACGTCGTACGTGCGGACACGCATCTTCAGCGGATCGGCCAGGAGGCCGACCGTACAGAAGCCGGGCTCGACGTCTTCATGGGCGACACTACCGATCACGCAGGAGAAGTTGGTCTTCGCCTCGTTCTGCAGGGGCACCTTCCAGGTGATGACATACTCGTTCGCGCCGACCAGCTCGCAGCTCTCGATCATGTAGCCACGTGCAATCGAACCGTCCGCCGCGATGACGCAAGCCAACCGCTTCTCGAACTCAGCCATGTTTCACTCCCTTGCGCGTAAAACTGACCGCGAAGAATGATACTTGTTTTGCCGCCGATAGACCACGTGCAGCGCGCCGCCCGACTTCGGCGCGCACTTGACCAGCGTCAGCGGCAGCTCCGGCGTGCCGGCCGGAAACAGCGGGATGCCGTCGCCCAGCACAAGGGGAATGATCGCCATCTCCAACACGTCGAGCCGGCCGATCTCGATCAGGCCACGGATGAGCTGGCCGCCGCCTTCGACGCCGATCTTGCGATACCCGCGCGCTGAAAGCTCATCGGCTATGGCGAGCAGATTGCCGGAACGCGCTTCGACCATCGGTGGCGCCGCCTCGATCGGCCGGCTGGTCACGACGAACACAGGCTTGGCATGCAGCCACTCCGGCATGGCGCGCTCGATCTCGTAGGTGTCGCGCCCCATCACCACTGCATCTATCTCCGCGCGATAGGCGTCGATGTCGAATTCCTGCGGCGGATAGGGCATCAGCCAGTCGAACGAGCCGTCGGCTCGCGCGATCTTGCCGTCGAGCGACATGGCGAGGTGGCAATGCCAGACAGGTTCGGTCACGTCGCAAACACCTTGGACAGGAACGCCTTCACGTCGGCCACGAACGCTTTCCACGCCGCCTCGTTGGCACCATAGTGCGCACCGCAGCAGCCACCGGGCTTGCTGCGGTTGCCGACACCCGGCAGATAGCGGACCGGGAGGCCGAGCGCATCGAAGCTGTGATGTGCACCTTCATAGATGCGGGTCACGACGATGTCACGGCCCTGAACGATCCGATCGACCACCGCCTGGCATTGCGACACCGGCGTCCAGTCGTCGAGCGCGCCCATGGCAAGAAGCGTCGGCTGGCGAACGGCTAGCTTGGACCCCAGTGCATCGGCCAGCGCACAGTCGGGATAGAGCAGGATCGCCGCGCGCGCCGGCGCGGGACCGCGATCGTCGAGGCGCGGCGACAGCGCCCGCAGCATCGCCACGCCGCCGCCGTAGGAATAGCCCATGAAGAGGAGCCGGCGCGGATCGACGAAGCTCTGCTTGCCGAGCCACGCCAGGGCGGCGTCTATGTCATGGGCGCGCGCCTCGGCGTCGGCTTGGGTCGGCCAGTTCTTGCCGCAGATATCCTTCAGGCCACGCGCGGAAAAGCTGTCGACGATCAGCGCAACGTAGCCCCACGAGGCGAGAAGGCCGGCCATGCGCGCGGTGTTCTGGCCCGGTCCGCCGCAGCCATGGAAGATCGCCACGGCCGGCGCGGCCCCGGTTCCGGCCGGCCGGAAGAGCTGCGCGGCAAGCTGGACCGTCCGTCCGCCCTGCTCCACCGGCACGCGGACGTTCTGCTGCGCCAGCACCGGCCCGGCACAGAACAGGGCAAGCAGAACCAGGACGCGCGAAATCATGCGGGCAGTCTATCAGACGGCCCCCGAAATATTCGGCACCGTTGGGAATAAAACCGAATGGCGGGCGTCTCCCTGTTGCAGTCCATGTCTGTCGAGGAGAAACCATGCTCAAGTTGCTGTCGTTTTCCACCATCGCCACCGTGGCGCTTGCCGCCGCTTCCTTCGCCGCCGACTCGTCGGCCATCCCGCCTGGCGCCAAGAACGGCATGTTCGTCAATGCCAAGGGCATGACGCTCTACACCTTCGACAAGGACACGCCCGGCAAGTCGGCGTGCAACGGCCAATGCGCCACCAACTGGCCGCCGATGCTCGTGGCCGACGGCGGCAAGGCTGCGGGCGACTGGACCATCGTCGTGCGCGACGACGGGATGAAGCAGTGGGCCTACAAGGGCAAGCCCGTCTACGGCTGGGTCAAGGACACCAAGCCCGGCGACACCACCGGCGACGGCTTCCTCAACGGCGCCTGGCACGTCGCCAAGCCCTGACGGTTTCGCGAAAAGGGCGCCGGCCGAGTACGCTTGGCGCCCCGACCGCGTAAGCTGGCGCCATGGCCGATCCAGGCCCCCTCATCGAACCGATGATCCCGGCGTTGCGTCGCTACGCCTACGCACTGGTGCGCGACGATACGACGGCCGACGATCTCGTGCAGGACACGCTCGAGCGTGCGTTGTTGCACTGGTCGGCCCGGCGGAACGACGGCGACCTGCGGGCTTGGCTGTTCACCATCCTGCGCAATCGGCATGTCAGCAGGCACCGGCAGGCCCTGCGCCGCGGCAGCGTCGTCGACATCGACGAGGACGAGCTTCCCGAAACGGCCGCCAGCCAGGACGTCGTCGTCGAAACGCGCGACGTGCTGGCCGCGCTCGGCCAGTTGCCCGAGGAGCAGAAGTCGCTGCTGCTGCTCGTCGGCGTGGAGGACTTCTCCTACGAGGAGGCGGCCAGGATCCTCGACGTGCCGCTGGGCACCGTGATGTCGCGATTGTCGAGGGCGCGCCGGCGACTGCGCTCGATCGTCGACGGCGATCGCGTTACCTTGCTGCGGAGAGTGAAATGAGCAGCGACAACGTTCCCCCCGGGGAAGACGAGCTGCAGGCCTATGTCGACGAACGCCTCGACGGGCCGCGGCGGGCGGCTGTGGAGGCGCACCTCGCGCGCACGCCCGACCTGCGCGAGCGGATCCAGGCCGAGCGCCGCCATCGTGCGTCCTTGCGCAGCCAGCTTCAGGACAAGGCCAACGAAGCGATCCCGGCGCGCCTGCGCATCGCCAGCATTCAGGCGACGCGGCGTGCCCGCCTGGCGCGACGGGCTGGGCTTGCCGCCGCAGGGCTGGCGATCTTCGTCGTCGGCATGGGCGCGGGCTGGTTGGCCAACGAGCAACGACCGGACCTTGCGATGTCGCCGCCGACCACCAGCATCGCCCAGGGGGCGACGGCCGCCTACCGCACCTTCGCGGTGGAGGTTGCCCATCCCGTCGAGGTCGGCGCTGCGCAGGAAGCGCATCTGCTGCAGTGGCTGTCCAAGCGGCTCGGCCGCAAGCTCGAGGCGCCCGACCTCACTCCATTCGGCTATCGCCTGATCGGCGGGCGGCTGCTCCCGGGCGGCAGCGGCGCGGCCGCGCAGCTCATGTACGAGGATTCGACGGGGCGGCGCCTGACGCTCTATGTGCGGGCCGCCGACGGCACGGAGACGGCTTTCCGCTTCCAGAAGGACGGCGATGCCGCAACCTTCGCGTGGATCGACCAGGGCTTCGGCTTCGCCGTGACGGCAATGGCAAGCCGCGAGGAACTGCTGCCGATCGCCGAGGCGATCTACAAGGGGCTGACGCCGAAGGGGTGATGCCTACGCCGAAGGCGACGCTTAAGGGGCGACGCTGCTGAGCTGATCGCGCCAACATCAGGGAGAGAGGAGCTGATTCTGGGGGAGAGGTTGGGTGACGGGTGATGCAGGAGGCAATGTTCGCATTGCCCCCTCACCTAGCCTCGCCCCCAAGGGGGGGAGAGGAATATGAGGAAGAGCGAAGGCGAGCTCAGCTGACGAGCCGCGTCGCTCGAGGACAGGTTCTACTTCGCCGGCGCCGGCGTCTTGAAGTGCGGGATGCCTTCGGTGCGATCATCGAGCGCCTCGGCACCTTCGGTCGGCAGCACCTTCACGTAGTTCAGCGCGCCGTTGATGTCGTCCTTCCAGACCTCCTTGGGCAGGTCGTAGACGAACTCCACGCCGTAGCCATTGGGATCATGGATGTAGAGGCTGTGCGTCATGCCGTGCTCGACGCGGCGGTCGAACTTCACGCCCTTCTTCTGCAGGTATTCCAGATGCTGCAGCCAGGCCTCGCGGCTCGGCATGGTGATGGCGATGTGGTTCACCGCGCAGGGCATGCCGAACATCGACCAGTTCTCCGGCGGCTTGGGCAGGTCGCGGTTCTCGACCAGTGCGACGTCGTGATGATGGCTGGTACCATCCTCGCGAACACCCGAATAGAAGCGCATCTTCGGCGGGTTCGGCCGATCCTTGGTCGGCGTCAGCTGGCCGACCTGCTTGAAGCCGACGACCTCGGTCCAGAAACGATGCGACTCTTCGATGTCGCGCACGTTCAACACGAGATGATTGACGCCACGCGGCGTTACCGGCTTGTCCATCGTTCACACTCCCGGGTGATCTGTTGTTGGATGAATACTACCCTCAAATGAAGTCCTGGCCCACCACCCGTGGGCCGTGATCAGGCCACTTTCCCGGCCGTAACAGGGTTTCCTGCAGGCGCCACCGCCACGGGTTGAGACGACGCCGCCGGATTGACCGGCCGGCGAGCGACCAGCGGCGCGTTGCGGATCGACTGCAGGTCGATCTTCGGCATGGGCAGGCCGAGGTGCTGCAGCACGCCGTTGGCCAGTTCTTCGTAACGATTGAAGCCACGACGCAGACGGCCACGCCATGACGGGATGCCGCCATTGGCGTGCAGCTCGTAGACCGATTCGCGATGGTCGAGCGCCGAGCCGACATGATCCCAGGCCATCTGCAGCAGGGCCGCGCGCTGCCGGGCGGTGTAGCCGCCACCGGCGAACGAGTCCTCGAGGCCCTGGGCCAATGCCGGCTCGTCGAGATCGCGGTCGGTCGGCGCCACGACCAGAGACGAGCCGGGCAGCGTGCGCAGGATCTCGGCCATGCGCGGCCGCGCCTTCAGCATGGCGATGCTGCCGGCCGCGAGATGGCAGGCGTTCGGCGCGCAATAGCCTTCGGGCGTGAATTCCGGATCGAGCTCGGCGGCCGTCTGGCAGCTGCGTACGGTCTGCACGTCGGTGATCAGGTCGACCAGATAGTCGACGGTGGCATCGTGCGCCACGAGACCCATGGCGTGGGTGCAGGCGAGCGCCAGGCCAAGGGTGAACTCGGCCTTGGACAGCCAGCAATAGAGCTGATGCCAGAACAGCCAGCGTGCCACCGGATCGGGAGACGGGTCGCTGAGAAAGATGCGATCCCACGGGATCAGCACGTCGTCGAGCCACATCTGGCCGTCGAGCTCGTCAAAGCGGGCGCTGAGCGGCGCGGAGAACGGGTTGTTGTCGCGCGCCGACGGCTTGCGGCAGACCACGGTGACGCCCGGCGCATTCACGGCGACGACGAAGGAGGCGCGATGGCCGCCATGGTCCACGCCGTTGTGGGCGCCGATATAGACGTCGTGGGCGTAAGCCGGGCTGGTGTGCATGCCGATCTTGCCGCGCATCACCAGACCCTTGTCGGTCTCCTCGACGATCCTGAGCGCGGCCCGCTCGGCCGGATTCTCGCGCAGGCGGTAGCCGATGGTCGCGGCGCCGGCGGCAAAGGTGAGGAACCGGCCGGTACGCGCGATCAGCGCGCGATAGGCCTCGGCATTGGCGCGCTGCCCGGGCGAGGCATTGCGCAGGTTGACCACGGTCTGCACGCCCATCGCGATCAGATGGCCGTAGGCCGGGGTGTGCGTGATGTTGCCCGCACTGAGGAAGGTGGTGGCGGCGAAGCAGCGTCCCATGCGCGCGAGATCGTCGGGGCTGCGCGGCACCATGTAGCCGACCGGCACGCGGCGGCCATCCATGCCCGGCGGCGTCAGCAGCGTGTCCTGCCAATTCGGATCGAAGTGCCGATCGTACCAGGCGACGTATTCCTCGACCATCGCCCGGGTCGCCGGATGGGTCGTCACGTCCTCGACCGGGCCCTCGCCCAGGATGAAGATGCGCCGCCCGTCGCGCAGGCTCTCCCGGTAGTCGGCTCCCGTTCGCGTCGACGGCATGTCCCGCCTCCCTTTCGGCGTCGGGCGGAAGCGTATTGCCGACCTTGACATAACGAAACAATCAAAGAGAGCATGAGACGCATAACCAGCCGTTATGGAGCGGCCGATGGCGACGATGGCAAAGGCAACCCAGTCGACGATGGGCGAGCATGAACTCGCCGCCCGGCTCCGCAAGGTCAACCTCGACCTTCTGCCGGTGCTGCACGAGCTGCTGCGCACGAGGAGCGTCACGCGCACGGCGCAGTCCTTCAACATGACTCAGCCCGCTGTGAGCCGGGCCTTGCGGCAACTGCGCGGCGCCCTGGACGATCAGCTTCTGGTGTCTTCCGGGCGCAGCGCGCGCCTCACCGACCGCGCCGAGGCGCTGGCTGGACCGCTCGCCCGCACACTGGGCGAGCTCGACCTGCTGTTGAAGCCTGTCGGGCCGTTCGATCCGGCGAGCGAGGCGGGGCATCTGATGATCAACACTGCCGACTACGTGGCCCAGCTCCTGGCGCCGGTACTGACCGGCATCTGCGCCCGCGAGGCGCCGAACATCGTGCTGGAGTTCACGTGGGTGCCGACACGTAATGCCGACGACTTGGCGGCGGTCGACTTCATGATCGGGCCGCGCGCCTTCGGGCAGACCCTGGGCAAGCGCCTGGGCTGGCTGCCGCTGTGGCGCGACGAGATGGTGTGCGTGGCGTCCGCCGGCAATCGCGCGGTGCCGGCGCGACTCACGCCCAGCCAGTTCCAGGCGATGCGCTATGTCGCCTTCCGGCGCAGCCCGCACGTGCCGCAGGACGTGCAGATCCTGGTCCAGCCCACCTCGCCGCTCGAGGTCGCGCCCGTCTGCACTGTCCCCAACTTCCTGGTGTTGGGCGCGATCGTCGCCCAGTCGGACTGCGTGGCCCTGGTGCCGCGCAAGGTGGCGCGTGCACTCGCTCGCGCCGAACGGTTGCGCATCGTCGAGATCGCCTATCCGCGCAAGCAGCTCCACATAGACGCCTACTGGAGCCCTGCCACCAGCGGTCGCCGGGGTCGCGCGTGGTTCCGCGATCTGCTGGCTCGGGCGGTGACGGAATTGCCTTGATGGCAGCGTGGGTCTCCGGCCCTGCCCCCATGCTCACCGCTTCGGATCCGTCAGATCCTCGAACTCCTTGAGATGGCTCGGCGCCCAGCGATGGTCGCGGGCGCGCTCGATCCAACGGTTGAGCCATGGCCAATGGCGGCGCGCCGCTTTCACCCATCGGCGGCCGGTCTTGAACTCGGTCGCCAGCAAATAGAGACCGATCACGAAGAATATCCAGCCCTGCAGGATCGGCACCAGGCCCCCGATCACCGACATGATGAGGCAGGCGACGATTGCAACGGCCATCAGCGGCTTGCGCACGGAGGGCCTCCTAGCAGGGAAGTACGAGCTTTGTCATGATCGCCCATCTACATTGTCGTTAACGTCATCTGCCATCCGGACGTTGCCAGCATCATGTTCCGCCCGTCAGCAACGACACGGAGTGAGGATCATGAAACGCTACATCATCGAACGCGACATCTCGGGCGTAGGCAAGCTCAACGACGAGGAGCTGTGGGGTGCCGCCGCCAAGTCGAACGCGGCGTTGGCCAGGCTCGCGGGCAAGGCGCAGTGGCTGGAGTCGTTCGTCGTCGAAGACAAGACCTTCTGCGTCTACCTCGCCGAGAACGAGGCCGCCGTGCACGAGCACGCCCTGCTGAGCGGTTTTCCGGCCAGCAGGGTCACCGAGGTGCGCAACATAATCGATCCGTCGACGGCAGGGGCATGATCGGCAGCCGACCGAAGGACATTTTCGGGCGTGACGCCTGCCGCGTCCTTCGGTCGGCCGATCGGGAGGCGGTGAGCATGGCATCCTCTCTTGACCAAGCTGCCGGACGCTTCTGCTGGGTCGACCTGGCAGCGAGCGATTCCGGGCAGGCGCAGGCCTTCTACGGCAGGCTGTTCGCCTGGACTGCCCGCGAGGACAGGGCCAACGGCGGCATCTTCACACGGTTGAAACTGGGCGGCCGCGAGGTCGGTTCCGTCTATCAGCTCCAGCCGGCGCATCTCGAACGCGGCGTGCCATCTATGACGAGAGAATCCGCGAGGTCGAGGGTTGGCTGCGGCAGGACTTCGATCGCGACGTATCGATCGAGCGGCTGGCCGGGCGCGCCGGCATGAACGCACGCAACTTCATCCGGCGGTTCAAGACGGCGACCGGCCGCCTGCCGGGCGCCTATGTCCAGATGCTGCGGATCTCAGCGGCGCGCGAGTTCCTGGAGCGAGGCACGCCGTCGATCCAGACGGTGTGCGCGAAAATCGGCTACGAGGACGTCGCCTTCTTCCGCAGCCTGTTCAAGCGCCACACCGGCATGACGCCGGCCGAATACCGTGCCCGCTTCGCTGACATGAGCTTCGACCGTGGCGAGCTGATGGCCACGGCTTCTAGAGGTGGATCGGCTTCTCCCATGCCGCCAGCGCCGCTTCCTTCAACGCCTCGTTGACGGTGGGATGGGCGTGGCAGACACGGCCGATATCCTCGGCCGAGGCAGAGAACTCCATGGCCAAACCGGCTTCGGCGATCATGGTGCCCGCTTCGGCGCCGATGATGTGCACGCCCAGGACCTCGTCGGTCGCCTTGTCGGCCAGCACCTTCACGAAGCCCTCGGTCGTGCCGTTGGCGCGGCTGCGCGGGTCGGCGGTGAACGGATACTTGCCGATCTTGTAGGCGATGCCGGCCGCCTTTAGTTGTTCCTCGGTCTTGCCGACCCAGGCTACTTCGGGCTGGGTGTAGATGATCGACGGCACGAGATCCCAGTTCACGTGGCCCTTCTGGCCGGCGATGGTCTCGACGCAGGCGACACCGTCCTCACTCGCCTTGTGCGCAAGCATCGGCCCGTCGATCACGTCGCCGATGGCGTAGATGCCCGGCACCGACGTCTGGAAGTGCGCGTCGACGGCGATGCGCCCACGCTCGGTCAGCTTCACGCCTACCTTGTCGAGGCCGAGCCCTTCGACGCACGGCCGGCGGCCGATGGAGACGAGCACGACATCGGCCTGCACGGTCTCGGCCGCACCGCCTTTGGCCGGCTCGACCGTCAGCGTCACGCCCTGCCCCGAGGCATCGGCCGTGGTCACCTTCGATCCCAGCTTGAACTTCAGGCCCTGCTTGGCAAGCGCGCGCTGGAAATGCTTGGTGACTTCGTCGTCGACGCCGGGCGTGATGCGGTCGAGGAACTCGATCACCGTCACGTCCGCGCCGAGCCGGCGCCACACCGAACCGAGCTCGAGCCCGATGATGCCGGCGCCGACCACGACCAGGTGCTTCGGCACCTCGGCGAGTTCCAGCGCACCGGTCGATGACACGATCTTCTTCTCGTCGATGGTGACGCCTGGGAGGGGCATCACTTCCGATCCCGAGGCAATCAGGATGTTCTTGGCGGCGAGCGTGTCCTTGACCGCGCCATCGTCGCCCAGCACCGACACCGATCCGGCCTTGTCGACGCGGCCGGTGCCCTGGAACGAGGTGATCTTGTTCTTGCGGAACAGGAAAGCGACGCCCTTGGTGGTGGCGTCCACGACCTCGGCCTTGCGCTTCATCAGCTGCCCGAAGTCGAGCTTGGGCGCTGCGAGCACGATGCCGTGCTGGGCGAGATCGTGGCCCGCCGCCTCGAACAGGTGCGAAGACTGAAGCAGCGCCTTGGACGGGATGCAGCCGACATTGAGGCAGGTGCCGCCGAAGGTCGAGCGCTTCTCGACCATGGCGACCTTCATGCCTAGCTGCGCGGCCCGGATCGCCGCCACATAGCCGCCCGGTCCGGCGCCGATCACGACGAGGTCGAAGGTTTCACTCATTTTCCGTCACCCCGAGCGAAGTCGAGGGGGATTGTCTTTGTGCGCAACATGAGGAGGTCTCTCCACTCCGCGTCGGTCGGGATGGCGGGGCTAGACGCCCAGCAACAGCCGTTCCGGATCCTCGATGCATTCCTTCACCCGCACCAGGAACAGCACGGCCTCGCGGCCGTCGATGATGCGGTGGTCGTACGACACGGCGAGGTACATCATCGGCCGCACCTTGACCTCGCCGCCGACCACCATGGGCCGCTGCTGGATCTTGTGCATGCCGAGGATCGCCGACTGCGGCGGGTTGAGGATCGGCGTCGACATCAGCGAGCCGTAGACGCCGCCGTTGGAGATGGTGAAGGTGCCGCCGGTCAGCTCGGCGATCGATAGCTTGCCGTCGCGCGCCTTGCGTCCCAGCTCGGCGATCGTCTTCTCGATGTCGCCGAACGACTTCTGGTCGGCATCGCGCACCACAGGAACCACCAGGCCCTGCGGCGTGCCGACGGCGACGCCGATGTCGTAGTAGTTCTTGTAGACGAGGTCGTCGCCCTCGATCTCGGCGTTGACGGCCGGCAGCTCCTTCAGCCCGGCGATGCAGGCCTTGACGAAGAACGACATGAAGCCCAGCCGCGCGCCATGCTTCTTCTCGAAGTCGTCCTTCAGCCGGTCGCGCAGCGCCATCACGTTGGTCATGTCCACCTCGTTGAACGTGGTGAGCATGGCCGCGGTGTTCTGCGCCTCCTTGAGGC
>JAEZIF010000526.1 GCA_023416135.1 Pseudomonadota bacterium
CAGCGCGCCCACGAGCTGCCCTTCTTCATGCACCGCTACAACTGGCATCGACCTCATGCCAGTATCGGACGAGTGCCGCCCATCACCAGACTCGGCCTGACCGAGGACAACCTGTTGAGACTCCACACAGCGCGCCTTTCCATTCGACGGGAACCGCTCGCGGTTCTCGTCGAATGGAAAGCGCTCTAACGCCGCCGTATCTCCCACGATGCCAGCGCGGCGCCGACCGTGACCAGGAGTGCCGCGACCAGCAGCGTCCCGGTAGGCTCGGCGAAGCCGCAGGCGATCAGCAGCGCCGTCGAGAGGATCGGCGTGGCGTAGGACAGCGCGCCCAGCGCGCGGATGTCTCCGCGCTTCACCGCATGGTCCCAGAGATAGAAAGCGGCACCCGCGGGCCCGAGGCCGAGCGCCAGCACGGCGAGCCACGCCGCGGTCGAGGCCGGCCACACGGTGCGCTCGAACAGGAGGTGGCAGCCCAGCGACAGGATCGCCGAGGCTGCGCAGAAGGCCGCGACGGCGTCGGTCGGCGTCTCGCCGAAGCGGCGCGACAGCACCGAGTAGAGCGACCAGGCGACGGCGCAGCCCAGCGCCAGTACGTAGCCCAGCGCATGCGCGCCGCCGAAGCTCACGCCGCGGCCGACGGCGAGCACTGCCACGCCGGCGAAACCCAGCAGCGCCCCCAGGAGGTGCGGCCAGCCGAGCTGCTCGCCGGCCAGCGGCGCCGACAGCAACACGATCAGCAATGGCCACAGATAATTCACGAGGTTCGCTTCGGCCGGCGGTGCAAGCTGCAGAGCGGCGAAGTAGAGCGCGTGGTAGCCGAACAGGCCGCCCACGCCCAGCAGCCAGACGCGCGGCGGCCAGCCGACCAGGCTCCGCCAGCCCATGCCACGCATGCGCGCACGCACGATGCCGATCGCGGCGCCCAGCGCGAACGTCATGGCAACCATCTGAAAGGGCGGGATCGGGCCAGCCGACACCGACAGCGCTGCCAGGGAGCCCCACAGCACAATGGCGATGAAGCCCGCGGCCATGGCGTTGCGTCGTTCGGTGTCGGCGCTCTTCATGGGCGGCGCATAGAGAAGGATTCCTTCTCTGTCGAGCCGTGCGTCCGCATTGTTTCACGGCTACCATGCGCGACGCCATGTTCGTTCGTCCGACCAACCCGGTCAGCCACCGTCTGGCGCGCATGGCCTTCATCATGGCATGCGTCGCGGCGCTCATCGTCGCCTCCGCCGGACCGCTGCATCGCTTCTTCGGGTTCGAGATCGAAGCGGCCTTCGCGATCTTCCGTTACGGCTTCTATGTCGCCGTGGCTGCGGTGGCGCTGGGGGTTGCCACGTTCGTGCCGACCAGACCCGGCGACCGGCGGCGCGGCTTCGTGGCGGCCCTGCTCGCCATCGCGATCGGCAGCGCCGCGGCCTACATGCCGCTCAATTGGTTCCTGCGCGCCCAGCAGGCGCCCGAGCTCAACGACGTCACGACCGACACCAACAATCCACCGCCGCTGGTGGCGACCCTTCAATTGCGCCGTGGCGCTGCCAATCCCGCGGCCTATCCCGGGGCGCATGCAGCCGTACTGCAGCGCGCCGCCTATCCCGACATCACGCCGGTGATCCTGCCCGAGCCCCCGGCCGAGGCATTCAAGAAGGTCGATGCCGCGGCGATGGCCATGGGCTGGGATGTCGTGGCCCGCTCCCCGGCCGAAGGCCGCATCGAGGCGGTGGCGGCCAGCATCTGGTTCGGCTTTCACGACGACATCGTCATTCGCATCCGGCCCGACGGCGCCGGCAGCAAGATCGACATCCGGTCCAAGAGCCGCAACGGCGACTCCGATCTCGGCGTCAACGCGAAACGCATCCGCGAGTTCATCGCGAAGCTGAAGGGGACCTCGTCGTCCTGAGCGTAGCGGCCGATGCCCCTACAGCGGCAGCGTGAACCGGAACGTCGTGCCCTGCTTGCCCGTCTCGGCGATGGCGATGTCGCCGCCGTGCGCCCGCACCAAGTCGCGGGCGATCGCAAGGCCGAGGCCTGCACCGCCGGCGCGTCCGCCGGTGACGAACGGGCGGAAGACGCCGTCGACCATTTCCTGCGGCACGCCGGGCCCGTTGTCGATGACATCGACCACCAGGCGGTCGATGCCGCCGGTGTGGGCCCGCACCGTCACGATCGTCGCTCCCGCCTCGAAGGCGTTGCGGCCGAGATTGACGAAGACGCGATAAAGCAGGTCGCGATCGGCCCGCGCCGCCTGGCCGTGCGCGACCTCGTTGATCCAGTCGCGCACGATGTTCGGGTCGCTCTCCTCGCCCTGCTCCTGCAAGGCCACGCCCACCTCGTCCACCAGATCGGAAAGGTCGATCGAGGCGAGGCGCGGCGTGCGCTGGTCGCGCACATATTCGATGGCATCGCTCGCCAGTCGCGCCGCGCGATCGATGGTCTTGAGGATGGTCGGCGCCAGGGCGCGCGTGCGCTCGTCTTCGCTGCGCGCCAGCCGGTCGGACAGCAGACGCGCCGTCGACAGCATGTTGCGCAGGTCGTGGTTGACCTTGTTGGTCGCGGCACCCACCTCGGCCAGTCGCGACTTCTGACGCAGCGAGGCGCGCAGCTCGCGCTGCAGGTTCTGGAATTCTCGATCGACCACGCCGATCTCGTCGCGCCGACGCGTCGGCGGCCGCTCGGTGCCCGGCTCCTCGGGCGCACGGCGGAAGGCAATCATGTCGGCCGACAGGTCCTGCAAGGGCAGAATCACCAACCAGCGCAACGCAAGATAGAGGAGGAAGGCGGTGAACAGCGCGATGATGAGCGACAGGACCAGAATGCGGCCGGCGTAGCCGTACATGGCGATGCGCATGGGCAGTTCGTCGGCCACGATCCAAACCATGGCGTTGGGCAGCCGCATCGATTGGCCGCCGACCCGGATGTAGCGCTGGCCGTCGTTGGCCATCGCCCGCAGCGCATCCCAGATCAGAGCCAGGGCGCCCTCCTCCTTGAGGTTGAAGGACGGCATGCTGGGTTTGGGCTCGATGTTCAACAGCGCCCGCTTGGGCTTGTTGGGCTCAATCAACACGACGGCGTCGACCTGGGCATGATCAAGCAGGGTGCGCTTCACCTCCTCGGTCACCATGTTGTCGGGCGTCGCATCGAGCGCCAGGGCGGCGAGCGTCCCGCTTTCGATGAGCTGGCTGAGATAGACCGCGCGGAAGCGGGCGATCGACGGCAGGAAGATCGCGATCTCGGCCGTCATCACCGCGGCCACGACCAGGGCGAGGATGCGCCACGACAGCCCAAAGGCAGGGCTGCGCCGGCGCACCGCCTGGGTGTTCCCGGCCTGGTCGGATCTTGCCTGGATGGTGACGTCGGCGGCCATTGCCCTTGAGTCTACCGAAGTCGCCATCCCCATCCTAGGTGGTGGTGGTCAACTCTTTAGGGGGCCGCGACGACGCGATAATAGACGCCGTTGGCGCCATAGGCCGGCATGAACCACAGCCCGTCGGTGCAGCTGTAATAGGGTTGGCCGCCGACCGCCTTGTAGCTGCAGCCGGCAGGCAAGCTTCCGTAGATCGTGCCCGGCGGATTGGCCGCGTTGGTT
This sequence comes from Pseudomonadota bacterium, assembly GCA_023416135.1. Classification (GTDB taxonomy): domain Bacteria; phylum Pseudomonadota; class Alphaproteobacteria; order Reyranellales; family Reyranellaceae; genus Reyranella. Next base: position 3,590 of record JAEZIF010000526.1, read on the forward strand.
GCCTGGGCCGCACCAGCCTGGACCTCTGGTGCATAGGCGGCCTGGTTGTTGGCGCTCGAGGCTGCCGCCGCGCCGACGGCGGCACCCGCCACCATGCCGGCTGCAACTGCGCCGCCGGTGTTCCATCCGCCGCAATTGTAGCAACCGGCGCCGTAGGTATTGACCACGGTGGGGGCGTTGTAGGCGCCGTAATAGCCGCCGTGATAGTAGTCCGGCCCGCCATAGTTGGTGGTTGCCGTTGGCGCCGGTGCGCTCCACGATCCGCGGCCGCCCGAGGCGGTGCCGCCGCGATAGCCGGTCGCGTTCCACGAGCCGCCGCCGCCTGAAGCGGTGCCGCCGCGCCAGCTGTGAGCCGACCACGACGAGCGATCGCCGCTCCAGCCGCCGGCATGGAACCAGGCGGCGGCGGGCGCAAGCGGCGTGGCGATGGCGATGGCGGTGAGAAGAAGCAGCTTCCTGTTCATCGTGCTCTCCTGAAGTCCTACTTGCCCTTTTCCGTCGCGCCCGGCGGTGCGAACGGTATGCGGATCGTGCCGGCCGGGGCGGTGAAGGCGAAGGTGTCGGCAGCGAGTGCCGGATCGATCTTCCAGTCCGAGAACATCACGGTGTGCCGATAGCGCGCCGGGTCTTCCAGGAAGATGGCGCGCGCCATGCGCGGCAGCTTGTCGTCGCTGCCGATCCAGAGCTGGACATGGGCGAACTTGCCGACCAGGACGACGATGTCGGTGGTGACGCCGCCCACCACCGTCGATTTGCCGACGACGAAGGCGACGCGCAGGTTCTCGGCGATCGCCGCCATCGGATCGCTGACGACCAGGTCAGTGAAGGGAAAGTAGATCGCCGCCCGCTGGAAGGCCGCGCGCAGCATGGCGTCGATCGTGTCGGGCGCGTCGACCGTGGCCACCAGCTTGGCCGCGGGCTCGTAAGCGTTGACGGTCTTGCCGTCGTAGTAGAATTCGCTGCGCGGCCCGTCGCCCGGCGAGATGACCTTGAGCTTGTTCGGCCGCTGCACGGTCACTTGCGACAGTGTGGTGTAGCCGAGCGGCAGGCCGGTGCGATCGGGGCTCTCGAAGATCGTGAACGCCGTGAAGCTCATCGTCTTGGCGGCGGCGAGCTTGTCGGCCATGGCCTTCACGATGGCCATGGCGGCCGGTTCGACTTCGACCTTCAGGCCGAGATCGGGCGCCGATGCGGGCGACGGGGATGCGGGCCCCTGGGCTGCCGGCTGCTGCTGGGCGAGAGCCGTCGATATCGACAATGCCGTCGCGACGAGACCGGCAACGAACGTGTTCTTCATTCAGCACTCTCCGGAGACCACGGCGATGATCGGCATTTTCGATGACGGACGCAATCGTGGCGCGTCAGCGCGAGCTCACTGTGAATCCGGGCCGGTGATCAGGCGCGCGCCCGACTGGAAAGTCGCATAGGACCACAGCCAGTCGAACAGGACGACGAGGCGGTTACGAAAGCCGATCAGGAATGTGACATGGATCAGCCCCCACAGCAGCCAGGCCAAGGTGCCGTCGACCTTCAGCCAGCCGAAGTCCGCGACGGCGGCACGCCGGCCGATCGTCGCCATGGCGCCGTAGTTGCGGTAGCGGAAAGGTCCGGGTGCCGACCGACCGGCGATGCGCGCCCGCAGCACGCGCGCGACATAGCTTCCCTGCTGCTTCGCCACCGGCGCCAGGCCGGGCAGCGGCTGGCCGTCCGGACCCGGAGCATGCGCGGTGTCGCCGATCACGAAGATCTCCGGATGGCCCGGCACGGCGAGATCGGGACCGACGACGACGCGGCCGACGCGATCTTTCTCGACGCCCAGCCAGTGGGCGGCCGACGAGGAGGCGACGCCGGCCGCCCAGATGATGGTCGCGGCCTCCAGGCGTTCGTCGCCGTTGGTGACGCCCGTCGCATCGCACTCGGACACGGGCCGGCCCAGGCGCACCTCGACGGGCAGGCGCTCGAGCGAGCGCAGCGCCGATCCGCTCAAGGTCGGCGGGAAGGCCGCCAGCACGCGCGCGACATAGCTTCCCTGCTGCTTCGCCACCGGCGCCAGGCCGGGCAGCGGCTGGCCGTCCGGACCCGGAGCATGCGCGGTGTCGCCGATCACGAAGA
>JAEZIF010000532.1 GCA_023416135.1 Pseudomonadota bacterium
CCGCGCTCCAGCAGGGCACGGTCGACGGCACGGCGAACGACCTGCTGACCGTGACCTCGGCGCGGCTCTACGAAGTCGTGAAGCTCTTCACGTGGTCCAGCTACGTGGTCGAGCCGCGCCCCGTCATCATGTCGAAGACGTACTTCGACGCGTTGCCGGCGGATTTCCAGAAGGTCCTCGCCGAGACTGCCCAGGAGGCGGCCGTGTACGAACGCAAGGTGTTCGAAGAGCGCGCGGCGAGCGCTCTCGAGGAGGCGAAGAAGAACGGCATGCAGTTCTTCGAGCTCACGGATCGCCCGAAGTGGGTCGAGGCGAGCCAGCCGGTATGGGAAGCCTTCGGCAAGGCCACCCCCGGCGCCGCCGAGCTCATCAAGATCATCCAGTCGACATGAGCTGGATGCCTGTGCCCGCAAACGCCACCCCTGACAGTCGATGGATAGGATGACAAGCCTGGTTTCGTTTGACGTTGGCAACTATCAGTTCATTCCAGGAGTCTTTCAGTATTCCGCGGGTGTAAGGGCGGCCGACGGGTTCGAGATCGTTCGCGTGCGTTTTCGTGAGCCGCTTCCGCTGGCACAGGCCTTTCCTGCCGTCGAGGCTCACCTCGCGGCCGTGAATCGGCCGCTGGCTGCCTTTTGCTCATGTGAGCTTCGGTCGCCGGCACCGTTCACGGAGGCGGGCTTCACCGCGTTCAATCGCGAATACGTCGGCTGGCTCGAGCGCTGGGGCCTGATGCGCGACGGCGTGAATCCGGTGGCGCGCACCAACGTCTGTCCGCAGGTTGCGCCGCCCGACAAGGTCATCCTCTACGCCTTTTCCTATACCCGCCCCAGGACGGCGGGGGCGCCCGGCGGCTTCGTCGTCGCCGGCAGCGGTGAGGCTCCCGAAGGCAAGGGCAACTATCGCGACCATGCTGTTCGGCTCGGCGATCGCTCGGTCGAAGGCCTGGCGGAAAAGGCCCGGTTTGTGCTGGGCGAAATGGAGCGCCGCATGGCGGCGCTCGGCGTGGCCTGGGCCGACAACACGGGCACGCACCTCTACACGGTGTACGATGTCCATCCTTTCCTCGAACGCGAGATCGTCGGCCGGGGCGCGTCGTCCAACGGTCTGAGCTGGCACTTTGCCCGCCCGCCGGTCCAGGATCTCGACTACGAGATGGACGTTCGCGGCGTATCCACCGAACTGGTCATCTGAGTCGACCGTTGTCCAAGAAGCTCATCCTCACCGACAGGTTGATGCGGCCGATCGCGCATTTCTCGCATGCCTCGAGGGTAGGCAACCTGGTGCATATCGGGGCGGTGGCGGGCGTGTTTCCCGACCTCAGGCTCGCCGGCGACGGTGCCGGCCGCATCGATACCGTCGCGCAGATCGATCGGATGTTCGAGAACCTCGCGACGGAGCTCGACCTCATGGGCGCGCGCCTGTCCGACGTCGTGCGCCTCAAGACCTACGTTAGCTTCCCGCGGGATATCGGAAAGTACCAGGAGGCGTACGGCCGGCTTTTCTCGGCGATCAGGCCGGCGCATACGGTGGTCGGTTCATGGGATTTTCCGCTGCCCCAGGCTGCCGTCGAGCTCGATGCCATCGCCGTTGTCGATGGCGGAGCACGGGTGCTCGAAGCGGAGGGATTGCCGGTGCTGCCGGGCTGCGCGCCCGCGGGAGTGCTGTGCGACGGCTTCCACTATGCGACGGCCTGTCCTGTCGATGCCGATGGCAAGGCAGCGCCGTCAAAGAGCCGTGAGCAGACGATTGCGGCATTGCGCAATCTCGAGAGGATGCTCGCGGCCGCCGGGCTGTCGTCCGGGGATGTCTGCAGCGTCCACGTCACGATCGCGGATCTCCGCGAGCTGCCTGTGGTCGAGAACGAATTCCGACAATTCTTCGGCGAGTCGCTGCCGACCTGGACGGTCGTCGGAGCTCCTCTGGAAAGTCCGGATTTCCGCCTCACGATCGAATCGATCGCGACGTCAGGCGGCGGCCAGCGTCTGGGCAGCAAGCTCGCGCCACTGACGCCTGGCAGGGCGGCACCGGCGGTTCTGGCGGGTGACGTTCTGCTGCTCGGTGGTCAGACCGGTCTTTCGACGGACGCGGTCGAGGCCGGTGACGTCGAGCTCCAGGCCCGGAACGCATGGGAGCGGCTCAACAGCCTGATCGACGTTGCAGGCTTCACGTCGGAGTCGATCGTTCGAACCAACAACGTTCTCACGGATTGGCGTGACTATGCCGGCTTCAATGCCGGCTATGGCGCCAGCATGCCGGAGCCCTACGTGCCTCGCGCGACGGTACTCGGTCAGCTTTCCGACGCGCGTGCCAAGGTTCAGGTGGAAGCTGTCGCCCATCGCAATGGCGACGAAGCAACGATATTGCAGGTGCCGCCGATCATGCAACGGTAACTGTCTCCCGGTAAGTGCAGGCTGCCCACTGACGAGGGAAAACGACAATTCATAGGATCACAGGTTGCGCCGCTATGGCGGGCGCCAGGCGACAGAGGGCGTGGTCGCTAACGGATGATATGCCGATAGTACGTGCCGCCGAGTTTGCAAGAGCGGAGTGGTTGGTAGGCCCGGCAGGATTCGAACCTGCGACATAACCGTTATGAGCGGCTCGTTCTAACCACTGAACTACGGGCCCCTGAGGCCCGCCGTTTCTACACTCAATCGGCGGGCGATACGAACATATAGCGGGCCGGCCGGCCTGCTTGTCCTGGATAATTCGCTGGCGCCGGGTGAATTCGCGAGCTTAGCTCGCCCCGACGACCTGCATTCCGGCAGCTCCCTCGTTCGGCCCATGGGGTGGCGCATGGAAGATGCATCTCGCGTGTTCGGCTTCGGCTACGTCCGCGACATTCTCGCCATCGAGCTGCGACGCCCAGTGCACGCGCGTCGGCCGATCGGCGCCGCGTCCCGTCGAGGATTCCGCCTGACGTCGGGCCAGCGCGCCCATGCCCTCGAACATCTTCTGCTCCGCCATTGGCATGGCAATCGACCAGATCGGTGCGCTCAGGACCGCCATTCATGAGAGCCAGGCGAACGCGAATGTCCTCTGCGAGCTCGCGGCGCTCGATGAGCTGAAGGTCGCACTGGAGAAGGCAAATGGCGGGAAGCCGGTCAACCCGCCGGGCACGCCGGCGTGATTGGTCCGCTTGGGCGAGCCATTGCATGGCTGCTGCTGGCGGCGGCGTGGCCGTTCGGCATTGCATCGGCGGCCGATCCGCTGGGACGTTTTCCACTCGATCCCGGGCAGGTCGCGGTGGCTGGCATAAGCTCCGGCGCGTTCATGGCGAACCAGCTCCACATCGCGCGTTCGGCTGGGATCATGGGAGCAGGCATCGTTGCCGGCGGACCGTACGGCTGTGCCGTCGGCCGCCTGACCGCCGATGGGGTGTCGGGCCTGACAAGCCTCGCCGTCGGCCCGTCGCGTCGTACCGCGGTTGATCGGCGACCTTTCCGCGCGCGGCTTGATCGACCGGCCGCAGAACGTGACGCACGGCCGCGTCTACCTGTTCGCCGGAAAATCCGACAAGCTCGTCGATCCGAGGTCGGTCGAGCGCGGCGTCGGATCCCGCCGATCCTCAAAGCAGCCCGAAAACCGCTCGATCAGACCGAGCGCCCGATCCGTCGACCCCAACAGCAGCCCTCCGGCATCCGACGTCTGCGACCCGCCGTCAAAACCCGCCTCAACGCGGCGCCCTTCAACCCGTGCAAAACCAAACAAGTCCGCGATACACTCTGTCGGCATCGGGGCCCCTTTCTCCGGTAACAAAGGTCGTTCTCGCAAAACAACTTTTGCAGAGTCAGGACTCCGATGCACCTCCCACCTTTGAGATATCCGGGCTAACGCGGCCTAAAGCCCAGTGCGTACGGAGCCGTGCAGCATGAGATCAGCCAGCCGCAAGACGCCTTTCAACCTCGGATACGAAGCGCGAAGCTTTGTGGGCTGAGTACATCAGATGCAGCTCGGTTTTCGCGCGCGTGAAGCCAACATAGAACAGCCGCCGAGACTCGATCAGATCGCGTTCGCTCGGATTGTTTCGAGGAATGCGGCTCTCATCCATTCCAAACATGATGACAACGGGGAATTCGCGACCTTTGGAACTATGGAGTGTAGAGAGCTTGATACAATCGCGACCTTCAGCTTGACCCGCGAATTCGCTCAGGACCATCTCCTGGCAATCCCCGGTCGCACATCGTTCAACAAAGGCGCGCAGCGTCTCTCCCTCGTCTTGCATAGTCCGGCATGCATCTATCAGTGCATCGAGAAACTCTTGCTGCAGTTCAGACAGCCACTGATGCAGGGTAACGTTTTTATCTCTGCGCGCCCACAGCACCTCGACCAACCTGCGCTGGAAGTCCATCCGCGCTTCATCGCTCGTCAATACTTCACCAAATAGACGCCTTCCATCGGTGGTGAGTCGACTAAAACGAGGTGTACCAATCTGCCAGCCGCCGCAGCTCCATTCTGCGCACTGCTCCAGCCATCGCATCAGTCGGCTTCCGCGCGGATACAGCGCGTTGGTATCGCTTCTTAGTGTCGCGATACCCGCAACCTGAGCGGCTTCGGCCACGGCGTTGCCGATCCACGCTGCCGGATAGAGGATCGCCATGTCGCCAAGGTGCAATCCCGGCTGTCTAGCCTGTATTTCAGGGAGCAGTGTAGAGAAGAGG